>JAVKDQ010000001.1:0-22719 GCA_040222155.1 Roseovarius sp.
GCTCACCGTGGATGACGAGGCGTTGGTGGGCGCGATGGGCTCGATCATCGAACTGGCGACCGAGCTCGAGGCCTGAGAGCGCGCGACGCCGGCGAAGGGTTCAAAAGCGACATGCGTCGCTTTTGAGACAGATTCCGACATGGAATCGGGGCAGCATTTTCTCACCTTAGAGGATCTGGCCATGCTGCCACGCTGTAAAGCCGTGCTTGTTGAGCGCACCATCGGTGCGGTTCGGGGCATGGCGGCGCGTGGACGTCCGTGAAGGCTCTGCCCTTCTGAAACGGACATGCCCATCAAGGATTTAGAAAAATGAACGATCTTACCCCTCGCCGTGCCGGTGGACGTGCAGCGCGCCGGGCCAGCCGTGCTGCGCCCGCCCTCGACATCAACCGCCCCATTCGCCCCGGTATGGAATGCGACAGCCTCAAGGTGCTGTCGGAGGCCGATATCCAGAAGATCCACGAAACCGCGCTGCTTGCGCTCGAGGAGATCGGGCTGGCGGATGCGCCCGAGAGCGGCGTGGAGCATTGCACCCGCGCGGGCGCGATCCTCGGGGCCGACAACCGGCTGCGCTTTCCGCGTGAGGTGGTGGCAAAGGCGCTCGAGACCGCCTCGCGCGAGATCACGCTTTATGGCCGCGACCCGCGCCACGACCTCACGCTTTCGGGCGCGCGGGTGCATTACGGCACCGCCGGCGCGGCGGTGAGCATGGTGGATGTGGAGGGCCGCAACTTCCGCGACAGCACGCTGCAGGATCTCCACGACGCGGCCCGGATCACCGACCGGCTCGACAACATCCATTTCCTGCAGCGCCCGATGGTGCCGCGCGACGTGCTCGACAACCTCGAGATGGACCTCAACACGATCTATGCCTGCTGCGGAGGCACCACCAAGCATGTGGGCACCTCCTTCTCCGACCCCTCGCACGTGCCCCATGCCTTCGAGCTCTTGCACATGATCGCGGGCGGCGAAGAGGCGTGGCGCGCGCGGCCTTTCGTGAGCAATTCCAACTGCTTCGTGGTTCCGCCGATGAAATTCGCCACCGAGGCCTGCATCGTGATGGAACAGTGCATCGAGGGCGGGATGCCAGTGCTGCTGCTCTCGGCGGGCATGGCGGGAGCCACCACGCCCTCGACCATCGCCGGGGCCATCGTGCAATCGGTGGCCGAATGCCTCGCGGGGCTGGTCTATGTCAACGCGGTGAAACCCGGCGCGCCGGCGATCTTTGGCACATGGCCCTTCGGGCTCGACCTGCGCTCGGGCGCGATGACGGGCGGCTCGGGCGAGCAGGCGTTGCTTTCGGCGGGCTGCGCGCAGATGCACAAGTTCTACGGGCTGCCCGGCGGCGCGGTGGGCGGGATCACCGATGCCAAGCTGCCCGACATGCAGGCGGGCTGGGAGGCGATGTGCTCGAATGTCATGGCGGGGCTTTCGGGGCTCAACATGGTGTACGAGGCGGCGGGGATGCATGCCTCGCTGCTGGGCTTCTGCCACGAGTCGCTCATTCTGTCGGACGATCTCATCGGCCATGCGTTGCGCTGCGTGCGCGGCATCGAGGTGGATGACGAGACGCTGGCGCTCGACCAGATCCGGGAGGTGTGCCTTGGCGGACCGGGGCATTACCTTGGCACCGGGCAGACGCTGGCACGGATGGAGCGGGACTATGTCTACCCGACGCTGGGCGACCGCACCTCGCCCAAGCAATGGGTGGAGAAGGACCGCCCCGATCTGGTGAAGGTGGCGATCGCGCGGAAGGAGCAGATCCTCGCCGAGCCTGCCGCTGCGCGGTTCGACCCGATCACCGACAAGGCGATAAGGGCACGGTTCAACATTCACCTGGCCTGAGATCTGTCTGGGTTTTCTGCGCAGACTCAAGGCCCGCAGGGCCGCCGGGCGAACATGACAGAGGCATGTCTCCGACATGACGGGCCGTGGGAGCGGCCCGGCAATCGCGCGGCGTCTCGCATGAGTGTCGTTCAGCCCCCGATCCGCGCGAGGATCGCCTTCTGATCCACCGCGCCGATGGCGCCGGCCACCCTGCCCCGCGCGCCGCCGAGCCGGGTGGCGACATAGGCCTCGGCCACCGGCTGCGGCGCGCTCTCGATCAGCGCGGCGGCGGTGAGCAGCGTGGCGAGGGATTCGGCATACCAGCGCGCCTCGGCCTCCTCGGGCAGGCGGGGAAAGCGCTTCATGTGCCATTTGAGCGCCGCGTCGAAGGTGCTGTCCTGCCCGGAGGCGCGGCCCAGCTCGGCGGCCAGCGCCTCGCCGGCGGCGGGCGCCTTGCGCAGGGTGCGCAGGATATCGAGGCAGATCACGTTACCCGAGCCCTCCCAGATCGAGTTGAGCGGGGCTTCGCGGTAGAGGAGCGGCAGGGCGGTATCCTCGACATAGCCCATGCCGCCCAGCACCTCCATCGCCTCGTAGACGAGATTGGGGCAGAGCTTGTTGCCGAGGAACTTGGCAAGCGCCACGGCGAGGCGGGCGAAGGCGGCATTGGCCTCGCCCTTGCCGTCGAAGGCCTGCGCCACGCGCAGCCCGAGCGCGAGCGTGCCCTCCCAGTCGAGCGCGAGGTCGGCCAGAACGCTGCGCATCAGCGGCTGGTCGACGAGCTTTTTCTGGAAGGCGCTGCGGTGGCGGGCCCAATGGGCGGCCTCGGCGAGGGCCGCGCGCATGAGCCCGGCGGGGGCCATCGCCGTGTCGAGCCTCGTGTGATGGACCATCTCGATGATGGTGCGCACGCCCGCGCCCTCCTCGCCCAAGGCCCAGGCGAAGGCGCCGGTATAGTCGATCTCGGCGGAGGCGTTGGCGCGGTTGCCAAGCTTGTCCTTCAGGCGCTGGATCTCGATGGCGTTGCGCTCGCCCTCGAGCCAGCGCGGCACGAGAAAGCAGGTGAGCCCCCCGGGGGCCTGCGCGAGGGTGAGGAAGCCATCGGACATGGGCGCGGAGCAGAACCACTTGTGGCCGTGGAGCCGGTAGGCGCCGCTCTCGTCGGGCTCGGCGCGGGTGGTGTTGGCGCGGATGTCGGAGCCGCCCTGTTTCTCGGTCATGGCCATGCCCATGGTGGCGGCGGGCTTGCGGGCGATGGGCTTCATGGCCGGGTCGTAGCCGCGGGCGGTGAGCTTGGGCACCCATGCCTCGAAAAGCGCGGGGGTAGCCTTGAGGGCGGGGACGGCGGCATAGGTCATCGTCATCGGGCAGCAGGTGCCGGGCTCGACCTGCGTGGTGAGATAGACCATGGCGGCATGGGTGGCGTGGCCGCCCTTGGCACCTTCCCACGGGAGCGCGGCATAGCCTGCGCCCATGCCGGCGCGCATCAGGTCGTGGTAGGCGGGATGGAAGCGGACCTCGTCGAGCCGGCGCCCGCCGGCATCGAAGCGGAGGAGTTCGGGCGGGTGGCGGTTGGCGGCGCGGCCCGCCGCGCGCATGGCCTCGCGGCCGATCATGGCGCCATAACCGGCGAGATGGCGCGCATCCGCGCCCCGTGCGGCGGCATGGGTCTGAAGCGCCGGATCGCCCGCCCAGAGGTCGAGATCGCCCTGTGCTGCGGGTTGGTTTTCGACCTCGTGGGTGGCGAGCGCCGCGCGCGGGGGCAGATCTGGCATGGCGGGTCTCCCTTCGGCGGGATGCTAACGCGCAAGGCCTCGGGAAAGAAAGGGGATTCACAAAGCGAATCACCTGTGGCAGAGTGCCCGCGACCGCCCGGAAAGAGGCGGCGCGACTAGGCAGAGCAGGCACCCCGATGACCCACCGCAAACGCCCGGCTTTCGGCGCGATCGTGTTTTTTCTCCTGGCGCTCATGGTGGGCGGCTATTTCACCTTTGCCGCGGTGCAGGGCGATTACGGCATCTTCCGCCGCGCCGAGATCGAGGCGGAGGAGCGCGCGCTGCAGGCGCAGCTCGACCTGCTGGCGAAGGACGTGGCGCGGATGGAGAACCTCACCCGCCGCCTTTCCGACAGCTATCTCGACCTCGACCTGCTCGACGAGCAGGCGCGCGACGTGCTGGGGATGTTGCGCGCCGACGAGATCGTCATCCGCTGAGACAGGCCCTGCGGCCCGCGTGCCGCAGATGCGCGGCGGGCGCATGGCAGGCGCGCGCCCTGCCCTTGCGTCAAATTTCCTCTCGCCAGAAACACCTTTCCCGTGATAATAATAGTTTAACGCTAAACTATATTTGCCGCGAGAGAGGAGGGCGTCTATGGCTGCCCAGAAACCAGCAAAGAAATCAAATGTTTCCGCCGAGGAGCTGAAATCCTACTACCGGGACATGCTCCTGATCCGGCGATTCGAGGAAAAGGCCGGGCAACTCTACGGCATGGGGCTCATCGGCGGGTTCTGCCACCTCTATATCGGGCAGGAAGCGGTTGTGGTGGGGCTCGAGGCCGCCGCCGAAGAGGGCGACAAGCGGATCACCACCTATCGCGACCACGGCCACATGCTGGCCTGCGGGATGAACCCAGACGGGGTGATGGCCGAGCTCACAGGCCGCGAGGGCGGCTATTCGAAGGGCAAGGGCGGCTCGATGCACATGTTCTCGACCGACAAGCACTTTTACGGGGGCCACGGCATCGTGGGGGCCAACGTGCCGCTGGGCGCGGGGCTCGCCTTCGCCGACAAATACCTCGAGAACGGGCGCGTGACCTTTACCTATTTCGGCGATGGCGCGGCGAACCAGGGACAGGTTTACGAAACCTTCAACATGGCGGCGCTCTGGAAACTGCCGGTGATCTTCGTGATCGAGAACAACCAGTATGCGATGGGCACCTCGCAGAAGCGCTCGACCTCGACACCGGACATCTACACGCGCGGCGAGGCGTTCGGCATCCCCGGCGAGGCCGTGGACGGCATGGATGTGCTGGCGGTGAAGGATGCGGGCGAGAAGGCCGTGGCGCACTGCCGCTCGGGCGAGGGCCCCTATATTCTCGAGGTGAAGACGTACCGCTATCGCGGGCATTCCATGTCTGACCCGGCGAAGTATCGCACCCGCGAGGAGGTGCAGAAGATCCGCGACGAGAAGGACTGCATCGAGCATGTGCGCGACCTGCTGCTCGCGGGCAAGCATGCCACCGAGGACGACCTCAAGGCGATCGACAAGGAGATCAAGCAGGTGGTGAACGCCTCTGCCGATTTCTCGAAGGAGAGCCCGGAGCCCGCGGTGGAGGAGCTCTGGACAGACATCATCGCCGACGTGGCGCCGCAGAACGCGTGAGGAGGACCAAGACCGATGCCAACTGAAATTCTCATGCCCGCTCTCTCGCCCACGATGGAAGAGGGCACGCTGGCCAAGTGGCTGGTGAAGGAAGGCGACACTGTGAACTCGGGCGACATCCTCGCCGAGATCGAGACCGACAAGGCAACGATGGAATTCGAGGCCGTGGATGAAGGCACGATCGGGAAGATCCTGATCGCGGAAGGCACCGAGGGGGTGAAGGTGAACACGCCCATCGCGGTGCTGCTGGAAGAGGGCGAGAGCGCCGAGGACATGGGCGATGCCGGCTCTTCGGGCTCTGCCGAGCCCTCTTCGCCCGCACCAGAGGCGAGCGCGGCCCCTGCCGCGCCGTCGGCCCCTGCCGCCGCGAAAAAGCCCGAGGCCCCTGCCCCGGATGCCAGCCCCGACTGGCCCGAGGGCACGGAGATGAAGACGATGACGGTGCGCGAGGCGCTCAATTCGGCCATGGCCGAGGAGATGCGCCGCGACGACACGGTCTTCATCATGGGCGAGGAGGTGGCCGAGTATCAGGGCGCCTACAAGATCACCCAGGGCTTGCTCGACGAGTTCGGCCCGAAGCGCGTGGTGGATACGCCCATCACCGAGCACGGCTTCGCCGGGATCGGCGTGGGCGCTTCCTGGGGGGGCCTCAGGCCCATCGTGGAGTTCATGACCTTCAACTTCGCGATGCAGGCCATCGACCATATCATCAACTCGGCGGCGAAGACGCTTTACATGTCGGGCGGGCAGATGGGCTCGCCGATCGTCTTCCGGGGCCCCAACGGCGCCGCCGCCCGCGTGGCCGCCCAGCACAGCCAGGATTACGCCGCGTGGTATGCGCAGGTGCCGGGCCTGCGGGTGGTGCAGCCCTATTCGGCCTCCGATGCCAAGGGCCTGCTGAAGACCGCGATCCGCGATCCGAACCCGGTGATCTTCCTCGAGAACGAGATCCTTTACGGGAAGAGCTTCGAGGTGCCGGTGATGGAGGATTTCACCATCCCCTTCGGCAAGGCGCGGGTGGAGCGCGCGGGCGAGGACGTGACCATCGTGAGCTTCGGGATCGGCATGACCTATGCGCTGGAAGCCGCGCAGAAGCTGGCCGAGGACGGCGTGAGCGCGGAAGTGATCAACCTGCGCACGCTGAGGCCCATCGACTATGACACGGTGATCAAGTCGGTCATGAAGACCAACCGCTGCGTGACCGTGGAAGAGGGCTGGCCGGTGGCCTCCATCGGCAACCACATCTCGGCGGTGCTGATGCAGCGGGCCTTCGACTATCTCGATGCGCCGGTGATCAACTGCACCGGCAAGGACGTGCCCATGCCCTATGCCGCCAATCTCGAGAAACTGGCGCTGACCTCCACGGCGGAAGTGCTCGAGGCCGTTCGCCAAGTGACCTACCGGTAAGGAGAGAGACGCGATGCCGACAGAAATTCTCATGCCCGCCCTCTCGCCCACGATGGAAGAGGGCACCTTGGCCAAATGGCTGGTGAAGGAGGGCGACACCGTTGCCTCCGGCGACCTGCTGGCCGAGATCGAGACCGACAAGGCCACGATGGAATTCGAGGCCGTGGACGAAGGGGTGATCGGCAAGATCCTCGTGGCCGAGGGCAGCGAGGGGGTGAAGGTGAACACGCCCATCGCCGTGCTGCTCGAAGAGGGCGAGAGCGCGGATGACATCAAGGCGCCCGCGGGCGGCGGCAGCGCCGGAAGCGGTGCGCCCGCCCCCGAGAAACCCGCCGCGATGCCGGAAGGCGGCGGCGGCGGAGCGCCTGCCGATGCCCCCGCCAAGGCCGAGACCCCTGCCCCGGCGGCGCCCAAGGGCAGCGACGGCGAGCGCATCTTCGCCTCGCCGCTCGCGCGCCGGATCGCCGCCCAGAAGGGGCTGGACCTTGCGCAGATCAAGGGCTCGGGGCCGCATGGGCGGATCGTGAAGGCCGATGTGGAGAGCGCCCAGCCGGGTGCGGCGGCCGCGCCCGAGGCCAAGGCCGCGCCGGCGGCGGAGAGCAAGCCCGCGGCAGCCGCCGCGCCTGCCCCTGCCGGCCCTTCGGCCGACCAGGTGGCGGCGATGTATCAGGGCCGCGACTACGAAGAGGTGAAGCTCGACGGGATGCGCAAGACCATTGCCGCCCGGCTCACCGAGGCCAAGCAGACCATCCCGCATTTCTACCTGCGGCGGGATATCCGGCTCGATGCGCTGCTGAAGTTCCGTGGCCAGCTCAACAAGCAGCTCGAGGGCCGGGGCGTGAAGCTTTCGGTGAACGACTTCATCATCAAGGCCTCGGCGCTGGCGCTGCAGGCGGTGCCCGATTGCAATGCCGTCTGGGCAGGCGACCGGGTGCTGAAGATGAAGGCCTCCGACGTGGCGGTGGCCGTGGCGATCGAGGGCGGGCTCTTCACGCCGGTGCTGAAGGATGCGGAGATGAAATCGCTCTCGGCGCTCTCGGCGGAGATGAAGGACCTGGCCGCACGGGCGCGCGACCGCAAGCTCAGCCCCCAGGAATACCAGGGCGGCAGCTTCGCCATCTCCAACCTCGGGATGTTCGGGATCGACAATTTCGACGCGGTCATCAACCCGCCGCATGGCGGCATTCTCGCCGTGGGCGCGGGGGTGAAGAAGCCGGTGGTGGGTGCGGATGGCGAGCTGACGGTGGCGACGGTCATGTCGGTGACGCTCTCGGTCGATCACCGGGTGATCGACGGGGCGCTCGGCGCGCAGCTGCTGGAGCAGATCGTGCAGAACCTCGAGAACCCGATGGTTATGCTCGCCTGAGCGTCGCGCCCTTCGGCAAGACGGAGAAGCCCCGGGCCAAGGCCGCCCGGGGCTTTTTTCATGCGCCGGGTTTGACCTGCCGCAATTCGCCCGGCTCCGGGGCGCGCTACCACGGGCGCAGGTCATGCCCAAAGGAGACGCCAGATGGACTGGAAAGCGGCCCTTGCCCATACGAACTCGATCCTGCAGCCCTTCCGCGCCGAGCACCCCGGCCCGGCCAAGGGGTTTCGCGACCTGCATAACGCGGCTCTGGCCGAGGGGGCGCTCGGCACGAAGGAGAAGGAGCTGATCGCGCTGGCCATCGGCATCTCGAAGCAATGCAACGACTGCATCGGCTTTCATGTGAAGGCCGCCATCGCCGCCGGCGCCACGCGCGACGAGGTGGCGGAGACGGTGAATGTGTGCGTGGTGATGAATGGCGGGCCGGGCTACATGTATGGCGTGAAGGCCATCGAGGCCTACGACCAGCTCTCCTGACCCGCCACTCGGCCCGCCGCTGAACCCTCGCCGGGCCCGCAGAACCGCGGCAAACTGATGCGCTCCGGCCACCCCGGCGCGCATTTCGCCCCCCGCTTATCGACATTCCCGGGCAGGCTGGGTAGCTTCACGGCCAATTCCATCACTGGGGATTCCAATACCGATGAAAGTGTTGCTCACGCGCGCCCTGCCCGTTCTTGCGCTCGGCCTTGTCGCGGCCTGTTCCGATGTGCCCGATCAGGGCAGCATGTCGATGGCGCCCGCGCCTGCCACGGGGATGGAGAGCGTCTCGCGCGACCCGGTCTCCTCGAGCTCGGCCGCGCTGGAGACGGTGAGCACCAACGTGGTGGCCTCGCCGGTGTCGATCCCCGATGCGGTGGCGCTGCGCTCGGCGCGGCTGGCGCGCTACGGCAAGACTTTCGACCAGGCCTTCTACGACGCCTCGGCGCGGCGCAACGCGGCCGACATCGCCAAGCTCACGCAGGCATTTCTGAACCTCGGCCCCGGCGTGGACCCGGAAGAGGCGCAGCGCGCGGCCTACGTGGTTTACACCTATGTCGACCAGCTTGTGGTGGAATACGAGATCACCAGCGGGCCGCTCGCCCATAACACGGCCGTGAATTTCGGCACCAAGCCGCGCGGGCTCTGCTGGCACTGGGCGCATGACCTCGACGACCGGCTGCAGAAGGAGCGCTTCCGCACGCTGGAGATTCACCGCGCCATCGCCAACTACGACAGCCTGCGGCTCGAGCACTCCACCACCATTCTCGGGCGGCGCGGCGATGCGATGGAAGACAGCATCGTGCTCGACCCGTGGCGCAATGGCGGCGAGCTCTTCTGGGACATCGTGCGCAACGACACCCGCTACAACTGGACCCCGCGCGACGAGGTCTTCGCCTTCAAGCGCGCCCGCAAGGCCCGCTACGAAGAGAAGCAGCAAAGCCTGAACGGCGACCCCGCGCTCTGACTCGGGATCGCGGCGGAGGCCCTCCGCGCGTTACGACCCGAAGCCCGGCACCCTGACCGGCGAGAGGTAACGGCGCGTGTCGAAATCGCCCGAGCCGACCTGCCCGAAATCGTTGTTGCCCCAGCAATAGGCCCGGCCCGTGAGGGTGACGGCGCAGGTGTGCACGTTGCCTGCGGCGATCTGGACGGGGCGCGGAATGCCTCTCGCGCGGACGGGAAAGAGGCTCTGCGAGATCGTGTCGTTGCCCAGTTGCCCGCTGCTGTTCCATCCCCAGCAGACCACCCGCTCGTTCATCTTGAGCGCGCAGGTATGGGCGCTGCCCGCCGCGAGGCCGATCACCATCGACCGGCCAAGCCGCTTGACCGGCACCGCGAGGGCGCGGTTGGTGGTGGTGCCGTCGCCCAGCTGCCCGGTGGCGTTGAGACCCCAGCAGAAGACCTTGTTGTTGCGCAGGGCCTTCATGCCGCAGCTGTGCTGGCCGCCGGTGGCGAGGATGGCCTGGTTCATGCGCCGGGCGGTCACGGGCAGCGAGCTGTTATCGGTGGTGCCGTTGCCGAGCTGGCCGCTGTCGTTGTTGCCCCAGCAGACCGACCGGCCGGAATTGTGGTGGGCGCAGGTATGCTCCCCGGTGGAGACGAGGCCGCCATCGAGCGTCGAATTGAGCAGGTCGATGCGCTTGACCCGGACCGGAACGAGGCTGTTCTGCGTGGTGCCGTCGCCGAGCTGGCCCTTGAAATTGGCCCCCCAGCAGAAAACCTTCGCCCGAGAGGAGTCGAAGGCGCAGGTGTGGTTTTCGCCCGCCACGATCCGGCCGATCGAGGTGAGCCCGCGGACGAGAACCGGCGTGCTGCTCGAGGTGGTCGTGCGGTCGCCCAGCTGGCCGAAGGTGTTGGAGCCCCAGCAGAGCGCCCGCCCGTTGGAGCGAAGCGCGCAGGTGTGGTTCGCGCCCGTGGTGATCTGCACCACGTCGCGGCCAAGGCCCGTGACGAGCACGGGCGCGGCGCGGTTCTGCGTGGTGCCGTCGCCCAGCTGGCCGCTGGTGTTGGCCCCCCAGCAGAAGACGCGCTGGGTGAGCACGCAGGTGTGAAACGCGCCGGCGTCGATCACATCGGCCCGTCGCAGGGCAGGCGCATCGGGCGTGGTGGTGTCCGGTGCCTCCTGCGCGGACAGAGTGGTCGCCAGGCCCATGAACGCGGCCATGACGACAGACAGGTGCCGTCGAATCATCAATTTTCCCCCAAAAAGGCCCGTTCGGCCCCTGCCTCGGTGTCAAGCGTAGGGCGAAGTGCTAAGGCGCGTCAATTCGCGAAAGCGGAGGCGGGGCGGAAATGCGCGCCGGGGCTAGCCGCCGAGCCCCGTCACACGCTGCGGGCGCGGGCGCTGGCGGAACTCGCCATTGCCGAGCTGGCCGGTGCGGCCCTCGCCCCAGCAGAAGACGCGGCCCGAATGGCGCACCGCGCAGCTGTGGCCCTGCCCGACCGACAGGTGGATGACCTCGCGCAGGCGCTCGGTGCGCACCCGGAACGGGGTGGAGGCGGTGGAGCCGTCGCCCAGCTGGCCGCTCTCGTTGGCGCCCCAGCAGAACACGATCTGGCGCTGGGTGAGCGCGCAGGTATGCGCGCCGGTGGTGGCGAGGGAGAGCGCGTCGTTGAGGCCGTTGACGCGGGTGCGGAAGGGGCTGTTCGTGACGGTTCTGTCGCCGAGCTGGCCGCGGTTGTTGCGGCCCCAGCAGAACACGTAGCCATCCTCGCGCAGCGCGCAGCTGTGATAGGTGCCGGCAACGATGTCGGTCAGCCGCGCCAGCCGCTTCACCCGCTTGGGCAGCGCGCGCCATGTGGTGGTGCCGTCGCCCAGCTTGCCATATTCGTTGGCGCCCCAGCACCATGCCTCGCGGCTGGCGCTGATCGCGCAGCTGTGGCGGTTGCCGGCGACGATCTTCATGACGTCGTTGAGCCGCTTCACCCGCACCGGGAAGGGCTGGTTGCGCCCGCTCGCATCGCCTAGCTGGTCGTCTTCGTTGAGGCCCCAGCAATAGGCGCCGCCGCCGCGCATCCGGGCGCAGGTATGGCCCCAGCCGGCGGTGATCTGCATGGCCTCGCCGAGCCTGCGCACCTGCACGGGGCTGGCGGAGGCGGTGAAACTGCCATTGCCGAGCTGGCCCGCGAGGTTGAACCCCCAGCAGAAGACCTCGCCCGTGGCCCGCAGGGCGCAGCTGTGATAGGCGCCCACGGCGATGTCGGTGACACGGGTGAGCCCCGGAACCTCGACCGGCACGGCGCTCGGGGTGGTGGTGCCGTTGCCGAGCTGCCCGTCGCCATTGGCGCCCCAGCACCAGACGCGGCCGAGCTCGACGGCGCAGCTATGATCATATCCGGCCGCGACGCGCGTGGCGGGCGACCCCTTGAGGAACCGCGTGGCGGCATCGGGCTGCACCTCGGGGGCCGCGGTGATCGCCTCCGCACCGGACTGGGCCAGCGCCGCGCCCGCCCAGAGCCCGAGCCCCGCCATGAGCCCCCAAAGCCCGGCCCTCGCCAGACGGCGCAACTGCGGCATGATGCTCTTCCTCAAATTGTTCTTGTTTTCGTTGAGGAAAGTGAATCACAGCCGCGTGATACGTGTCAAGCGTGTGTGACGCGGTGGCTAGGGGCCGAGGTTTTTGACGCGAGAGCGGATGCTGGTGTAACCCACTTTGCCATTTCCGAGCTGACCTAAGCGATTTGTGCCCCAGCAGAAAGCTCTCCCATCCACTCGAGCAGCACAGGTAAAGCCATCGCCCGCAGATACGCCAATCAAGTCGCGCAACCGCTTAACTCGTATACGCGCAGGTCTGTCGTTCGTTGTTCCATCACCCAACGCGCCCCACACGTTCTCACCCCAACAAACCGCATAGCCATTTTCCTTCAAAGCGCATGTGTGGTGGTATCCGGCCTCTATTTTGGTTGCATCAAAAAGCTTTAACACGCGTGTCGGACGCTCGGTGAAGGAATAGGTGCCATTTCCTAGTTGACCGTAGCGGTTGTAGCCCCAACAGAATGCCACACCGTCGTCGCGAACAGCACAACTGTGATCACTACCTGCAGACACATGGATGATCCTCTCAAGCCCTTCAACGGGCCCTCGGGTGCTGCTTGAACTGCCAACTTGACCGAATAAATTATCGCCCCAACAATAGACGCGACTTTCGTTTCCCAAGGCACAGGTATGATCGTAACCAGCCGATATTTGAGTAAAGGAGTTATTCCCGGCGACGCGTTGCGGAATGCTGTAGCGCACGCCGCCTTCTTTATTTCCTACTTGGCCAAAATAGTTGTATCCCCAACAAAACGCGCGGCCATTCTCTTTCACCATGCAAGTGTGATATTCTCCTGCCGATATTTGGGTTGTGTTAGGGGCAGTTTTCACACGTACTCTGATCACACTATCAGCAAATGAGTCATTCCCGAGTTGTCCATATTTGTTGTCTCCCCAGCAATACACCTTTCCGCTATTTTGAAGTGCGCAGGAATGATTGCTTCCGACCGCTATTTGCTTCATGTTAGTTAGTTTTTTAACCATCTTAGGTATGGTGGTGACATCGACGTCATCGTTTCCAAGCTGTCCGTTATCGTTCCACCCCCAACAATAAACCCTTCCCGATTGACCTAGCGCGCAAGCATGGGAGCGACCGGTATCGATCTGCACCACGGAGTCGCCCGTGCGCACCAGGAATTCTAAGTTTTCTTCAATGCCGAGCGATGTTTTTTCCGCCATGGCCGACGATGAATCCAACCCCGTGAAGATCATGATCACCCCCAAAAAGGTTGCGGCACGAAAGACTTGCATGGCAAAAATCCGTCTACAATCTATGCGCGACAAGGAGAGCATGCTCCCGGCCGAGCTGTCAATCGAAACGGGTGCGCGGCGCCTGCGCTTACGGTAGGCCGAGGCGCTTTACACGGGTGCGCAGCGTTCGGTTGTCTCGGGTGCCGTCGCCGAGCTGGGCGTAGAAGTTGTTGCCCCAGCAGAAGGCGCGGCCGTTGCTGCGGGTGGCGCAGCTGAAGGAATTGCCGGTGGTCACGTCGGTGACATCGCGCAGGCGGGCGACGCGCTCGCGGAAGGCGCTGTCGTCGGTGCTGCGGTTGCCGAGCTGGCCCGAGCCGTTCTCGCCCCAGCAGAAGGCGAGGCTGGTTTCGGTGCGCACGCAGGTATGGGTTTCGTTGGCGTCGATCTCGGCGATGTTGGAGAGCCGGCGGACGCGGGTGCGCAGGAGGCTGTCTTCGGTGGTGCCGTCGCCCAGCTGGCCATAGGCGTTCCAGCCCCAGCAGAAGGCGCGGCCGGCGGTATCGACGGCGCAGGTATGCAAGGTGCCCGCCGCGATCTGGGTGAGGTTCTCGAGCCCCTCGACACGCTTGCGGAGAGGCTCCTCGATGGAGATGTAGCCGAGGCCGAGCTGGCCGTTGATGTTGTGGCCCCAGCAGACGGCGCGGCCGCTGGTCTTGAGCGCGCAGGTATGGCCGAAACCGGCCGCGATCTGCTGCACGTTGCCGAGGCGCTTGACGCGGGTGCGCAGCAGCCTGTCGTCATCGGTGCCGTCGCCGAGCTGGCCGGTGTTGTTCATCCCCCAGCAGGCCACGAAGCCCGACCGCTTGAGCGCGCAGGTGTGAAAGCCGCCCGCGGCGATCTGCACGACATCCCGCAGCCGCTTGACCCGCACCGGCTTGAGGCTGTCGGTGGTGGTGCCGTCGCCCAGCTGGCCGCGCTCGTTGCTGCCCCAGCAGAAGACCCGGCCCGATTGCAGGAGCGCGCAGGCATGGTGGGTGCCGCCGTCGACTTGCACCACCGGGTCGCCACGCAAGGAGAGCGGGGTCTCGACCTCCGTCTCGGGGCTCAAGGGGCTCGTGGCCTCCTGCGGCGCGGGCTGGGCGAGGGCGAGAGAGGCCCAGAGGGCGGTGGCGGCGCAGAGGGCGGCGGGGAGTTTCAACATGTAAATAGTCCGGTTTATTCAGAAATTCCCAAAACCGAGCATGTCGCGAAGGCACTTGTCAACGCGGGCGGGGGGCGATGCGCGGCCCTTGCGGAAAACCGTTGCAGATGTGCCTCTTGGTCAAACGGGCCGGCCGGAATGGCGCGAGCGGGGTGCGAAACGAGAGGGCCGCAACCGCGCGAGGCATGAAAAAGGCGGCGCCTGCGCTGCGCCGCCTTGCATGGCCGAATGACGTGCTGGCGGGGTGTCAGCCTTCGTCGCTGCCGCGCACGCCGAGGAGCTGGTCCATCGCCACGGAGGGCTGGTCGCAGCCCGCCTCGCCCACGATCTTCGCGGGCACCCCCGCCACCGTCTTGCAGGGGGGCACCTCCTGCAGCACCACGGAGCCCGCGGCGATGCGGCTGCAATGGCCCACCTTGATGTTGCCCAGCACCTTGGCGCCCGCGCCGATTAGCACGCCGTCGCCGATCTTGGGGTGGCGGTCTTCCTCTTCCTTGCCGGTGCCGCCGAGGGTGACGGAATGGAGCATCGACACGTTGTCGCCCACCACCGCCGTCTCGCCGATGACGATGGAATGGGCGTGGTCGATCATGATGCCCTTGCCGATGCGGGCGGCCGGGTGGATATCGACGCCGAAACATTCGGAGGCGCGCATCTGGAAGAAGCGGGCGAGATCGCGGCGGCCCTCTTTCCAGAGCCAATGGGCCACGCGATGCGCCTGCAGCGCCTGAAAGCCCTTGAAGAAGAGCATCGGCAGCAGGAAGCGGTCGCAGGCCGGGTCGCGGTCATAGACCGCGACGACGTCGGCGCGGGCGGCAATGCCGAGCTCGGCATCCTCGGTATAGGCCATGTCGCAGATCTCGCGCAGGATCTGCTCGGACATCTCGTTGGAGGTGAGCTTCATAGATACCCGGTAGGCCAGCGCCGAGTCGAAGGTCTTGTGGTGCAGGATCGAGGAATGCACCACACCGCCGAGGAGCGGCTCGCTTTCCACGGCCTCTTCCGCTTCCGTCTTGATCCGGGCCCAGACAGGGTCGAGCTCGGCGAGTTTTGCGTGGGTCTTGGCCATGGCGTTGCTCCTCTGCACGTGGCTCGACTATACCAGATAGGCATGGCGCGTAAAATGCAAAGGCGTGATGACGAGGTTCAGGGGAATGAATGACGCAGACGTGAAAGAGTTCCGCGCCCTGATCGCCCATCGCCTCGGCGCGCTCGACGAGGATGACACGCGCGGCGAGGCCGGGAAGGCCACGGTAGAGCTCGACCAGCAGGCGGTGGGGCGGCTCAGCCGGATGGACGCGCTGCAGAACCAGGCGATGGCGCGCGCCACGGCGGGGCGGCGGGAGACCGAGCGGCGCCGGCTGCAGTCGGCGCTGGCGCGGATGGATGAAGGCGAGTTCGGTTATTGCGAGGAGTGCGGCGAGGAGATCGCGCCGGGGCGGTTGCGGCTCGACCCCGCCGCGACACGGTGCGTGGAGTGCGCGACGGGGTGAGCGCCGGACAGTCCGCTCAGGTGATCAGGCGCTCAAGCTGAGCCGCGCATAGCGCCCCGGCCCGTATTGGGTGGAGACCTGCGCCACCTCGATCTGGAAGAGCCCCGCAAGCCCATCGGCCGCCTGAAGGGCCGCGCCATAGCTCCATGCGGGGCTTGTCACCGTCACCTCACGCAGCACGGCCGCGCCTTGCATTACGCGCAGGTGATAGGCTTCACTTTCCTCGCCCAAGGGCACATCCGCCATCTCCCAGCTGTCGCCGCCGATGCGGGTGCGGCGCATCCATGACAGCTCCAGCGCGCCCCCTGCCCCGCGCGCGGCACGCAGGTGCACCGGGCTGAGCGGGCGCAGGCCTGTGCCGTGAAAGGCCAGCACCGCCTGCACGTAAGAGGCATCATCGACCGGCTTGTTGCCCGGGCCGACCCGGTAATAGCGGTCGAGCCCCAGAGCCGATTGCGGCAGGCCCAGCTGCTGCGGCGTGCCGTCGAGCCGCACGAGATAGGAGCCGGTGGGCCACGGCTCGGCATGCTCGGTGCCAAGCTGCCCGCGCAAGCGGTGGCCGAGCGCGTAGAGCCCCGGGCCCACGAGCTCGGCCTCGGCGAATTGCAGGAGCTCCCAGTTGCCGGGGCTGCCATCGCTGATCGCGCAGAGATTGGCGCCGTTCAGGAGCTTCATCTGCGAGGCGCTCTCGAGCGTGCCGTGGAGCATCTTCACCGCGAGCGGCGCGCCGCGATCGACGAGGCCCGAGGCGGCGGGCAGAAGCGGGCCCTGGGTGATGCCCACGGGCGTGCGCGCCTCGAGGATCCTGTCGAGGGTGAAGCCGCTCTCCTCGTCGGAGGTGTAAACCGCCGCCGAGCCGGGCCAGACCGTGCCACTGACCGCAACGTAAGGCTGGTGCGGCACTTCGCTGCCGGTGATGAGCGGCAGATCGAGGAAGAAGGGCGCGAGGAGCGCGGGCGCCGAGAAGGCGCGGAGCTTGCCCGGCACCGGCTCGAACGGCACAGGCGCGTAGCTCTCGGGCTCCACCCGCACCGCCTCGATGGTCTGGGCATGGGCCATCATCTCTACCCGGTCGATGCGGAAGAGGCCTTCGCCGCCCACTTCCGTCAGCGCCAGCACATCGCCCGCGCCGAGGCCCAGACGCGAGCGTGGCAGGGTCAGGCGCACCCTGTCGCGCGCCACCCGCGCCTCCGCGAGCCAGCGCTCGGCGGTCTGCCGCCCTTCCGCGCGGGTCATCGCGAGCCCGATTTCCGAGGTGGCCACGGCGCGGTTGGCGGTATCGGGCAGGATCGCCTCTTCGGAGATGATGTCGAAATCGGCATCCGCCTCGATGAAGCGCAGCCGCACCCGGCCCGCAAGCTCGGCGGCGCTGCCGCGCGTCTCCTCGATGAGCCCGTCGATCTCGCCGTTACGCACCAGCCGCTCCATATCGACGGCATGATCGGCCCGGCCGTCGCGCAGACGGAAGCGCAGCGCCCCGCCCCGCTCCACCGCGTCGAAGCCGTGGCGCAGGATAAGCGGCTGCAGGATCGCGCGCGGCTCGGCCACCTGCTCGACGAGAGTGCCGCGAACCAGCCCGTGCAGGCCCTCTGTGTCGATCGCTTCGAGCCCCGCCGCGCGGCAGGTCTCCTCCACCGCCGAGGCCAGCCGCCACGACGAAAGCCGCCCGGTTACCCAGTGCCCGCGCGCATGGTTCGGCGCATCGCTCCAGAGCACGCCGTCATTGGGAAAGAACGGATAGGGCCGCGCATCCCACGCCCAGACATAGGCGTGATCCATGTCGATCATCGGGCCGCCATATTCGGCCGAGACGGGGTTGTTGGCCGGATCGTTCCAGTAACCGGCCATCGCGCGGAGATATTGAAACTGGATAAGATCGTCGCGCATCCCGTTGGAGTGATGCGGAAGTTTCGACTCGGAGGATTTCGCGTCGAGAAACTTGTTGGGCTGGTTGGTGCCCTTGTCTATGGCCGCGCAGCCATATTCGTCGGCCCAGGCGCAATCGAATTGCGGCCCGCGCAGGCTCTCGGGGTCGCTCGCCGAGAAGGCCTGCGCGGTGGCCCCGTTGGGCCAGACGAGCCGCCGCCGCGAGGCCTCCCAATGCGGCCGCCGGTCGGGCGGCGAACAGGCGATGATGCCGCTCTGGCCAAACACCATCACGTCGCGCACCTGCTCGTAGGTCTCGCCCACCAGCGCCACCCGCCCGGCCATGCCCGGCTGCAGGGGCAGCGCCCCCTCGACCATCGCGCGCACCCATTCCGCGCCCGCCCGCGTCTTGCCCGCGCCGCGCCCGCCAAGCGCCACCCACGCGCGCCACGCGCCCTCGGGCGGAAGCTGATGCTCCATCGCCCAGAACTCGAACAGGTATTGCAACGCCAGCAGATCCTCCGGCGTCAACGCGGCCAGAAACTCATCCTGCGCCTCTTGCCCTTCGGAGGCGATCCAGCTGGCGGCAAACCGCAGCCCGGGCCTCGCCGAAGTCGATTGCATACTCGTAGGCGATGCCCTTCTCTCTCTTCGTGCGTCGTTCAAGCTGTACCTCCGCCTCCATGGCTATCTTCAACCACTGGCGGATCTCGGTGGTGGCGCGGGCGGCGTTCTTCAGCTGGTCGAACTCTCCATCCTTGATGCGCTCGTAGATGTCCTGCAATTCCGCCTGCATGTCGGCCAGTTGCCGCTGCAACGCGGAAATGGAGGTGCTGAGGCCCGAGGGCCCGTCATCCAGAGAGATCACTGTCATGAAGTCCGCCTGCGCTCCACATGGTGCCAGTTGGGTTCCCCTCCCAACAGAGAAACGCACGGCAGGCATGCCTGGTGGCACGCCGAACCCCGGCATCTTCCGGCTCAGGCTGAATAGGTTTTTTGTGATGTAAAGTCAACGTGTTGCACGGCGATTCTCATGCAAATCACCGCGCGCCGCGTCAACCTTGCGTTAAGCTCCCCCCCGAGGCGCGCACCCTAGTCGTTGGCGCGCTCGGCCTCGATCTGGCGCCAGCGGGCCACGTTGGCGTTATGCTCGTCGAGCGTACGGGCAAAGGCATGCCCGCCCGTGCCATCGGCCACGAAGAAGAGGTAATCCGCGCCATCCGGGTTCACCGCCGCCATCAGGCTCGCCTCGCCGGGGTTGGCGATGGGCGTGGGCGGCAGCCCCTCGATAACATAGGTATTGTAAGGGGTTGCCTGCCGAAGCTCGCTCTGCCGCAGCCCCCGGCCCAGCGTGCCTTGCCCCTTGGTGATGCCGTAGATCACCGTCGGGTCGGTCTGCAGCCGCATCCCCCGCTCCAGCCGGTTGAGGAAGACGCTCGCCACCGTGCGCCGCTCTTCGGGCACGCCGGTTTCCTTCTCGATGATCGAGGCCAGAATCAGCACCTCCGAGGGGTCTTTCAGCGGGCTCTCCGCCGGTCGCGCGGCCCAGGCCTCGGCCAGCCGCTCCTTCTGCAATTCGGTCATCTCGAAGAGCAACCCGGTGCGGTCGTCGCCCTTCTCGATCTCCCAGCCGAAGGGCGCAAGGCTCCCCTCGGGCGGCAAACCGTCGATCTCGCCCGACATCACGTCGATCGCGTTCAGCCCGTTCACCACCTGCCAGCTCGTCACGCCCTCGGCCACCGCGATCCGGTAGCGCGTGTCGTTCTGCTGGGTCACCTCGCGATATTCCGCCGGCGCCTCGCCCTCGGCCGTGGGGTCGAACTCCACCACCTCGCGATAGGCCTCCGTCTGCGGGTCGAGCTCGCGCACTTCGGCGCGCACCTGCGTCACCCCGATCCGATACACCACCTCGGTGCCGCATGTGCTGGCCCCGCCCCGCGTGATGAGGTCGGTCACCTCGGCCATGCTCGCGCCTTCGGGCAGAAGCCAGCTTCCGGCCTTCAGCTGCGCGGCCTTGTCGGTATAGTCGGCCCCCACGCGAAACAGCATCCCGCTGGTGATCGCGCCGCGCTCTTCCAGCTCGCGCGACACCGCCCGCATGTTGCTGCCGCGCTCCACCCGCAGGCAGATCGAACTCTCGAGCGGCCCCGCACTGTTATACTGGGTCTGCCCCCACAGGATCAGCCCCGCCAGCAGAAAGACGACGACAACGAGAAAGGTCAGGAAGTTCGAGGCGATATGCCGCCACATCAGCGCAGGGCCCCCACGCAGAGGCTCGCATTAGTGCCGCCGAAGCCGAAGCTGTTCGACATCGCCACCTTCACCTCGCGCTCATGCTTGGCATTGGCCGCGAGGTTGAGCGGCGTCTCCACCGCCGGGTTGTCGAGGTTGATCGTGGGCGGCGCCACCTGGTCGCGCACCGCGAGGATCGAGAAGATCGCCTCGATCGCGCCCGCGGCCCCCAGAAGGTGCCCGGTGGAAGATTTGGTCGAGCTCATCGTGGCATTGCCGGCCGCATTGCCCAGAAGCCGCTCCACCGCCTTCAGCTCAATCGTGTCGGCCATGGTCGAGGTGCCATGCGCGTTGATGTAATCCACCTCCGAGGCATCGAGCCCGCCATTCCTCAGCGCCGCCTGCATCGCACGGAAGCCGCCATCGCCATCCTCGCTCGGCGCGGTGATGTGATAGGCGTCGCCCGAAAGCCCGTAGCCCAGGATCTCGGCATAGATCTTGGCGCCCCGCGCCTTGGCGTGCTCGTATTCCTCCTGCACCACCACGCCCGCGCCCTCGCCCATCACGAACCCGTCGCGGTCGGCGTCATAGGGGCGGCTGGCGGCCTTGGGGTTGTCCTCGCGCTTGGTCGAAAGCGCCTTGCAGGCGTTGAAGCCCGCAATCCCGATCTCGCAGATCGCGGCCTCCGCGCCGCCCGCCACCATCACGTCCGCATCACCATGCTGGATGAGCCGCGAGGCGTCGCCGATGGCATGCGCGCCGGTCGAGCAGGCCGTCACCACCGAATGGTTCGGCCCCTTGAAGCCATAGCGGATGCCCACCTGCCCGCTGATCAGGTTGATGAGCGCGCCGGGGATGAAGAAGGGCGACAC
The DNA here is from genome assembly GCA_040222155.1 of Roseovarius sp. Taxonomy (GTDB): domain Bacteria; phylum Pseudomonadota; class Alphaproteobacteria; order Rhodobacterales; family Rhodobacteraceae; genus Roseovarius. The sequence goes on from JAVKDQ010000001.1 coordinate 20,851, forward strand.
CCGCCGCACGCCACGGTCACGGATGAGCAGCGTCGTCTCCTCGATGGAGCGCAGGCCCCCGATGCCCGAGCCGATCATCACGCCAGTGCGCAGCCGGCTCTCCTCGTCTTCCGGCGTCCAGCCCGCATCCTCCACCGCCTGTTGCGCGGCGGCCATGCCGAAAAGGATGAAGTCATCCACCTTCCGGCGTTCCTTGGGTTCCATGAAGTGGTCGGGGTTGAAAGTGCCGTCGCTGCCATCGCCGAGGGGCACCTCGCAGGCGTATTTCGTAATCACGTTCGAGGCATCGAACCGGGTGATCGGCCCCGCGCCCGACTCGCCCGCCAGAAGGCGCGACCACGTCTCCTCCACGCCCGAGGCCAGAGGCGTGACCAATCCCAGACCCGTGACGACTACTCGACGCATGGTATGCCCTTTCTCAATTCCGCCCGCAGCACATAACCCGCCTTTGCCCCGGGGAGCAAGCCCAACGAAAAAGGGGCGCCCGGCACGGCGCCCCTCCTCCTATCCGTCTGGCGCGCCTACTGGAATTCGGCGATCGGCTCGCCTTCTTCCGAGGCGATGGCGAGCGCGCGCGCAAGGTCCACGTCCTTCGAATGCAGCGCCCGGCCAATCAGCGTGCCGGCGATGTTGGGCACGTATTTCAGCCGCGCCACGTCGTCGGTGGTGCGCACGGTGCCCCGCGCGATCACGTTGTGCCGTGTCTTGGCCGCGAGCCCCGAGATCAAGCCGATGCTGCCATCGGTGTCGAGAATGTCGGCGTCGATATCGGTCACGATCAGCCCCGAGAGCGGCGCGTCGTCGAAGGCCGCGACATAGGTCTCGGGGGCGAAGGCGCTGCGCGTGCGCCAGCCCTCGGTCATCACCGAGCCGTCGAAGATATCCACCGCGATCACGATCTGGTCGGGGTGGTACTTGGCGAGGCTCTTCACCAGCTCGGGGTCATGCGCCGCCATCGTGCCGATCACGATCCGCCCCGCGCCCTTGTCGATCCAGCGGGTCACCGACTCGCGCGACCGAAACCCGCCGCCCAGCTGCACGGGGATGCCTGCCTTGCGGATGATCGTCTCGGTCAGCTCGTTGTTGTCGCCATCGCCCGCGAGCGCGTTGATGTCGGTGACATGCATCCATTCGGCGCCCGCCGCGGCCCATTTCTTCGCCGTCTCGATCGGGTCGACATGCCAGATGACCGGCTCCGCGAGCCGCCCGCGGGTGAGCGACACGACCTTGCCGTTATAGAGTTCAAGCGTGGGGTAGATGATCATGGAGAAACACCCTCTGATTCGGCTGTCCCCGCCCGATATGGCGGACAGGCCCGTGCCTAGAGGGTACCGCGCCGCGGGTATATCTCCAAATCGGCATGATAGGGCCCGTTCGCGGCTCCCTCCCCGTCGCCGGCAGGAACCGGCGCACCTGACACGGCCCGGCAGGAACCGGCGCAGCTGACGCGGCCCGGCGGGAACCGGCGCAACAAAAAAGCCCCCGCCGCGCCGGCAGGGGCCTTTTCGAAACTGTTCGCTCCGAGCGTGGGCTCAGGAGGCTTCCGAGATGAACTTCACCGCGTCGCCGAAGGTCTGGATGGTCTCGGCCGCATCGTCGGGGATCTCGATGCCGAATTCCTCTTCGAAGGCCATGACCAGCTCGACCGTGTCGAGGCTGTCCGCGCCGAGATCGTCGATGAACGAGGCGTTCTCGGTCACCTTGTCCTCTTCCACACCAAGATGCTCCACAACGATCTTCTTCACGCGGTCTGCGATATCGCTCATGTTTTCGTTCCTCATCTTGTCTCGGGCGCTCTGGCCCGTTTTCCGCCCCTGCCCGCACCGGGAAGCGGCCTTCGGTTGTGCCCCTCTGGGCGGTTCATTCGGC
>JAVKDQ010000002.1:0-8977 GCA_040222155.1 Roseovarius sp.
TCGGATGCGCTCGATACGGTTTACGAGTGGCGGGTTGGGGAAGTTGGGGGGGTGTAGAGTGAGTGACACCCGCGAGCGGAAGCAAGACGGATGAAGCAGTGCGCGACCGCGCGGACTCAAGGGGCGCAGCCCCGCCGCGCGATCGCTGGGCCGCCCCCACGGCCCGGCGATTGGGTGAGGTCAGCGCGCCGCTCCGATCTTTTTCGGATGTGGCTGACATAAAGCCCTGCCGAACACCTGTCGGATCGCCGCGCCGCGGCCCAGCCATCGCGCGGCTCCGCACCAAGCTTTCAAAGGTCCGATCAAGAACGCCCCCGCCCCAGCGCCTCCGCCATCACCGCTTCCGTCACCGCCTCCTCGCTCTCCCGCCGCCACGAGGCATCCGGCATCCGCACCCACTTCGCCCGCGCCCACGCGCCATCGGCCCCCTGCCGCCACCACCAGTTCGGCGCATCCAGATCGCCGATCCACAGGTAGATCAGCAAAACCGGCGCCGCCCCCGTCGTCAGGCTGTGAATCCGGTGCGACGGCGTCACCGAAAGCGCACCGGGGCCAAGCGCAAACCCGCCCTCCCCGAGCCCGTAAGCCAGCTCCAGCTCCCCCGAGAGCCCATAATAGATCTCCGAAGCGCCATGCGTGTGCAGCGGGTAATGCAGCCCCGGCGCCAGCAGAAACAACCCGCAGCGCAGCGTCTCGCTCTCGACCATGCCGATATTGCCCGCCACCTGCGCCGCCAGCATCCCGTCCACCAGCGAAGCCGGCGTCTCGCCCCCGCTCTGGAACACCTGGTACCACCGCAGCACCCGCGCCACATCTGCCGCCGCCGCTGCGAGGGCAGAGCCATGCGCCGCGCCCAGCGCCTCCGGCAGATGCGCCATGGTCGGATGGTCAAGCGCCGCCGCCGCGCCGTAGCGCTGCCGCGCCGGGTCGATGGCGCGCAACGCCTCGACGAAGGGGATCAGCCGGTCGTCGCCCTGCGCGCGGGCGGCAATATCCGCCGTCAAGGCCGCCAGGAAGGTCTCTGCGGGAGCGATTGTCATGGCCTGCCACGTCTCCGGTTGTCTCCGCCCGAGCTTGTCCGCAAACCGTCTGCCCGCACAAGCCTTCTCGTCGCCCTCCGCCGCACCGCCCCTTGGGCGGAAGCGGCAATCCCCCGCCATCGGTTTGACATCCCCCCGTCCCGCACCACAGTCTGCCCCGGGCAGCACGAACACCCTGCGACACGACGGGACCGCGGCCCAGCGCTGCCCCGCGCCGGTCCCGAAACACCCTGACCCGAGTGCAAAGGAGCGCCCTCATGGATGCTCAAACGGTCACCCTCCTGATCCTCTCCCCCTTCATCCTCGCCTTCGTCTATGCCGGCATCCACGAATATCGGCGCTACAAGTCCGAAGGCCGCGCCACCTACGGGCTGGTCTACGACGAGGAAACCGGCACCACCCGCGTCACCGGCATCGCCGAGGGCGAGGAAGCCTACGACCCCGAAGAGTTCGATCCGACCCAGTATAAAGATCCCGACATCCGCGAGACCCCGGAAACCGAAGAGGGCGCAAAGCCCGATGAGGGGTCCGGTGAAGCGTCAGCCGAAGAGCCCGGCGCAGCCTCCAGCGAGGCACCGGCCGAGGACCATGAGAAAGACGAAAGCGAAGAGCCGCGCCGCGGCTGAGCGCCCCCGCGCGGAATCAAGGGCGAAGCCCGCCGCGTGATCGCCGCGCCGCGGCCCAGCCATCGCCCGGCTCCTCACGTCATGGTCGAATGTCCGCCTCAGGCCAATCCCCGCCCCCTGTTGCGCCGGTCTACATCTGGTGGCGTTGCGCACCGCCCGCCACAGTCACCCCCACCCCCCAACGCCCCCGCACCGACGCGATACAGACAGGATACCGACGCGATACCGACACGGCCCGCCCCGCAAAACAAGGCCGTTAACCCTTTCGAATCGAATCACCGCCCCCCCTTGCCCTCGCCGCCGCTTCGTCCTACCGTCCGCCTCACCTCGGGGTGTCCCCTCCACGCGGCGGGACTGAGATGCGATCTGCGAACCCGTTGAACCTGAACCGGCTAGAACCGGCGGAGGGAAGGTAAAGGACGCGAACCATCCGCCCTTGCCCTCGCGCCGCAAAGGAGGATGACCATGAAACATCTTGCATTTGCAGCGGGCTTTCTGAGTGCCACGGCGCTATCGACCCAGTCGATGGCCCAGACACCCGAACTGACCGTCTACACCTATGACAGCTTCGTCGCCGAATGGGGCCCCGGCCCCCTTGTGGAAAAGGCGTTCGAGGCCACCTGCGCCTGCGATCTCAAGCTCGTCGGCGTCGAGGATGGCGCGGCCCTTCTGGCCCGCGTGAGGCTCGAAGGGGAGCGCTCCGAGGCCGATGTGGTGCTGGGCCTCGACACCAACCTGATGGCCGCCGCCAAGCAAACCGGCCTCTTCGCCGAACACACCGTCGAGGCCGAGTATGACCTGCCTCTCGCCTGGGAAGACCCTGTTTTCGTGCCCTATGACTGGGGCTATTTCGCCTTCGTCCATGACAAGAAAATGCAGGTGCCCCAAAGCCTTGCGGCGCTGGCCGAGAGCGATGCCACCATCCTCATCCAGGATCCCCGCTCCTCCACCCCCGGCCTCGGCCTCCTGATGTGGGTCAAGGCCGCCTATGGCGATCAGGCCCCCGAAATCTGGGAGGCGCTCTCCGACAATATCGTGACCGTCACCAAGGGCTGGTCCGAGGCCTACGGGCTCTTCCTCGAAGGCGAGGCCGACATGGTGCTCTCCTACACCACCTCCCCCGCCTATCACCTGATCGCCGAGGAGGATGACAGCAAGGCGGCAGCGCTCTTCGAAGAGGGCCATTACATGCAGGTCGAAGTGGCCGCCAAGCTCGCCTCCACCGACCAGCCCGACCTGGCCGACGCCTTTCTGCAGTTCATGGTTACCGATGCCTTCCAGTCGGTCATTCCCACGACCAACTGGATGTATCCCGCCGTCACCCCCGAGGGTGGCTTGCCCGAGGGGTTCGACACGCTGGTGACGCCTGAAAAATCCCTTCTTTTCAACCCGGAAGACGCCGCCGCCCTGCGCGATGAGGCAATCGCCGAATGGCGCGCCGCGCTCAGCCGCTGAGCCCTTGGCCCGGGGTCGGCGCCGCCGCTCTCATCGCGGCGCTGATCCTCGGCACATTGGCCGCCGTCGCGCTCCGCGCGGAGGCGCCCGGCGGCTTCAGCCCCGCCGATTGGTCCGCCCTGCGCTTCACGCTCCTGCAGGCCGCGCTCTCGGCCCTCATCAGCGTGGGCCTCGCCATCCCGGTGGCGCGCGCGCTGGCCCGGCGGCGCTTCACCGGGCGGCGCGCGCTCGTGGCCCTTCTGGGCGTGCCCTTCATCCTCCCGGTAATCGTGGCGGTGCTGGGCCTGCTCGAGGTCTTCGGCCGCGCCGGCTGGGTGAGCACCCTGCTCGGCTGGGCAGGCCTGCCGCCCCTCCATGTCTACGGGCTGCACGGCGTTGTTCTGGCTCATGTTTTCCTCAACCTGCCGCTGGCCACCCGGCTCATCCTGCAGGGCTGGCAAGAGGTGCCCGCCGAGCGGTTCCGCCTCGCCGCGCAGCTCGGCGTCGATGGCTGGGCGATGCTGCGGCTGATCGAATTCCCGATGCTGCGGCAGGTGGTGCCGGGCGCGCTCGCGGTCGTCTTCGCGCTCTGCCTCACCAGCTTCGCCGTCGCGCTCACGCTGGGGGGCGGGCCGAAAGCCACGACTCTGGAGCTGGCGATCTACCAGTCCTTCCGCTTCGAGTTCGATCTCGGCCGCGCCGCGCTGCTCTCGGCCCTGCAAATCGCCATTGCCTCGCTCGCCGCCTTCGCGGCCCTCAGGCTCAGCCGCGCCACCGGCTTCGGCTCCGGGCTCGACACGCCCCTCCGCCGCTGGGACGGGCGCACGAACGCCACCTGCGCGCTCGATTGCGCCGCGATCCTCGCCGCCGCGCTCTTCCTGCTGCTACCGCTCTCCGCGATCCTGAAATCCGGCGCGATGGGCCTTGTTTCATTGCCCTTCGTGGTTTGGCAGGCCGCGCTCGTCTCGCTTCTCGTCGCCGGGGCCAGCACGCTGATCCTGCTCGCCCTCGCTCTGCCCATCGCCGCTGCCTCGGCGCTGGGGCGCTTCGCCCATGTCGAGCTTGCGGGGCTGGTGGGCCTCGCCGCCTCGCCCCTCGTCATCGGCACCGGGCTGTTCATCCTCATCAACCCCCTGGCCGACCCCTTCGCGCTGGCCCTGCCGGTAACCTCGCTGGTCAACGCGGTGATGGCCCTGCCCTTCGCCCTGCGCATCCTCGTGCCCCGTGCGCAGGAGGTGGTGGCGCGCCACGGGCGGCTCGGGCTCTCGCTCGGGATGAGCCGTTGGGGCTTCACCCGGCTGGTGCTCCTGCCCCGGATGCGCGCCCAGATCGGCTTCGCCGCCGGCCTCGGCGCCGCGCTCTCGATGGGCGATCTGGGCGTCATCGCGCTTTTCGCCGACCCCGATACCGCCACCCTGCCCCTGCAGATCTACCGGCTCATGGGTGCCTACCAGATGGAGGCCGCCGCAGGCGCGTCGCTCCTTCTCCTGCTACTCTCGGTCGGCCTCTTCTGGCTGCTCGACAAGGGAGGCCGCCGCCATGCTGAGGCTTGAGAACTGCCTGATCGAAAACGGAGATTTCCGCCTCGCCGCCGATCTTTCGGTCGAAGCGGGCCGCTTCGTTGCCGTGCTCGGCCCCTCGGGCGAAGGCAAGACGACCCTGCTCGAGGCCATCGCCGGTTTCCTGCCGGTCACGCAAGGCTCGATCTCATGGAACGGCACCCCGCTGGGCGATACCCATCCCGGCGACCGGCCCGTGGCGATGCTCTTTCAGGAGGAAAACCTCTTTCCCCATCTCACAGCCGCGCAAAATGTCGGGCTGGGCCTCAAGCCCAACCTGCGGCTCACGGCCAGCGAACTCGCGCAGGTGGCCGAGGCGCTCGAGCGCGTCGGGCTATCCGGCCTCGAGGCGCGCAAACCCGGCGCGCTTTCGGGCGGGCAGCGGGCAAGGGTGGCACTGGCGCGGCTCATGGTGCAGCGCCGCGCCCTCTTCCTGCTCGATGAGCCGTTTGCCGCGCTTGGCCCGGCGCTCAAGGCCGAGATGCTGGGCCTCGTGGCCGATCTGGCGCGCGAAAGCGGTGCCACCGTTCTGATGGTGAGCCACGACCCGGGCGATGCCCGGCTCGTGGCCGACGAGGTGATCTTCGTGGACGGCGGGCAGGCGCATCCACCGGCGGCCACCGCCGGGCTGTTCGAAAACCCGCCGCCCGCGCTGCGTGCCTATCTCGGCGAGGGTTAGGCGGCGGCAGGCTCCGCAAGGCTTGCCCGCGTGCGCCCGATCATCAGCGCCGCCCGCGCCGCCTCGCGCCCCTTCTCCACGAAATGTGCCTTGAAGATCGCGTCGTGATGCGCGGTTTCCTGGTATTGATGCGGCGTGAGCGAGACCGAGAGCACTGGCACGCCGCTGTCCATTCCGGCGCGCATCAGCCCGTCCAACACGGCCTGTGCCACGAAATCGTGCCGGTATATACCTCCATCCACCACGAAAGCGGCGGCGGCCACGGCGGCATAGCGCCCTGTCTGGGCCAGATCGCGGGCGAGAAGCGGCATCTCGAACGCGCCCGGCACGTCGAACACGTCGACCTCCTCGCGCGGGATCAGCTCGCAGAAGCCCTCCAACGCGCGATCCACGATGTCGGAATGCCAGTTGGCCTTGATGAATGCGTAACGGGTGGGTGCCATGGGTTTTCTCCTTTCCATATCGACACTTGTCACACCCAAGGCGCAGGACGACAGGAAAGACGGCAGGCAACACCCCTCCGCAAACCCGGCGTTCTCTTCCATCCGGACTTTCACCGTCGGCCCCGGAATCGCACCGGGTCTGCTGACCCCCGGAGGCACGCTGGCAACCGGGGCGCTCGCGGGCTTGGGGCGCTTGAGGCCCCTTACCGCCGGTGGGGAATTTCACCCCGCCCTGAGAACGCCGCCAGATTGGCGCAGAACCCTGCGGCAGGCAAGGCGGAACGCAAGAAAACACCCCCGCCGTTGGGGACGGCGGGGGTGTGGGCCGGGCGTGGTAGCTGCTGTGCAGGCCGGCGGGCACGGTATCGGGGTTATGGGGGTGTCCTGGGATCCGCGCCGCACCGGCGTCACGCCCGGCCTGGCCCTCTGCCTCAGCCTTCGCTGGCAGGCAGCACGCCGCCTTCGCGCGCCATCTTCAGCTCTTCTTCGCTCAGCATGCCGTTCGCATCGGCGTCGATCTCGGCGAAGACCTCGGCCCCGGCATCCGGCATGGCTTCGTTGAACTCGCTCATGGACACGGAACCGTCGCCATCGGCATCCATCTTCATCTCCGCCAGCGCGGCGACCGGCAGGGCGAGAACAAGGCCAAGGCTCGTGAGTGTGACTTGCTTGAACATGTGAAACTTCCCTTTCTCAGGTTTGATTTTCGGAGGGAGCGTGGCGCCCTCGAGAAGCAAGATGGAAGCGGATCCTGCGGCTGTCAGCGGGTCTGCGCGCCGGGGGCAAAAAGGCGCGAAAAGAGGCCGAATCCCGAGGGTGAGAGCGGCGAAAGACTGCCGCGCAAAACGCCCTTCATGGGCGCCGGCGGCAACTCGCGCAATGGGCGAGCGCCGATCGGCAGAAACATGTCGGAAAAACGCGGGATGCGCGCGGCGGCGGCTTGCCGCCCACCCGGTTACCTGAGGCTCGGGCTGGCCGAAATCCGGCCCACCTCGATGCCGCGGCGATTCTTGACCGGCGCATCGAGAAAGCGCCGCGTCGCGGGGTGCTCGGGCTCCAGCACGCCGAGCCGCACCAGAAGCGCCGCCAGCGTGCATTCGGCGGCTTGTGTATTGCCATCGGCGATCTTGAGCGCGAGGCCCATGCGCCGCTCGGGCAGGATCGCCACGAAGAACCCCTCCGCCCCGGTCTTGAGCGCCACGGGCTGGGAAGTGGCGCGCATGAGCTCGGTGCAGGCCCGCCCTTCGCCCGCCACCAGATCGGGATGCGTGCACATCGCCTGCCAGAGCCGCACCATCGCCCGCTCGCGCGTGCCACCATCCTCGCGCGCGGCGGCGAAGCGGGCCATGGCGCGGGCCATGCCATGCAGGGTACAGGCGAAATTGGGCGCCGAGCAGCCATCCACCCCGTAGCCCGGGCTGGGCTCGCCCGTCACCTCCTCGAAGGCGGCGAGGCAGGCGCGCTGCACCGGGTGATCGGGCTCCACATATTCCGGCCCCGCGCCAAGGTGCCTTGCGAGCGTCAGAAAGCCCGCATGCTTGCCCGAGCAGTTGTTGTGGATCTGGCACGGGCTCTCATGGGCGCGAATGAGCCCGTAGCGCGCCTCGTCGTCATCGGGCACCTGCGGCCCGCAGCGCAGATCGGGCTCGCCGAGGCCCAGGGCCTCGAGCCATGTGGCGACGGGCCGGGTGTGAATGGCGGCGCCGTTATGCGACGCGCAGGCCAGCGCCAGCTGCGACGGGGTGAGCCCATGCGCCTCCGCCGCGCCGCTCTCGATCAGGGGCAGCGCCTGCAGCATCTTGGAGGAGCTGCGCGGCAACACCACCTCCTGCGGGTTGCCCCATGCCTCCACGATGCCGCCCTCCGCATCGCAGATCACCGCATGGCCCCGGTGGCGGCTGTCGAGGAACGCTCCCCGGGTGATTTCGACCAGCGTCTCGGGCGATGTTGCGGCTGCAGTCATCTCGGTATTCCGTCCTTGTCTTTCCTGCGGATCGCGGAACCGCTCACGCGCCGCGTGAACGCGCGCGGAAATTCGCCAATTGATCCTTCCATGTCTCGCCTGTTTCAGGCTAATGTTGCAGTGTCGAGGGAAATCCTGCGGCCTACAATCAAAAACCGGCAACCGACCGGGGCCGCTTGAGAAATTTGAGGCTAAGAACAGCTGGAGGCTGGAGTTGATGGGATCACCGAAGGCAAGCAAGGCAATTTTCCGCATCGCGGCGGGCGCCCTCATGGCGTGGTGGGCCGGCATCGCGATGGCGCAGGAAGAAAGCACCAACCAGGTGGCGGCGAAGACCGCGTGGAGCGTGTTCGAGGATAACGACCCGCGTGAATGCTGGGCGGTCTCCTCGCCCACGGAAACCGTCAACACCAAGGATGGCCGCGTTGTGTCGGTGCGGCGCGGCGCGATCCTGCTGATGGCCTTCTATCGCCCCGATGCGGATGTGGCCGGGCAGGTAACCTTCACCGGCGGCTACCCCTTCGCGAGCGGCTCCACCGTGAACGTGACGGTGGACGATCAGGAATTCGAGCTCTTCACCGAGGGCGAATGGGCATGGCCCGCGAGCACCGCCGATGACGCCAAGATCATCGCCGCCCTGAAGCGCGGCACAGATGCCGTGCTCACCGCGCGCTCGAGCCGCGGCACGACGACCAAGGATACCTTCTCGCTGCTGGGCTTCACGGCGGCGGTGGAAGAGGCCGAGAAACGCTGCCAGTAAGGCAGGCAGCGCTACGGCCTCAAAGCCGGGATCGACGATAGCATTAAGAGCGCGCCCCTTGCGGCGCGCTCAATCGCGTGGCGCGGCGGCACGGCGCAGGCGATCGTTGATCGCGCGGCCCAGCCCCTTCTCAGGGATCGGCGCCACGGCGATCGGCTGGCCAAGCGCGTCGAGCCGGTGAAGATGCGCGAAGAGCTGCGCCGCGGCCTCGGTCAGATCGCCCGAGGGCGAAAGGTTGAGATCGCAGCCCATCGGCCCGAAGCCTAGCAGAAGCTCGCCCGCGCGCCGCTCGGTCGCATCAAGCCGAACCGGCGCGCCCGGGGCGTAGTGCGACAGCATCTGCCCCGGCGCAGTGAGCGCCTCTGCCTCGACGCGCGGCGCAAGGCTGTGGCCGAGGGCCGCCTCCACATGCTCGGCAGGCAGCCCGCCCGGGCGCAGCAGCGTGGGCGCGCCCGCGAGCCCGACGATGGTCG
>JAVKDQ010000003.1:0-64079 GCA_040222155.1 Roseovarius sp.
CTGCGTCCGTTTCTGATCATCAAGTGTAGGCAACCGGTCGGTGATTGATCCTCTATTTTGGCTCGGACTCTCTATCCTTACGCCAATTTTAGGCAGATTTGCCCAGAGAATTTGATGAGAAATCCGTGAAGACTCTGCTCAAGAACGCCAATTGCCCCCTATTATGTTAAAAGGTAGCTATCGAGAACACAAGCTGGCTGACATTGGCGTTCTTGAGATGCTCTGGGTCTTCGCCTTCATCAACCCGGACAACCTGAGCCTCGACAAGATGTATTGGTGGTTCGTCGTGCATCTCTGGGTCGAGGCGACCTGGGAGCTTGTGATGGCGGCGATCCTGGCCTTCCTGCTCCTGAAGCTGACCGGCGTCGACCGCGAAGTGGTGGAGAAATGGCTCTATGTCATCGTCGCCACGGCGCTCTTCTCGGGCATTCTCGGCACCGGGCACCACTTCTACTGGATCGGCCTGCCGGGCTACTGGCAATGGGTCGGCTCGATCTTCTCGACCTTCGAGGTGATCCCGTTCTTTCTCATGATGTCGTTCGCCTTCGTCATGGTCTGGAAGGGCCGCAAGAACCACCCCAACAAGGCGGCTCTGCTGTGGTCGCTGGGGTCCTCCACCGTCGCTTTCTTCGGCGCGGGTGTCTGGGGCTTCCTGCACACGCTGCACGGCGTGAACTTCTACAGCCACGGCACGCAGATCACAGCGGCCCACGGGCATCTTGCCTTCTACGGCGCCTACGTGGCGCTGAACCTCGCTGTCTTCAGCTATGCCATGCCGATGCTGCGGCAGCGCGAACCCTACAACCAGGTGCTCAACATGGCGAGCTTCTGGCTGATGACCGGGGGGATGGCCTTCATGACCTTCGTGCTGACCTTCGCCGGCACCATCCAGACGCATATGCAGCGCGTGGTGGGAGACTACTACATGGAAGTGCAGGACAGCCTCTCGCTTTTCTACCTGATGCGCTTCGGCGCCGGGGCGGCAGTGGTGATCGGGGCGCTCCTGTTCATCTACTCGATGCTGGTCGTGCGCCGCAGAGAGGTCATAGCCCCCGGGCCCGCCAACCCTGTTCCGGGAGAGTGAGCGATGAACATGGAAAACAAGCCCACCCTGCCGTTCTACAGGCCCACCGGCCGCGAGTGCGAGCTGTTCGAGATGGCCCATGACAACGGTTTGCCCCTTCTTCTGAAGGGGCCGACCGGGTGCGGCAAGACCCGCTTTGTCGAGCATATGGCGGCCCGGCTGGGCAAGCCGCTTTACACAGTGGCCTGCCATGACGATCTCAGCGCGGCCGACCTGATCGGGCGTTACCTGCTCAAGGGCGGCGAGACGGTATGGGTGGACGGGCCGCTGACCCGTGCCGTGCGCGAGGGCGGGATCTGTTACCTCGACGAGGTGGTGGAGGCGCGCAAGGATGTCACCGTGGTTCTGCACCCGCTGACGGATACGCGCCGCACGCTGATGATCGACCGGACCGGCGAGGAGCTGGTGGCCCCTGCCGGCTTCATGCTGGTGGCCTCCTACAACCCGGGCTACCAGAACGTGCTCAAGCGGCTGAAGCCCTCCACCCGGCAACGGTTCCTGTCGATCTCCTTCGACTTTCCGGATGCGGAGACCGAGATCTCCGTGGTTGCCGCCGAAAGCCGGCTGGAGCCGGAGCGTGTGGCGCCGCTGGTGCGGCTGGCCGGGCATGTCCGGCGGCTGTCGGGAATGGACCTCGAGGAAGGGGTCTCGACCCGCCTGCTGATCTATGCGGCGACGCTGATGGCGGGCGGTATGGGCGTCACACAGGCGCTCGAGGCTGCCGTCATAGAACCGCTCAGCGATGAACCGGACGTGCAGCAAGCGCTGCGCGATCTCGTTGAAACCATCTACGGGTGAGCGCGATGCATCTTCTCGATCTCATGGAACCGGAAGAGACCGTCGGCAACCTATGGCACGACATGGCCAGCCGGATCGGCGCGGTGGTGAGCTACCCGCAGGCGAGCGTTGCGCTCGCCTCGGCCCGGCCCAGCCTTGCCGTGCTGTTCCGCTCGCTGGGCGGGGCATCGGGGGTGGAGCTCTCCGAGGTGGCCGCCACGCCGGTGCGCCACCGGCGGCCCTTGCGGCGCCAGCTGGGGGCCGAGCGGGACCATGAATGGGTCGCCCGGTTCGACGGTGAGCGCCTTTGCCTGCCGCCCTTCATCGCCGCCTTTCCCGAGCCCGGCCTGAACCGAGCCGCCTATTTCTGGCTGACGGCGCTGGCGGCATGCTCTGATATGAGCGCGTTCGACTTCGCGGTGGATGGCCCCGCCCTCGACTGTGCCCAGATCCGGGCCAACATGGCGGCGGCGGATGCGGCCTATGCCGCCTGCCCCGGCTTGCGGGAAAGCTATATCCGAATGGCCGAGTTCTGCGTCGAGATGCGCCCGAGGGTGATCCGCCCGGCGCAGGAGGCGGCGATGGAGGCCGCCATTCTCGACCAGCTCTGCGGAGCGCAAGCGGCCCCCGTGCCTGCCGCCACCGCCCGCGGCTACATGCCCGCCGCGCCCGTGCCGATATGGCTGCGCTTCGCCGAGCCCGGTCGTGGCGGACCGGCGGGCGAGGAAGACGGCGACCCGGCCGCGCCTCCGCCCGATGCCGCGCATACCAGCCGAAAGCAGGGCGAGCGCAAGGACCAGGATCAGCAGAACCGGAAGGACAGCTTCATCATCCACCGCTTCGAGTCGATCCTGTCATGGGTCGAGTCGATGAACATCAACCGCAGTGTCGATGATGACGACGACGAGACCGCCCGGAAGGCGGCGGACGACCAAGACCGGATCACGCTCTCTAAACAGGATCGCAAGGCCGCGACGCGCCTGCGCCTGCATCTCGACCTGTCGCCAGCCGATGCCGATCACGAGGCGCTTGCCGGGAAACACACCTATGCGGAATGGAACCACCGCAGCCGCAGCTACATGCCCGGCCATTGCCGCGTGCTGGACGCACCCGCGCGCCCCGGCGGCACGCCCTTCGAACCCAATGCGCGGCGCATGCGCGAGGTCCGCCGCCAGTTCGAGGCGTTGCGGCCGCGCCGGATCCTGCAGCCGCGGCAGGTGGATGGATCGGAACTTGACCTCGACGCCCTGCTGACGGCCCGCGCGGACCTGGCCGCCACCGGGCGCGGCTCGGACCGGATCTGGCAATCGGCGCGCCAGACCGAGCGTGACCTCTCCGTGGCCTTCCTGATCGACACGTCGCGCTCTACCGAGGCGGCCATCGGTGAGACCTCGGTGATCGACGTCGCCCGCGAGGCGATGGCGGCGCTGGCCGGGGGCATCGACGCGGCGGGCGACCGGCTGGGTATCTGGGGCTTTTCCTCGCTGCGCCGCGACCGCGTGTTCCTGACCCGCTGCAAGGGTTTCGACGCGCCCATGGCACCTGAGATCACCGCCAATATCGGCGCTCTGACCCCGGGCCACTACACCCGCCTCGGCGCCGCGATCCGCCATGTCAGCGCACAGCTGATGGAGCAGCCGAGCGCACGCAAGCTCTTGATCGTGCTCACCGACGGCAAGCCCAACGACCTTGACCACTACGAGGGCCAGCACGGCATCGAAGACAGCCACATGGCGGTGCGCGAGGCCCGCAATGCAGGGCAAAGCCTGCATGGCATCATCATCGACGAAGATGGGCAGGACTGGTTCGCGCGCATCTTCGGGCGCGGTGGCTTCACCCTGCTGCCCGATCCCGAACGTCTGACCCGGGCCCTGCCCGATATCTACCGCACCCTGACCAAGGAGACCTGACATGCGCAGATTGATCCTTCCGCTCGCCGCTCTCTTGGCGTCACCCGCGCTTGCCGAGAGCTTTGACCGGCCGATTCCGCAGGCCCAATCGGCCACCGCGGAATTCTGGTACGCGATGGCCTGCATCGCGCTCATCGCGTCGATGATCGCGGTTCAGGTGCTGGTGTCGCGAAGATGAGCCGGCGGGAATGGTCTACCGGGCGCATCGCGCTGGCGCTCTATCCTTTCGGGGCGGGAGCCGCGGCGGTGAACGTGTTCTTCGCCTCGCTCTTGATCAGCTGGATTGGCGGGCCGGTCGCCTCGACCGTCTGGTCGCTGGGACTTGGCTGTTTGATCGGCGCACCGGCAACCTGGTATTTCGCCCGGCACATCCGTCAACTGATGGACGTGGCCGACGAAAGGGAGCCGTCATGAAGATCGACATGCAATCCGGCCGGCCCAGGATAAACGCGCCCGACCTCGGCGGCCTCTTGAACCTGACGCCGGAAGAGGTGCGGGAAAAGATGCGCGACGGCCGGATCACGACGCTTCTGGAAACAGGTGAAGGCCGTGACGCCGGAAGGATGCGGCTCAGTTTCCTTCACGATGGCCTGCGGGTGCGCCTGACCTGTTCCGTAGACGGAACGGTGCTCAAGACCCTGCGCATTAGAACGGGACAAGGATGATGGCCAAGACATCGGCAGAACAGATGCGCGCGTGGCAGGGGCCCGCGCTCTTCAGCTTCGGCTTCCGGCCTTTCTTTTTCTTCGGGGCGCTCTGGGCCGCGCTGGCGATGCTTCTGTGGCTGACCGCCCTGTCGGGGGCACTCGCATTGCCAACCCGGTTCGACCCGGTGTCGTGGCACGCGCATGAATTTCTCTTCGGCTATCTTGGTGCGGTTCTGGCCGGCTTCCTGCTGACCGCCGTGCCCAACTGGACCGGCCGGTTGCCGATGGTGGGCTGGCGGCTGGCGGGGCTCTTCGCGCTCTGGATCGCCGGGCGTTTGGCGGTGCTGGTCTCGGGCCATCTGCCCGTGGCGGTGGCGCCGGCCATCGACCTGGCTTTCCCGCTGGTGCTGGGCGGCCTGATCCTGCGCGAGATCGTGGCGGGCAGGAACTGGCGCAACCTGATCGTGCTGGGCCTGCTGGCTGTTTTCACGCTGGCCAACGGCATCTTCCATATCGAGGGCCTCACCGGCGCCTATGCCGCGCAGGGGATCGGGCTGAGGCTCGGGATCGCGACCGGCCTCATGATGATCGCCGTGATCGGCGGGCGGATCATCCCCTCCTTCACCCGAAACTGGCTGGCGAAGGAAAACCACCCGGCCCGGCCTGCCCCGCCGATGCAGCGCATCGACAAGCTGGTGCTGTTGGCCAGTATCGCCCTCCTGACGCTGTGGGTTGCCCGGCCCTTCGAGAGCACGACCGGCGCGGCGCTTCTTGCGTTCGGGGCGCTGCACCTTGCACGGCAGGCCCGGTGGCAGCCTCACCATACGCGGCGCGAACCCCTGCTCTGGGTTCTGCACGCGGCCTACCTGTTCATCCCGTTGGGTGCCTTCGTGCTGGGGCTTGACCAGATCATTGGCAATCCGGGCACCGCCGGGGCGCAGCACCTCTGGACGGCCGGAGCCATCGGCGGAATGACCCTTGCCGTGATGACCCGCGCCAGCCTGGGCCACACCGGCCAGCCCCTCACCGCGAACCGGGCGACGCTTGCGATCTATCTCTGCCTCTTCGGCTCGGTTCTCGCGCGGTTCGGGGCGTCGATCCGCCCGGAGCTCCTGCATGTCTCCGGTGCGCTTTGGTTCGCGGCCTTTGCGGGGTTCGTGATCGCCTACGGCCCGGCGCTCCTGTGTCCAAAACCGGAGAAGTAACATGGGATGGGCCGGCTTCGCCGCGGTCTTCGTGGCCTTCTTCCTGACGCACTCGGTGCCCGTGCGGCCAGCGGTCAAGTCTCGCCTTGTGGACAAAATCGGCACGCGCGGCTTCGGGCTGGCCTATTCGGTTCTTTCGGTCGGGATGCTGGCTCTGCTGATCTGGTCCGCCGGCGAGGCACCCCATGTTCAGCTCTGGCCGCAGATGGAATGGCATCGCCATGCCGCGCATATGGGCATGCTGGTGGTCTGCGTGGTCCTTGCCCTGAGTATCGGGCGGCCGAACCCGTTTTCCTTCGGCGGCGCGCGGAACGACAGGTTCGATCCCGCCCGGCCCGGCATCGTGCGCTGGACGCGGCATCCGATTTTGCTGGCAATGGCGATCTGGGCGGGGGTGCATCTCTTGCCCAACGGAGATCTTGCACATGTGATCCTGTTCGGTGTGCTGGGCGGATTTTCCCTTGCGGGCCGGAAGCTGATCGACCGGCGCAAGCGGCGGGCCCTCGGCGCATCGCAATGGGATGCGCTCGACAGGGCCCGCAAAGCCGCACCGCTGTTTCATTCGCCGCACTCCCTGCAGGGTCTGTTCCTGCGCCTCATGGCAGGTCTCGCCGGTTTCGCTGCGCTGCTGTTGGCGCACCCCCATGTGATCGGAGTGCCGGCCTGGTGACATCGGGGCAGGCAGAAAGCGCCTGTGAGGGGACGGTGTTACGTTTCGGCAGCATTCTTGCAACCCCGAGCCCGTTAATGCGTCACTCAACCCCGAGATTGCGGGCTGGGTCACTCGGAGGCGGTATCGGTCAGGAAGGTCTGGATTTCCTCGCCATCCTCGAGGCCGGGCTGCCTTGCGCCCTGAAGCTCCTCTGGGACTTTCCACCCCGGCTCTATTCCTGTCATGTCAGGCAGTTCGTGAGCGATCCCCTTGTGGCAATCGATGCAGGTTCGATCTCCCGACATTAGATACTCCGTGTGAATCGCCGCCGCGCGCGGAGACTGGCGGCTCAGGTCCATTGCGGTTTCGGTATGGCAGTTGCGGCATTCGAGGCTGTCATTGGCCTGCAACCGCGCCCATTCACGCTTGGCCATGACAAGCCGGTGATCGAGGAATTTCTCGCGCGTGCTGATCGTGCCGAAGATGTGCCCCCAGACCTCCTTGGAGGCCTGCATCTTGCGGGCGATCTTGTCTGTCCAGTCATGTGGAACGTGACAATCCGGGCACCCGGCCCGCACACCCGAGCGATTGGAGAAATGCACGGTGCGTGACAGCTCCTCGTAGACGTTGGCTTCCATCTCGTGGCACGAGATGCAGAACTCCTCGGTGTTGGTGTGCTCCAGCGCCGTGTTGAAGGCACCCCAGAAGACCACGCCGCCGACGAACCCGCCCAGGGTCAGGAAACCCAGGCCGAGCGTTCCTGCGGGTGTCCAGAGGACGCACCAGAACCAGCGGAAAGGCTGCAATATCCAGCGCATGTCAGTCGCTCCCGGCGCCGGTGGCACCCAGTTCGGACATGTCGGTGAAGGTGTTGTCGATCAGAGGCGCCGTGTCGGCCTGCGGCACATGGCACTGGGTGCAGAAATACCGGCGCGGCGAGACATCGGCCAGCATCTGCCCCTCGCGGGTCATGTAATGGGTGATCGAGATCATCGGCGCTCCGGAGCCTTCGGTGTGTTCGCGCCTGTGGCACGACATGCAGCGATTGGCATTGACCGAAAGCTGATACCCTTCGATCGAATGGGGTATCACCGGCGGCTGCTCGGGATAGGCGCGCATCTGGCGAACATCATCGGTGACGAACTGTTCCAGCGGTCCGGCCGGAACCGATGACATCGGGTCGGGAGACGGCCCCGAAAGCTCCGGCACGCCCTGGGCGAACACGAAGCTGGCGACAAGACAGGCGGCGAAAACTGCGGTCAGACGAAACTGTTGCATCACACCGGCTCCACGCGCACGGCGCATTTCTTGAAATCGGTCTGTTTCGAGATCGGGTCGGTTGCGTCCAGCGTGACCTTGTTGATGAGCTGGCTGGCATCGAACCACGGAACGAAGATGACGCCCGAGGGCATCCGGTTGCGGCCGCGGGTTTCCACCCGGCTGCGGATCTCGCCGCGGCGGGAGATCACGCGCACCTCCATGCCCTGGTTCAGCCCCCGCTCGCGCGCGTCGACCGCGTTCATGAACACCTTGGCGCCGGGGAAGGCCTTGTAGAGCTCCGGCACCCGCATGGTCATCGACCCGGAATGCCAGTGCTCGAGAACGCGACCCGTGACGAGCCACATGTCGAACTCGTCATCCGGGCTTTCTGCCGGCGGTTCGTAGGGCACGGACAGGATCACCGCCCGCCCGTCGGGCTTGCCGTAGAACTCCACGCCGGCGCCTTCGGTAACGTAGGGATCGTAGCCTTCGCGGAAGCGCCACCTGGTCTCTTCGCCGTCGACGACTGGCCAGCGCAGGCCGCGCACCTCGTCGCTCTGGTAGGTGTCATAGGGGGCGAGGTCGTGACCGTGCCCGCGCCCGAAGGCGGCGTATTCCTCGAACAGCCCCTTCTGGATGTAGAAACCGAAATCCTCCGCCTCGTGGTTGGCGTATTCCTCCGTCATGTCGTCGAGCGGATAGGCATCGACCTGCCCATTGGCGAAAACCACGTCGAAGATCGTCCGCCCGCGGTATTCGGGGTTGGCATCGAGAATCTCCTCGGGCCAGACCTCGTCGGTAGTGAAGCGCCTGGAGAACTCGGCCAATTGCCAGAGGTCGGAGCGCGCCTCGCCCGGCGCGTCGACAAGCTGGTGCCAGGCATGTGTGCGGCGCTCGGCATTGCCGTAGACGCCCTCCTTCTCCACCCACATCGCCGCCGGCAGGATGATGTCGGCGGCCATCGCCGTGACCGTCGGGTAGGCGTCGGAGACCACGATCATGTTTTCGGGGTTGCGATAGCCTTCATATGTCTCGTTCTGCGAGTTGGGCGCGGCCTGCAGGTTGTTGTTCACCTGTATCCAGTAGAAATTGAGCACCCCATCCTTGAGCATCCTGTCCTGCTGCACGGCGTGAAAGCCCGGCTTGGTGTTCAACAGCCCGTGTGGAAGCTTCCAGATCTCCTCGGCATGGTGCACATGCTCGGGGTTGGTGACTACCATGTCCGCGGGCAGGCGGTGTGCGAAGGTGCCCACCTCGCGTGCCGTGCCGCAGGCCGAAGGCTGGCCGGTCAGCGAGAAGGGCGAGTTGCCGGGCTCGGAGATCTTCCCCGTCAGCAGGTGGATGTTGTAGACCATCTGGTTGGCCCAGACGCCCCGGACATGCTGGTTGAAGCCCATCGTCCAGAGCGACATCACCTTGGTGTCGGGGTCGGCGTAAAGCTCCGCCAACTCTTCCAGAAAGCCCTTCTCCACCCCCGAAAGCTCGCTGACATAATCCAGCGTATACTCGGCGACATGCGCCTTGAACGCCTCGAAATCCGATGGCTCCATAAGGCCTGCATTGCCCGCGCCTTCGGCGGCCAGTTGCAGCGGGTGATCATCGCGCAGCCCGTAGCCGATATCGGTCTCGCCCCTCATGAAGGTCGTGTGTTTCGAGACGAATTCCTCGTTCACGCGGCCGGTCTGGATGATGTGGTTGGCGATGTAGTTGAGAATCGCAAGATCGGTGCCCGGCCTGAACACCATCGGAATGTCGGCAAGGTCCATCGAGCGGTGCGTGAAGGTCGAGAGCACCGCGCATTTCACGCCGGGCGTGCCTAGACGGCGGTCGGCCAGCCGGGTCCAGAGGATCGGGTGCATCTCGGCCATGTTCGAGCCCCAGAGCACGAAGGCGTCGGCATGTTCGAAATCGTCGTAGCACCCCATCGGCTCGTCGATGCCGAAGGTGCGCATGAAGGCCGCCGCCGCCGAGGCCATGCAGTGCCGGGCGTTCGGGTCGAGGTTGTTCGACCGGAAGCCCGCCCGCATCAGCTTGGACGCGGCATAGCCCTCCATCACCGTCCACTGGCCCGAGCCGAACATCCCGATGCTCTCGGACCCCTTCTCGGCAAGCTGTTTCTTGACGCGTTCGGCCATGACATCGAATGCCTCGTCCCAGCTGACCGGCTCGAACTCGCCTTCCTTGTCGAACCGGCCGTTGCGCTTGCGCATCAGCGGCGTGGTCAGGCGGTCTTCTCCATACATGATCTTCGACAGGAAATAGCCCTTCACGCAGTTCAGCCCGCGGTTGACCTCATGCTGCATGTCGCCATGGGTGGCGACGACCTTGCCTTCCTTCACACCCACCATCACGCCACAGCCGGTGCCGCAAAACCGGCAGGGCGCCTTCGACCAGTTGATCTCGAGCGCCTCGACCCCGCCTTCGACGGGCTGGGCGAGCGCCTCCTGCGAGAGGCCGGCCGCCGAGGCCGCAAGCGCGGCGGCATGTGCCTTGAGAAGCTGGCGTCGGGTCAGGTCGAGTGGCATGTCGTCTCCTTCGATTCCTCGGCGTGCTCGAAGACCATGTTGGCGGCCAGCACGCCCTCCATCAGGTTGATTTCGGTGAGCTTGTCGCCAAGCTCCCCGGTGCTCGTTCCTTCGATCGTCAGGATGAGGCGCGTGTCGTCGCCCCCATGCACCTCGACCCCGTCGAGCGCCTCGGCCATCTGGCGCACCTGCTGCCATGCGCCCTCGGCGACAGTCACCACGGCAGAGGATACGTGCCAGCGCGGGTCAGGCATTTTCAGGCTCCCTTTCGACGGCGTGAATGGCATCTGCCGGGCAGGCGGAAGAGCAGGCCGCGCAGCCGGTGCAGCTTTCGGTATCGAGTTCAGGCAGGAAGGGCCCGCCGATCCGGGGACGCATGGAAATGGCGCTTTCCGGGCAAACGTCGCGGCAGGTCATGCAGGCGATGCCGGCTCTTGTCAGGCAATCGCCGGAGATCTGCATCACATGCGCCATATCCTGCCCTTCGGCAAAGACATCCTCGGGGCAGGCGTCGGCGCAGGCGTTGCAGAAGGTGCATTCGCCTGCCTCGGGCTTCAGCATCACGCCATCGGAAGCCAATGCGAGGATCGACTCGGGGCAGGCATCGACACAAGCCCGGCAGGATGTGCAGGCGGCCAACGACTGCCGCGTCACGCCAGGCGGTCGCGGCCGAAACGGGGCTTGTTGCGGGCGTCCACGCAACAGGTCGCGGCGGGATATGGCGGGCTCGGCCGCCACGAGCGCTCAATGCCCCGCCGGCCCCGGCGGACCGGCCAAAAGCTGATACATCCACACCAGAAACCCATAGCCGCCAACGGCGCCCACAGCCACGACTGGCCATATGCCGAACGCCAGGATCAGGAAATGGGTCAGCTCTCTGCGTCGCGAACCTCGGCGAGAGTCGGAGCGAGGTTCAGTTGCATGTCTATCGGCCATGCCTTCTCCCCGAATGAGCAGGATCTTGAACGTGAATGCTCATTCTTTAAGCAGCCTAACAAAGGCATGGCCAATATTTCAACAGTTTATCATGAAATGCGCGAAAGACTGCAGGCTCCCGATGACTGCGCTGCGCGTGTGTCGAAGGCTTGCGCGCGCATTAGAGCCCGCAACGAGCGGCACATGGGTCCTCCTCGACACTCGAAAAGAGGTGTCCAGGATCAGATGATCAGCCTACCGATGTGGCGCTGGCGACCCCGGCAGGACTTCAAGAGCGCCAGTAAAATCAAGCGGTTAGGTGGCCCAACCCGGCCCGTTCTACCCTTTGAAAACAAAGGGGAATTTTGGGGTTTGCCCAACCGTGAAACAGGCTTCCGCCTCAACCCCCTAGAGCATTAGGGGGTAACGGCATGAAGATGCTTGTGGACCGGGCGGGCAATGCAGCTCAGCCCTTCGACCTCGATGCTTTGAAGGCGCACCTTCGCGTTGAAGATGATTCGGAAGATGCAGCGATCCAGATCATCGGGCGGGCGGCAGCGGCCGAGATCGAGCAATTCGCCCAGGTCGCGCTTCTGACGCAGACTATCACCGTCACGATATTCGACCCGTCTCCAACTATTGGAGGCGGCTTGCGCCTTCCTGTGGGCCCGGTGGCGAGTGACGCGACTCTGACCGTCACCATCGACGGCGCGGCCCTCACCGCTTTCGACTTCGCAGCCGGGCCCAGGCCCTATTTGCGATGGCAGGATGAATACTTCGATCTGACCCCGGATCAGATCGTGATCGAGTATGAGGCCGGTTTTGGTGCGGCGGCAACGGACGTGCCATCGGACCTCGCACAAGCTCTCATGGATCAGGCGGCGCTGCACTATGACGGGCGCTCCCCGATGGACGCCAAGAGCCTCACCACGTCGCCGCACATGGCCCGGATCGGCGCCCGCTATCGCGGGGTGCAGCTATGAGCTGGGGCGGAAACTGGCGACAGGAATGGGCACAGGCGCTGCGCCGGTCGCATGGGCTTTCCATGACGGCGCGCATGGTGGGGCAGGCGCTTGCTCTCGATTTCGCCAATGGCAGCACCGGACAGTGTAATCCATCGCGAGAGCGGCTGGCCAATCACCTCGGCGTTCACCAATCAACGATCAAGCGCGCCTTGGCTGATCTGGTGAATGCCGGATGGCTCTCCAAGACGACAGACACGGCACGGAACAGGACGGCTCAGCACACCTTCCTGATACCCGGCAGGAGCCGTGGTGAGGTGGTGCAATTCCCGCCTGAGAAGGTGGCGAACGCGGGTCAGAAACGACCCGCGATAGACGAGAGAACGCGGGTCAAATCTGAACCGAACGCGGGTCAAATCTGCACCGCCCCATATAAAGGCAGGAACCAAGTAAAGAACCAAGGCGCGCGCGCGACCGCAAGCGAGGTCGCATCGCCTCCATGGCAGGCGGCGCTGGTCGAGCCGGGCAGCCACAGGGAGAATGCGTGGAACGCATGGCTTGCCGAGCGCGGCTGGCCCAGCGTCGCAGAGCTGGGCATCCGTCACAGTGACCCGACCGGCACAGGGTATCGTATGCCCTTCGCCGTGCCGCCGAGTGCTGGGGAAAGCATTGAAGGAAAGATCACTGAGAAATTCTTGAGCTGGGCATGTGCTCGAATGATCGAGCGCCAGGACGGCAGCGCATGAAAGATCGCAAGTGGCGAAAGGCAGACGGCACTAAGCTCGAGCCGAGGCCCGCGCCTGAACGCCCGAGCGAGGAACATCCTGACCTCTTTGGATTTGGTCCCAATGCCGCGACTTTGGCGAATACGGGAAACCGGGGAGGAGAGTTTTCAATTTTCGCGCCCGGCGGGGAAATGGAAAACGCGGCCCCTTCCGAAAAAGCCATTCGCTTCATGCATAGCTTGAGCATTCCGGAGGGACCGAACGCCGGGCAGCCGGTGAAGCTGGCCCCGTTCCAGAGGCAATTCATCGAGGGCGCGCTTGCGCCTGACATCGCGGCTGCGGTGCTCTCCATCGGGCGCGGCAACGGCAAATCCGCGATCACCGCCGGGCTGGGGCTGGGCGGGCTCGTCGGCATCTGGGATCGCCAGCCCCGGCGGGAGATCATCGCGGCCGCGCGGACCCGTGATCAGGGCCGGATCATCTGGGACTTCGTGGCGGGTTTCGCGGCCACCCTACCGCTCGAGGTGCAGCGGCGGCTGATCTATCGCCGCGCGCCGCGCCTCGAGATCGAGTATACCGGCGACGGCGGCGGGCATGTGCTGCGCGTGATCGCGGCCGATGGCAAATCGGCCCTGGGCGGCGCGCCCACCATGGCGATTCTCGACGAGCGCGGGCACTGGGCGCTGGACCGTGGCGACGAGCTGGAACACGCCCTGCTCTCTGGTCTCGGCAAGCGCGGCGGACGATCCTTCATCATCAGCACGAGCGCCAGCGATGACGCCCACCCGTTTTCCCGCTGGATAGATGACCCCGTGCCCGGCACCTATGTGCAGGAGCATCGGCCCGCACCCGGCTTGCCAGCTGACGATCCGGAAAGCCTGCTGATCGCGAACCCCGGCGCGCCCCATGGCATCGGCGGATCGCTGGAATGGCTGGAAGCTCAGGCGAAGCGGGCGATTGCGCGCGGCGGCTCGAGCCTCACGAGCTTCCGCCTTTACAACCGGAATGAGCGGGTTTCCGGCGAGGCCCGCGACCTCCTTATCACCCTCGATGAGTGGTTGAATTGTGAAACCGACACCCTGCCCCCGCGCCAAGGCGGCGTTGTGATCGGCATTGACCTGGGCGGCTCCGCCTCGATGACGGCGGCGGCCTTCTACTGGCCCGAAACCGGGCGGCTGGAATGCCTCGGCACCTTCCCTTCCATGCCCAGCCTCTTGGATCGTGGCCAGTCTGACGGGGTGGCCGGGCGCTATGTCGAGATGCAGGAGCGCGGCGAGCTGACCGTTCTGGGCGAAAAGACCGTGCCCGTGGCCCCATGGCTGGCCCAGGTGATGCGCCATGTCGAGGGCGAGAACGTCATCGCGATCACCATGGACCGTTACAAGCAGGCGGAGCTGGCGGAGGCATTGAACCGGGCGGGCATCCGCGCCCCATGTGTTTGGCGCGGGCAGGGCTTCCGCGATGGCGGGGAGGATTGCGAACGCTTCCGCCGCGCGGCCTTTGACGGGCTGGTGAGGGCGCGCCCTTCGCTCCTGCTGCGTTCGGCCTTTGCCGATGCGGTCTGTCTGCGCGACCCGGCGAACAACCTGAAACTGGCCAAGGCCCGCTCCACGGGGCGGATCGACGCGGCGGCGGCATCCGTTCTGGCGGTGGCCCAGGGCGCGCGGATCGCGGCGCAACCGAAGAAGAAGGCGAGAATGATATGGGCTTGAACGCGGGCAGCCTGACACGGCGTATCCAGATCGAACGGGTATCAGAAACTCCGGACGGTTTCGGCGGGTTCGACCAGACATGGACACCGCTCGGCGCGCCCATTTTCGCTCGCCGGCGGGACGTTTCGGATCAAGAGCGCGTGAGCGCGGCCCGTTTTGAGAACAAGCTTGTGACCCGCTTCGTGATCCGCGCCTCGAGCTTTGCGCGCGGCATCCGCCGCTTGGATCGGCTGGTGCATGAGGGGATCACCTACGAGATCGACGGCATCAAGGAATGGCCCGACAGCCGCGCCTTCCTCGAGATCACGGCCGTGACCGAGGATTCGCTATGAGCATCCGCAAGAAGCATCAGCGGTTTTCCCAGCACGTCACCCGCACCAAACGCTGGAAGGCCCTTCGCGCGGAAATCCTCGAGCGCGACGGCTACCGCTGCCGGGCTTGCGGCGCGCGCGGACGGCTCGAGGTGGATCACGTCCAGCCGGTGAGAACGCATCCCCAGCTCGCCTATGAGCCCGGCAACCTTCAGGCGCTTTGCCCCGGCTGCCACACCCGAAAAACCCGAATCGAGTGCGGGCATCCCCCGCCCCGAGAAGACCGCCTGGAGTGGCGGCAAGCGGTCGAGGCGCTCGAGCGCCGCGGCAAGAAACCTATGGAGCAGAAAGGTTAGAACATGCTCGAATCAGTGAAGATCGCACGGCGGCAAAGCGAAATCCGCCAGAGCCTTGCCGAACTGGCAGGCAAGGAGAACCCGACCGAGGATGAGGTTCGCAAGATGGAGGAGCTGGACCGCGAGTATCGGTCCAACGAAACCCGCTATCGGGCGGCCCTGATCGCGGAAGATACCGAGCGCCGCGAAGCGGGCGACGAGCTGGAAACCCGCTCGGCGCAGGAATGGGCCGATCTGATGGCCGGTTTCGAGATGCGTCAGGTGGCCTATGCCCTCGATGAGGGGCGGCAGCTTCAAGGCCAAACGGCCGAGATCGTGACCGAGCTGCGCGAGCAAGGTGGCTTCCGTGGCATCCCCGTGCCGTGGCAGGCCCTCGAGACCCGTGCCGGTGAGACCGTGGCGAGCGGCACACCGAACCCGATCCAGACCCGGCCGATCATCGACCGGCTTTTCCCCGACAGCGTGGCGGCGCGCATGGGCGCGCAGATGATCAGCATCGACGCTGGCGCGGTGGAATGGCCGGTGACCACCTCGGCCGTCTCGGCGGGCTGGGCGGATGGCGAGACCGCGAACGTGGCAGGCCCGACCGTCTATGCCACGACCGACCGCGCCATGGCTCCGGATCACAATCTGGGCATTCAGATGCGAATCACCCGGAAGGCACTCAAGCAATCCGGCGCAGCGCTGGAACAGGCGGTGCGGCGCGACATGAGCGGCGCCATGGGCGCGGCGATGGACGCGGCAGCCTTCCTCGGCACCGGCGCCAATGGGCAGCCCCTCGGCGTGATCGCGGGCGCTGCGACCTACGGCATCACCGCCACGGCGGTGGACGCTCTTGCGGACTGGGCAGCCTTCCGCGCGGCCGTGACCCGCTTCATGACGGCGAACGCGGCCGGATCGCCCGACGCGGTGCGCGCCCTGATCCGGCCCGAGCTGTGGGATTACATGGATGGGGTCTACATCGACACCGGAACGGCCGTCACGGAATGGGATCGCCTGGTGAAGAACATCCCGCCCGCAAACATCGCCATGACGAACAACGCGATTGCGGCCCCGTCCGGTTCGCCCTTGGCAACCTCGGCGCTGCTGGCGACCTCGGCGGGCGGCGTGGCCCCGCTCTTCATCGGTGCATGGGGCGCGGTCGACATGATCCGCGACCCGTTCAGCGATGCTCAATCGGGCGGGCTGCGGATCACGGCTCTGGCAACCATGGACGTGACCGTGGCGCGCCCGGCCCAGCTGGAGCTGCTGACGGGCCTCGAGCTGGAAGCCTCCTGATGCTCTGGGGCGCTCACAATGGCAGCCTCGAGCTGCGCACCGAGGGCGGGGAAACCCGCCTTCGGGCAACCTTCCCTTATGGGGAGATCGCGGTGCTGGCGGATGGCGGGCGCTTCGGGCGAGAACGGCAGGAGGTGTTTGCCCCGCGCGCCTTCGCGGAGCGAATCGCCAGCGACGAGGATATTCACCTTCTGGCGGGCCACGACTTCGACAAGCCGCTGGCATCCCGCGCGGCCGGATCGCTGACCGTCACCGAGACCGATCAGGCCCTGACCATGGAAGCCCGGATCACCCCTGAAATGGCGGAAGTCTCCTATGCGCGAGACTTCCTCAACGCCCATGCGGCCGGGTTGGTGCGCGGCCTTTCGCCGGGCTTTCGGGTTCGACCTGGTGGCGAGCGTGTCGAGGAACGCGGGAAAGCGATCCTGCGGACCATCACGGCAGCCGACCTGATCGAGATCAGCGCCGTGACCCGCCCCGCCTATCCGAAAGCGCAGATCGAGGCGCGGAGCTGGATATTCGACCCGCATGTGAACCGGGCGCTGATCCTCTCGCACAATTCAAGCCGGTGGAGGTGAGCATGCTGGCATGGCTCAGGAACAAGTTGCGGCCGATCGAGGCCCGATCGAGCGGAGCGGGCTACACGGCCCAGGTGATCGCCGCGCGCGAGAGCTTCATCAGCGGGCGGCGCGGGGTGGCCGAGCTGACAGCCACAGTGCAGAGCTGCGTCAGTCTCTGGGAAGGCGGCTTTGCCATGGCGGACGTGACCGGCACCGAGCTGCTGACCCGTGACGTGATGGCCCGCACCGCGCGCGCCGTGGCGCTCAACGGCGAGGCGGTCTATCTGATCACGGATCTGGGCCTTGTGCCCTGCGCCGACTGGGACGTGACGACGCGCGACGGCAGGCCCCGCGCCTATCGTCTCAGCATCCCCGAGGCGGGCGGCGGGCGCACCGTGACGGCCCTTGCGGCCGAGGTGCTGCACCTTCGGATCGGCGCGGACAATCTGACCCCGTGGATCGGCACCGCGCCGCTGCGCCGCTCGAGCCTCACCGGCGCGATGCTCCATGCGGTCGAATCGGCCCTGGGCGAGACATTCGAGAACGCACCGCTCGGCTCCCTGATCGTGCCGCTGCCCGACAGCGGCTCGGATGACATGGCCTCGATGCGTGCGGCGTTCAAAGGCAAACGCGGCTCCACGCTGGTGGTGGAGGGCGTGGCGCAGGCCACGGCGGCGGGGATGAACCCCCAGATAGGCCAGAAGCCCGATCAGCTCTCCCCGGACCTCTCCAAGAGCATGACCGATGAAACGCTCTCAGCGGCCCGTGAGGGCATTCTCATGGCCTACGGCGTTCTGCCCTCCCTGGTGAACCGCGCGGCCACTGGCCCGGCCGTGAGAGAGGCGCAGCGCCAGCTGGCGCTCTGGACCCTGCAACCCATTGCAGCGCTCCTGGCAGACGAGGCAACCGCCAAGCTCGGCGGGACCGTGCAGATCGACACCATCCGCCCGCTGCAAGCCTATGACGCAGGCGGCAGGGCGCGGGCGCTGCAGGGCATCATCAAGGCCATGGCCGAGGCAAAGGAGGCGGGCATTCCGCCGGGCGATGTATCCGGCGCGCTGAAAATGGTGAGCTGGCACGAATAAGGTAGGGCGCGCCTTGGCTTCATCCCCCGAAGCGCCCCGGATTAGTCGGTGAGTGCCGAAAAAACCCCGACAGCGCGCGGCTGCCCTTGGAGTTCCGGGCGGCGCGGCGCGCGATTTTCACCCAGAGAAACCAAACTTTCTGTTTATCTTTGTCATCAGTTCAGCAGCGGCATTAAGGAAAAGAATTTTCTCTGCTGTTATTTCAGCTGCTTTTGCCTTTTTGTCATTCTCGGGAAGGCGGTATTTTTGGCTGGTTACAAAGAAGTATTTATTCAAATGCATTAAAAATTGAGATGGATCCACTCCTGCGGAACTGCAACGAGCGTTCAGAATACTGGATTTTGCATCCAGTTCTCTTTTCCATTTAAAATTAGTCACTTCGTCGTGAAACACTTCAGATTCTCGATTCATTTCCATGCGCAAAACGTGCATGGCAACCTCTTCTCCATACTCTTCAACTTCTTTAATTATCTCTTCTATACAAAGAATAATTGCTGTGTGTCTTTTTGTTCTTACCTCGAGCGAAACTTCCATCCGCCTCGAGATCAGAGGAACAGTGACAGCCAATAAGTTTCCTAAAGCAGATATCACAAGCGCAACATTGGTTAAGTCTAAGCTGCCTAATTCCATTGTTAGTCTCGATTCCTCAACCTGACGCCGGGACCCCCGCCATTCTTACCTATGAACTCAACCCCAGCTGCTTCGAGAGCGCTTCGAATGGCAGCAATTGCGTCCTGTGACGCAGGAGGCTGGATTTTACCTTCTGCCCTCTTGAGCGTTGAAACAGACACGCCCGCTCGCGCGGCTAAACTAGGCTGGCTCAGCTCGAGCATGGATCGCGCAGCGCGCAGTTGAGCAGGAGTTGTCATGTTTTCTCTTGATCTAATTAGACCAATACACTTATGGTCTGATTAGATCATACCATAAGTGGAGACCCTGACAATGACCAATGACCGCGCCCGCGCGAACGATGAAACTCGCGCCGTGAAGCCTGTGACCGACCACGAGAACCAAAGCGCCAAGGGGTTCGCACTCTGCGGCGATAAATTGTTCGAGGATGGTATTGCCTACATCCGGCAGTTGCGGGAGCGGCAGGCAAGATACATGGAAAGCCTTCCAACTGACTTTCGTGAAGCGAACAGCCAAGCTATCCGCATCCTACATCCTGACGGGGAAGAATTCCCCTATGGCATCAAGGAAGCTTTTTGCCTGGCGTTCGCTGTGGAAGCGATGATCAAGGATGGCGGTATCGACGAACCCTCACCGGCTCGCGATGCGGCGCTCGGCCTTGCCGACATGCTAATCAGCTCGATGAGGCGCGGAACCGAGGAGCTCAAGCGGCTTTCCGACATTCTTGGCAATCTCGACCAGATCGAGCGGGATCAGCGCACCTGATAGAAGGCTCAAAGGGAGCTGGTGCAAACATGAATATCCCTGCTATTCTTCTTGACTTGCATGCTTCACGCTTCTAGCTTTCGACAATGAAGAGCGGAGATATTCATATGTTCACCCCGTTTCTGGGACAGCCTAACTTACTAAAGGTGACACAAGCTCGCGCGGATCAAGTGCAGACATGGGTTAACCGTCAGCATGTTGAGATCGCCCAGCCGAATCCTGGTCGGGGCAAGTCGCGGCTTTACTCAGAGTTAGACGCCATGAAGATCGGCGTGATGGTCCGCCTCGCCGCTTTCGGGATTTCAGTGGTGAGAGCTGCGGAATTCGCGGCTTACGTTGACCGGCGGTATCGGGAGAACAAGCCGATACCGTGGGATGAATTCACCAAAATCTCCTTCATTAGCCAAATGCGTCCAGACCACTCTTTCGTAGTGTCACAAGGTGCTCCCCACATGAACCTCGGCATTAGCAGCGGGGATACAGAGCACATGCGAATTGCGACCTTCACCGAATGGTTCCGAGGTGTTGCCCCGTCTCGGCGCGATGGCTCTGGCGAGATAGTTCCCGAAGCCAGAGACAGGTTGGCCGCAGCTGGTATCCACGCGGAGCCCTTCCTGTTTTTTCCGATTGGCGAAGTAGTTAACGGTATCCGCGCCCAGGTTTCCGCTATGAGAATGGCCGAGGAAATGCAGGTATGACCCGGCGCACCACCATCACCCAGACCGAGATCGCGCGCACCATCAAGGCGGCGCAAGCGGCGGGCATCGAGTTTGAGAGCTATTCGGTGAACCACGCCACGGGCGAGGTGAAGGTGTTTGTGAAGGGGCAGGAGGCGGCGCGAGGGGTGGCCGAGATAGACAAGATGCTTGGTATCCAATGAGCAGAAAGCGCAATCCCTTCCCCGGCGTGGGCAACCGCCCGGTGATTGATCGCCACGGCAAGAAGCGGTGGCGTCTCCGAAAGATCGTGAAAGGGCGGAAGATTGATACCTACCTGCCCGGGCCCTATGGCTCGGCAGAGTTTCGAATGGCCTATGACGCGGCCTTGAACACCGTGCCCGAGGTGAGATCGGCGGGAGCTCTCGGCACCTTCGATCACGTGATCACGACCTATCGAGGCAACAAGCGTTTCAAGGAGCTCGCACGTTCCACGCGCTACGCCAAGGGCAAGCGGCTGGACTGGATCCGCGAGATCATCGGCGGGGCCGATATGGCCAAGCTCCAGCCCTACCACATCGAGAACCTGATGGACCGCAAGGGCGGCCCGGACGCGGCGAACAGGCTGCTCAAGGAAATCTCGGAGCTCTACACCTTCGCCAAGAAGAAGATGGGAATGGACCTGCCCAACCCGGCGGGCGCGGTTGATCGGCGCAAGACGCGGGAAGGCGGCTATCACACATGGTCCGACGCCCAGGTTGAGCAATTCCGCGAAGCCCACCCCAGCGGCTCCAAAGCCCGGTTGGCATTCGAGCTGATGCTTGCGACTGGGGCAGCTCGGCAAGACGCTTGCGGTATGGGGCGACACAACATCAAGGGCGATGCGATCTACTACCGCCGAGGCAAGACGGGACAGGAAACCGAGCTGCCCTTGCGCTACATGCCGGAGCTGGTGGCTGAGATCGTCCAGCTACCACATGACACCGCGTTGTTTCTGACCCATGGGAGCGGAGCGCCCTACACTCCGGAGTCTTTCGGTAACTGGTTTGCGGAGCAATGCCAGGCTGCCGAGCTGCCTGACGAGTGCAGGGCGCACGGGCTGCGAAAGTATGGTGCGACCCGGCTGGCGGAGCGCGGCGCTAATGAGCTGCAGATTGCGGCATTCCTTGCCCACAAGGACACGCGGCAAGCCAAGGTTTATGTCCGATCAGCGGAACGCAGGAAGCTGGTTTCGGATGCGATGGCATTGGCTCATGGCGAGGGAAAAGTGTCCAACCTTTCAGAGTGGTTGGACAAATGTGCCCCGCAAACAATTGAAAATAGGAGAAAATAATGGAGAATTGGCGACCCCGGCAGGATTCGAACCTGCAACCTGCCCCTTAGGAGGGGGCTGCTCTATCCTGTTGAGCCACGGGGCCGCGCGCTTTCTCTTTAGCGGGCCGGGTGCGGCTTGTCATCGCCCGTGGCGCATTTTTCCGGCCGAGGCGGCGTGCGGATGCGGCGCTTGATAAGAGATCGGTGTTTGCGATACCATTTTCTGGAAGATGTGAGGAAGCCGAGCCGGTGACAGTCCAACATAACCGCCCGTTGACGTTGCGCGATGTCTCCGAGGCGTCGGGCGTTTCTGAAATGACCGTGAGCCGGGTGCTGCGCAACCGGGGCGACGTTTCGGAGGCCACGCGCGAGCGGGTGCTGGAGGCGGCGAAGACGCTGGGATACGTGCCCAACAAGATCGCGGGGGCGCTGGCGAGCCAGCGGGTGAATCTCGTGGCGGTGATCATCCCCTCGATGTCGAACATGGTGTTTCCGGAGGTGATGACGGGCATCTCCGATGCGCTCGAGGAAACCGGGCTGCAGCCTGTCGTGGGTGTGACCGGATACAGCCCCGAGAAGGAAGAGAAGGTGCTCTACGAGATGCTCTCGTGGCGCCCCTCCGGCGTGATCATCGCGGGGCTCGAGCACTCGGAGGCGAGCCTTGCCATGCTGCGCGCCTCGGGCATCCCGGTGGTGGAGATAATGGATGTGGACGGCACGCCGGTGGATTCGGTGGTGGGCATCTCGCATCGCCGCGCGGGGCAGCAGATGGCGCAGGCTATCCTTAAGGACGGCTATGAGCATATCGCCTTTCTCGGCACCAAGATGGCGCAGGACCGGCGGGCGCGGAAGCGGTTCGAGGGGTTCACCGAGGTGCTCGCCAAGGCGGGCGTGGAGATAGAAGATCGCGAGTTCTACTCGGGCGGCTCGGCGCTGGTGAAGGGCCGGGAGATGACACGCGACGTGCTGGAACGCTCGCCCGACTTGGATTTCATCTATTACTCCAATGACCTGATCGGCGCAGGCGGGCTTTTGTACCTGCTGGAGCAGGGCTATGACATTCCGGGCCGGATGGGGCTCGCGGGGTTCAACGGGCTCAACCTGCTCAAGGGGCTGCCGCGCGAGCTCGCCTCGATGGATGCCTGCCGCTACGAGATCGGGCAGAAGGCGGCCGGGATCATCGCGCGGCGCGTGGAGACGGGCGAGAAGGGCCAGCCGGAGCGCATCGTGCTGGAGCCGACGATCAGCTACGGCGATACGCTGCGGCGGCGGTAGGGGGGGCGTTCTGAGCGCTCTGGCGCGGCTCCTCACTAACACTTCAATGACCGCTCAACACCAACTCAACCCATATTCCCGCCACACCGGTCGCCGCGCTTACGAATCCGATTTACATTTCCGCATGTCCTGCCGAAATGGGCGCCGACAGAAGGAGGGTGCCACAATGAAAGTAGGCTTCATCGGATTGGGAAACGTGGGCGGCAAGCTGAGCGGCTCGCTTCTGCGCAACGGGATCGACCTTGCGGTGCATGACTTGAGCGAGGCGCATGTGGAGGCCTTCGTGGCGCGCGGCGCCAAGCGGGGCGGCTCGCCCGCGGAACTCATGCGCAATTGCGACGCGGTGATCACCTGCCTGCCCTCGCCCGCGGCATCGGACGCGGTGTTGCAGGAGATGCTGCCCGAGGTGGTGGAAGGCAAGATATGGATGGAGATGTCGACCACCGACGAGGCCGAGGTGAAACGGCTGGGCGCGCTGGTGATCGGGCGCGGCGGCGCGGCGGTGGATTGCCCGGTGTCGGGCGGATGCCACCGGGCGGATACGGGCAATATCTCGATCTTCGCGGGCTGCGACCGCGCCACTTTCGAGCGCATCCTGCCGCTTCTGAAGCAGATGGGCCGGCGTATCCTGCATACCGGCGAGATCGGCACGGCCTCGGTGCTGAAGGTCATCACCAACTACCTCGCCACCGCCAACCTCATCACCTGCTGCGAGGCGCTGGTGACGGCGAAGGCGGCGGGGATGGATCTTGGCACCGCCTACGAGGCGATCAAGATCAGCTCTGGCACCTCCTTCGTGCATGAGACCGAGAGCCAGGTGATTTTGAACGGCAGCCGCGACATCTCCTTCACGATGGACCTCGTGAAGAAGGATATCGGCCTCTTTCAGGCTGTGGCCGACCGGGCGGGCGTGCCGCTGGAGATGAACCCGCTGATGATCAAGATCTTCGATGACGGGATCGAACGGTTCGGGCCGCGCGAGCTGAGCCCCAATATCATCAAGCGGTTGGAGGAGGCCACCGGCCTCGACATTCGCGCGCCCGGTTTTCCGGCGGAGATGGTGGATGACGAGCCCGAGGAGCCGGGCTACGAAGTGGTGCCGCCCTCGCGTGCCGCCGCCGCCGAGTGAGGCGGCACAAGGTGCGCGCGTTAACCGCGTCTTCAGGATTTCTTTGACCACACCCACCCGTTAACGGATGCTTCACGCGGGGGCATCGTGGGTGTGAGTGATGCTGTTCTTGATGGGTTTGTTGGGCATGGTCGCCGTGGGCGCGACCGTGCTGAACGGGAATGACGACGAAGAAGCGCCGGTGACCGAGGGGGGCGACACGCCCGAGGCGGACATGGCGGAGATGCCGGCGGATGCCACGGCGCTCTCCGAGCTGCTGGATGCGGCGGCGCCGCAGGATGGCTCCGCCGCGACGGCGGGTGTGGGTCAGGGCGGCGGTTTTCAGATGGATATGACCCAGCCGATGCCGGCCGAGAGCGACGGCGGCGCGCCCGACGATGCCACGGCGTGGAACATCGACCGGGGCGGCGAAGGCGACGATACTATCATCGGGAGTGTCGAGAACGATTTCCTGCTCGGCTATGGCGGGGACGACATGATTCGCGGTGGCGAGGGCGGCGACCAGATCGAAGGCGGTGTCGGCGATGACATGCTCTTCGGCCAGAAGGGCGCAGACACGCTGCATGGCGAGGAGGGCAATGACCTGCTGCGCGGCGGGCGCGGAGGCGACGATCTCTTCGGCCATACCGGCGACGATACGCTTTTCGGGGGGCGCGGCGCCGACAGCCTCGTAGGCGGCGAGGGCGAAGACAGCCTCGCGGGGGGCAGGGGCGCCGACGCGCTGCACGGCTATCACGGCGACGACACGCTCGAAGGCGGGCGCGGGGCCGATACGCTCTTCGGCGGGATCGGGAATGACCTGCTTTTCGGCACCGGGGCGGAGGGGGCCGATGACGGGCAGCAGGATTATCTCAACGGGGGCGAGGGCAACGACACGATCCATGCCGGGGCGAGCGATGTGATCACCGGCGGCGAGGGGGCCGACCAGATCGTTTTCGACACGGCGGGCGCGGGTGGCGGCGCGATCGAGGTGATGGATTTCGAGCCGGGCGAAG
Organism: Roseovarius sp.; assembly: GCA_040222155.1. Lineage (GTDB taxonomy): Bacteria > Pseudomonadota > Alphaproteobacteria > Rhodobacterales > Rhodobacteraceae > Roseovarius. Next base: position 24,729 of record JAVKDQ010000003.1, read on the forward strand.
ACAGCCTCGTGCTGCTCCATCCCGCGGATGGCACCGAACCGGAGGTGAAGATCGAGCGCGACCCGGAGAATGCCGAGCTCTACCGCGTGCTGGTGGATGGCGAGGTGGCGGCCGAGCTGCAGAGCGCCTCGCCGGTGAGCCTTGCCGATATCATGCTGGTGACCCAGACCTGAGGCGCTTGCGAAAAGGCTTTTCTTTTCGGCCGATTCCCCTTAGAAGCGCGCATCTGATCTGGACCTTGCTGGACGACATCCCGGCTTGCGCCCGAAACACCAGCCTGAAAAGGAGTATCCGATGTCGATCACCGTTGAAGACAAGCAACAGATTCTCAAGGATTTCGCCACCAAGGAAGGCGACACCGGCTCGCCCGAAGTGCAGGTGGCCATCCTGACCTCGCGGATCTCGACTCTCACCGAGCATTTCAAGACCCACAAGAAGGACAACCACGGCCGCCGTGGCCTTCTGAAGATGGTGGCGCAGCGCCGCAAGCTGCTCGACTATCTCAAGGGCAAGGACGAGGCCCGTTACCTCGACCTCATCAAGCGCCTCGGCATTCGCCGCTAGGTGCGCCCCGGCGCAAGCCGGAGCTGGATGATTGCAAACGCCTGTTCCGAAAGGGGCAGGCGTTTTCGCGTCATGGCCCCTCGACCAGCCGGGCGGCGAGCATGCGCGCGGGCTCGTCGGAGCCGTGGCGGGTGAGCACATGGTATCCGAAGCCGGAGGCGATGCTCTCTGTTACGGGCCGCACGAGGGTGCCGCGCGCCAGGTCGTCGGCCACCACGTCGCGCCAGCCGAGCGCGACTCCGAGCCCGAGCCGCGCGGCGTCGATCTGCGCGAGATAGGAGTTCGTGCGCAACAGGATGCGCGCCTGCGCGGCGTCGAGCTGTGTCTCGGTCAGCCAGATGCTCCAGTTGGCCCAGTTCCAGTGGACATAGTCGAGATCGATCAGATCAGCCCTGAGCAGGTCGGCGGCCTCTGCAACCGGGTGGCGCGCGAGATAGGACGGCGCGCAGACGGGGAAGATTTCGTCGGCGAAGAGGAGTCGCGCCTCGAAGCCCGGCCAGGTGCCCGCGCCGTGCAGGATGGCCACATCGGCGCGCAGCACATCCTCTTCCACGTCGCTCACCGTGAGGTCGATATCGAGCGCGGGATCGGCGGCCAGAACCTCTTGCAGGCGCCGGGGCAGCCACAGGCCCGCCATGGCGGTATCGGTGCCGAGCTTCACGCGCACCCGCCCGCCGGGGCGATGCACGGCGTTGAGCGATGAGGTGAGGTGCCGTAGGGCGACGGTGACGCTGTTGAGCAACTCGCGGCCATCATCGGTAAGCGCGATGGTGCGGTGATGGCGGGTGAAGAGCGGCGCGCCCAGCATGTCTTCGAGCTTGCGCACCCGCTGGCTGACGGCGGATTGGGTGACAGAAAGCTCCTCCGCCGCGCGTGTGAAACTGCCGAGGCGCGCGGCGGCCTCGAAGGGCTCGAGCAGGCTCAGGGCAGGGGTGGAGCGGAGTTTCATAAGAAAAACTGGGTCAAAAGGGCAAGAATTGCGCGTTTGTCAGCATGATGCGCAATCTGGTCTAATGTCAATGAAAGCCTCAGAAGGAGAGAACCCGATGAACCTGCCCGCCTTGAACCTCATGCCCGGCGATGCTCCCTTCCGGGCCGACCCGAAGACCTCCTACACCCTGCCCGCGCGGTTCTACCATGACCCGGCGATCTTGGAGGCGGAGAAAGCGGCGATCTTCGCGAAGTCGTGGTATTATGCCGGGCATGTGAGCCAGGTGGCGCAGCCGGGCGAGTTTCTGACGGTGCGCATCCACGAGCAGAACGTTTTCGTCGCGCGGAGCCGGACGGACGAGCTCAATGCCTTCTACAATGTCTGCCCGCATCGCGGCCACGAGCTGGTGAGCGGGACGGGGCGGAAGAACATCATCACCTGCCCCTATCACGCATGGGCCTTCGATTTCGACGGCACGCTCAAATCGGCGCGCAACACCGAGAACGTGCAGGGTTTCCGCAAGGAGGAGTTCTCGCTCAAGCCGGTGCGGGTGGAGGTGTTCTGCGGGCTCGTTCTCGTCAATCTCGACCCCGAGGCCATGCCCTTTGCCGAGCAGATGGGCGAGCTGGAAAGCGAGATCCGGAAATATGTTCCCTCGGTCGACGAGCTGAGCTTCGCGCAGCGCGACACCTACGAGGTGCAGGCCAACTGGAAGGTGCTCGTGGACAATTTCCTCGAATGTTACCACTGCGCGCCCGCGCACAAGGATTTCGTGGACCTCGTGGATATGGACAGCTACCGCACCATCACCTGCGGGCTCTATTCCAGCCAATGCGCGGGCAACCCCAAGACGCTCAACAGCCGGGCCTTCTCCTTTCAGCCGGGGGAGGTGGAGTTTGGCTATGCGGGCTGGTTCGTCTGGCCCAATTTCACCATCTGGGCCTATCCCGGCGAGGCGAATCTCTCGGTTTTGCAGATGAATCCCACCGCGCCGGAGCGTTGCGTGGAATACCAGGACTGGTTCGTGAAAGGCGGGAAGGTGACAGACCAGCTGCGCGACGCCATCGCCTATCAGAAGGACGTGCTGCAGCCGGAGGATATCGGGCTGTGCGAGAGCGTGCAGAAGGGCCTGAAATCCAGCGGCTACAACCAGGGCCGGTTCGTGGTGGACGAGGGGCTGACCGAGCTCAGCGAACATGCGGTGCATCATTTCCAGAGCCTCGTGGCCACGGCCTTGGGCGCGCGGCTCGACCCGGAGGCGTGAGGCGAGGCGCGGGGGGGCCGAATTTCGCCTTTTTCCGGCAGGCGCGAGCGACTATATAGCGGGTTCGCTCCGCCCGTGGTCGCATCAGCCGGAAAGACGAGATGGCCAAGCCGAAGGACAATCCGAACTACAAGGTGATCGCCGAGAACCGGCGGGCACGGTTCGATTATGCCATCGAGGAAGATCTCGAATGCGGGATCATGCTGGAGGGCTCGGAGGTGAAATCGCTGCGGCAGAACTCGGCCAATATCGCTGAGAGCTACGCCGCGGTGGAGAATGGCGAGCTGTGGCTGGTGAACTCCTACATCGCGCCTTACGAGCAGGCCAAGACCTTCGGCCACGACGAGCGCCGCCGCCGCAAGCTTCTGGCGTCGAAGAAGGAGCTGTCGCGGCTCTGGAACGACACCCAGCGCAAGGGCATGACGCTGGTGCCGCTGGTGCTCTACTTCAACCATCGCGGCATCGCCAAGATCAAGATCGGCATCGCCAAGGGCAAGAAGACCCACGACAAGCGCGAAACAGCCGCGAAGCGCGACTGGAATCGGCAGAAGCAGCGGCTTCTGAAGGAGCAGGGGTAGGGCCGCGAGGTGAACTTCGGTTGAAGCCGAGCGCCCCGCGCGGACTCAAGGGGCGAAGCCCCGCCGCGCGATCGCTGGGCCGCTCCCACGGCCGGGCGATTGGGTGAAGCTAGCACATCGCTCAGATCTTTAGCGGAAGTGGCTAGCATAAAGCGCTGCTGAACACCCGTCGGATCGCCGCGCCGCGGCCCAGCAATCGCGCGGCTCTGCACCAAGCATTCAAAGGTCGGCTTCAGGCCGTTTTTCCTCCCGGTCGCATCTTTCTCCGGAGCCCTCGCAGCCGATGGCAGGGGCATTCTCTTTGCGGCGGCGGGCCTCGACCGGATTCTCCGGCGCAAGGAGCGCCCTGCCACGCGGCCTTGCTCTTGCGCCCCCTTGGATGTAGGCACATGGCGATCCATTTTCCGGGGGTGCCGCCATGGCGCAAGACGATCCGAAGACACTTGTTTCCACAGAATGGCTGGCCGCGCATCTGAAAGACCCTGACCTGCGCGTGCTCGATGGCACATGGTTCATGCCCGCCGACGGGCGCGACGCGAAGGCGGAATATGCCGAGCGGCACATTCCCAATGCGCGGTTCTTCGACATCGACGAGATTTCCGACAAGCGCTCCGACCTGCCGCACATGGTGCCGCCGGTGGAGAAGTTCATGTCGCGGATGCGGGCGATGGGCGTGGGCGACGGGCATCAGGTTGTCGTCTACGACGCGCATGGGCTCTTCTCGGCGGCGCGGGTGTGGTGGATGTTCCGACTGATGGGGCAGGACAACATCGCGGTGCTCGATGGCGGGCTGCCCAAGTGGCTGGCCGAGGGCCGCGAGACGGAAGACATGGACCCGGTGATCCGCGACAGGCACATGACCGTGCGCCGCCAGAACCAGATGGTGAAGGATGTCACGCAAGTGGCCGCGGCCTCGAAGCTGGGCGATTACGAGATCCTCGATGCGCGCTCGCCGGGGCGCTTTCGCGGTGAGGAGCCGGAGCCGCGCGCAGGGCTGCGTTCGGGCCATGTGCCGGGCTCGAAGAACGTGTATTACCGTGACCTGCTGAATGCCGACGGCACCATGAAAGCACCTGACGACCTGCGCGCCGTGTTGGCGAAGGCCAGGGTGGACACCGCCAAGCCCGCCATCACAACCTGCGGCTCGGGTGTGACCGCCGCGATCATCAACCTTGCGCTGGAGCGGATCGGCAAGACCGACCACGCGCTTTATGACGGCTCATGGGCCGAATGGGGCGCCTACCCCACCGTGCCCGTGGCCACCGGAGAAAGCTGAGACCATGTTCGAGAAGCTCAACGAGCAGCCCGCCGACAAGATCCTGATGCTGATGCAGATGTATCGGGACGACCCGCGCGACGAGAAGATCGACCTTGGCGTGGGTGTCTACAAGAATGCCGAAGGGGTGACGCCGATCATGCGCGCCATCAAGGCGGCGGAGCAGAAATGGTGGGGCGAGGAAACCACCAAGGCTTATACCGGGCTCGCGGGCGATCCGGCTTTCGCGGATGCGATGATCGGGCTCGTTCTGGGCGACGCGGTGCCGCGCGAGAGCGTCTCTGCGGTGGCGACGCCGGGCGGCACGGGCGCGGTGCGGCAGGCGTTCGAGCTGGTGCAGATGATGAACCCCGGCGCGCGCATCCACGTGTCGGACCCGACATGGCCCAACCACCTGAGCATCCTCAAGCACCTCGGCATCGAGGCGGTGCCCTACCGCTATTTCGACGAGGCCATCTGCGCGGTGGATTTCGCGGGGATGCTCGAGGATCTGGAGCGCGTGCAGCCCGGCGACGTGGTGCTGCTGCATGGCTGCTGCCACAACCCGACCGGCGCGAACCTGAACCTCACGCAGTTCAAGGCGGTGATCGAGCTCATGAACGCCAAGCAGGCGCTGCCGATGATCGACATCGCCTATCAGGGCTTCGGCGACGGGCTGCAGGCCGATGCCCATGCCACCCGCGCGGTGGCCGCCGGCTGCCCGGAAGTGTTGATTGCTGCGAGCTGCTCGAAGAATTTCGGCATCTACCGCGAGCGCACCGGCTTGTTGATGGCGATCTCGCATGACGCCTCGAAGCAGAAGGTGGCGCAGGGCAACCTCGCCTATCTCAACCGGCAGAACTATTCTTTCCCGCCGGATCACGGCGCGCGGCTGGTGACGCTGGTGCTGAACGACCCGGAACTCCGGGCCGATTGGGAGGCGGAGCTCGAAGAGGTACGCAACGGGATGCTGGGCCTGCGCGAGCAGCTGGCGTCGGAGATGCGGCGCCTCACCGGTTCGGACCGCTACGGTTTCATCGCCGAGCATCGCGGGATGTTCTCGCGGTTGGGCCTCAGCCCCGAGATCGTGGAAAAGCTGCGCGAGGATCACGGCATCTACATGGTGGGCGACTCGCGCATCAACATCGCCGGGCTCAACGCGCGGACGGTGCCGATTCTCGCCAAGGCGATCGTTGACGCGGGCGGCTGATCAGGCGCGGTAGCGGGCGAGGAACATCTCCACCGCGCCGGTTACCACGCGGTCTATATCCGCTTCCGTGACCTTGCCGCAAACCCCGCAGAGGCTGCGCACGAAGAGATCGGCCTTGCAGAGCTCGCCGAACTGGTTGGCAGCGAGGTCCATGTCGTCGATCTTCAGGACGCCGCGCTCCACGTAGGGCATGAGCACCTTGCTCATCCGCTCGCGCACGAGCATGGGGCCGGATTCGTAGAAACGCTGGCCCAGTTCGGGGAAGCGGTAGCTTTCGGCGACGCAGATGCGGAAGACCTGTTGCCCGAAATCGGAGAGGAAGAAGCGCACGATGCGGCCGGCGGCCTCGCGCAGAACGGTCTCCACCGGGGCCTCGTTGCCGATCACGCCCAAGGCCTCTTCCGCCTGGCGGTTGCATTCTATCCGGGCGACCTCGGAGAAGAGCAGGCGTTTATCGGGGAAGTAGCTGTAGAGCGTGGCCTTGGAGACGCTGGCTGCGCGGGCGATGTCGTCGACGCTGGCGCCCTCGAACCCGTCGCGCATGAAAATCTCGCGCGCGCCGTCGAGAACCTGCTCGAACTTGCGCCCCTTCTTGATCGCAGCGGCTGGCGCCGTCATGCCCTTACTCCCCTTCCCGGCACTCGCCCCTCGCCGGCACCCCAGACTAGCCGCCGGGGTGCCCCATCTGCAAGACGTTGCGCGCCTGCCGAGGCGGGAAAGCGCACCCGCCGCGGCAAGGGGGCGGTTCAGCGATTTACAGAGATCTTCCCCTGGCTCACGGTTTCGACCGTGGGCGAGGCGGGATTGGGGAAGGTCAGCACGGGGGTAAGGCTGCTCATGTCGATGCTTTGCGCCTGTGCAGGCAGGGCAAGGGCGAGCAGGCCGGCGACGAGGAGGGATGCAGTGCGTTTCATGTTATGTCTCCTGACTGAACCAAGTAGTTCACTTTCCATATCTAAACCACGTAGTTCAGTTTGCAAGGGGTTTCTGAACCAAGTAGTTCACTTTTTGCAAATGCGGGCAGACCGGGTTTTCGAGTGGAGAGAAGAAGGGTTGAATGCGCCTCTGCGGTGGCTACACTTAGAACGGTTCTAAAGAAGAGGTTCTCGATGATTCCCGGTGTCACATCCCGCAGGCGGTTCAGCGACCTCAACGAGCAGGAGATCCTAGCGCTCGCGATCTCCTCGGAAGAGGACGATGGCCGCATCTACCGCAGCTATGCCGAGATGCTCCGGGCCGATTACCCCGACACCGCCCGCGTGTTCGACGGGATGGCCGAGGAGGAAGACCGGCACCGCCGCGCTCTGATCGACCTGCACAGCCGGCGGTTTGGCGAGGTGATCCCTCTTATTCGCCGCGAGCACGTGGCGGGCTATTATGCGCGCCGCCCGGTCTGGCTGGTGGAAAACCTCGGGATCGAGCGGATCCGCGAGGAAGCGGAATCGATGGAGCGCGACGCCGAGACCTTCTATCTCAAGGCCGCTGCCCGCACGAGCGACGCGGCCACCCGCAAGCTGCTGGGCGATCTGGCGGCGGCGGAAGCCGGGCATCAGGACCGGGCGAACGAACTGGAAGAGAAACATCTCGACGACGACGCGAAGAGCCGCGAGGAACGCACCGCGCATCGCCAGTTCGTGCTGACATGGGTGCAGCCGGGGCTGGCGGGGCTGATGGATGGCTCGGTGTCCACGCTGGCGCCGATCTTCGCCACTGCCTTCGCCACGCAGGATACATGGACAACCTTTCTGGTGGGGCTTGCGGCCTCCGTGGGCGCGGGCATCTCGATGGGCTTCACCGAGGCGGCGAGCGACGATGGTGAGCTTTCGGGGCGCGGCAGCCCGGTGAAGCGCGGTTTCGCCAGCGGCATCATGACCACGCTGGGCGGGCTGGGCCACGCGCTGCCCTATCTCATCCCCGATTTCTGGACGGCGACGGTGATCGCAATCATCGTGGTTTTCGTGGAGCTCTGGGCGATTGCGTGGATCCAGAACAAATACATGGAAACGCCGTTTCTCCGCGCGACCTTCCAAGTGGTGCTGGGCGGCGCGCTGGTGTTTGGCGCCGGTGTCTTCATCGGCAGCGGCTAGGGGCGACCCGGGGGGGAAACGGCCCCGGGCGGAAGTTGGAGCCGAGCGCCTCCGCGCGATCGCTGGGCCGCCTTCACGGCCCGGCGGTTGGGTGACGGCAGCGCATCGCTCGGATCTATTGCGGATTTGGTAACCATAAAGCCCTGCAGAAAGACTGTCGGATCGCCGCGCCGCGGCCCAGCCATCGCTTGGCTCGTCACACAGGTGGCCAAACGCGCGCTCCAGGCCGTTTCCTCCCATTCGCAGCATGCTGCAGGGGTCACCCGGAGGATTTGGCCGTTAATCCCTCCCGGCGGCGCTATCGCAATTGGCGGCCTCGAAAACCCGTGCTACACCCCGGGCCATGGGTGATATCTTCCTGCAGACCTTGCCATTTTTCTTGGTGATCGGGCTGGGCTACGGCGCTGGCCGCAGGGGGTTTTTTACAGAGGAAGCCACCGCGTGGCTTACCAAGTTCGTGTTCTATTTCGCCCTTTCGGCGATGCTCTTCCGCTTCTCGGCCAATCTCTCCTTTTCTGATGTGTGGGATGTGAGCTTCGTGGCCGCCTATCTCTGGGCCACGGCCTTCGTCTACGGGCTGGTGATGATGGTGGCCTTTCTGCGAGGAGCCTCGGTGCAGGTGGCCTCTTTCGAGGCGCAATGCGGGGTGATCGGCAACGTGGGCTTTCTGGGCGTGCCGATGCTCACGCTCCTGATGGGCGAGGCGGCGATCGGCCCGGTGATGCTGGTGCTTTCGGTCGATCTGATCGTCTTCGGCTCGCTCATCGTGATTCTCGTGACCGGCTCGCGCGATGGCGAAAGCGGCATCAAGATCCTGCGCACGGTGGGCATGGGCCTGCTGAAAAACCCGATGATCGTGTCGATCGTGCTGGGGCTTTGCTGGTCGGCCTCGGGCTTTCCCATCCCACGTGTGATGAACGACTTCCTGACGCTGCTGGGCGGTGCCGCCACGCCCGGCGCGCTTTTCGCCATCGGCGCCTCGCTCGCCACCAAGACGGCCGAGCGCCCCTTCGTGGCGGGCTGGCTGAGCTTTTCCAAGCTGGTGCTGCACCCGGCTTTCGTGGCCTTCGCGGCGCTTGTGCTTTTCCCGGTCGATCCTTACGCCGCCGCGGTGATGATCGCCGCGGCCTCGCTGCCCGTGGCGGGCAACGTGTTCATCCTCGCGCAGCATTACGGGGTGGCGCCGCAGCGCGTTTCCGCCTCGATCCTCATCTCCACGGCGCTTGCGGTCATTACCGTGTCGCTGGTGATCGGCTGGGTGGGCCAGCTTTACTGACAGGGTGCGGGGCAGGTAAACGCGGCATGCGGGGCCGCGTGCCAGAGCCGCGCCCAAGCCCAAGCGATGCCGCCCCGCGCGGCGACGAAGAAAAGGAGCAAGACATGGAAACCCAATCGGAAAACGCCTGCTTCGGCGGGGTGCAGGGGGTTTACACGCACAAATCCGAGGCCTGCGGCTGCGACATGACCTTCGGGCTTTTCCTGCCGCAAGAGGCGCAGGACGGGCCGGTGCCGGTGCTCTGGTATCTCTCGGGGCTGACCTGCACCCATGAGAACGCCATGGTGAAGGCGGGCGCACAGGGCTGGGCGGCGGAGCAGGGAATCGCGCTCTGTTTTCCGGATACGAGCCCGCGCGGCGAGGGCGTGGCCAATGACGACGCCTACGACCTTGGGCAGGGCGCGGGCTTCTACGTGAATGCCACCGAAAGCCCCTGGGCGCCGCATTTCCGCATGTGGGATTACGTGGCGGAGGAATTACCCGCGCTCATCACCGGCAATTTCGCGGTGGACGGCGCGCGGCAGGCGATCACGGGCCATTCCATGGGCGGGCATGGCGCGCTGACGCTGGCGATGGGGCTGCCGGGGCGTTTCCGCTCGGTTTCGGCCTTCGCGCCGATCTGCCACCCCACCGCGAGCGACTGGGGCCGCAAGCAGCTGGGCGCCTACCTTGGCGAGGACGAAAGCAAGTGGGCCGCGCATGACGCGACGCTCCTGATGCGCGCGGGTGGCTTCGACGGGCCGGTGCTCACCGATACCGGCACGAAGGACCAGTTCTTCGGGCTGCTCAACACCGCCGATTTCGCCCAAGCGGTGGCGGAGCGCGGGCAGCAGGCCACGCTCAGGCTGCAGCCGGGCTATGACCACTCATATTTCTTCGTGTCGAGCTTCATGGAGGATCACGTGAGCTTCCATGCCGAGGCGCTTTATGCGGGTTAGTTTTTCTGAGAGGCGCGGAGTTGAGGGCGTCAGCCCGCCGCGCCATCGACGGGCCGCCCTCACGGCCCGTCGATTGGGTGACGGCAGCGCGCCGCTCGAGCGTCTTGCGGAATTGGCGACCATAAAGTGCGCAGAACGCCCGTTGGATCGACGCGCCGCGGCCCGTCGATGGCTCGGCTCTGCGCCAACTGGAAACCGGAGCGCCACCCCATGAGCCACTATGACCTCATCATCATCGGCTCCGGCCCCGCGGGGCGTGCGGCGGCGATACAGGCGGGCAAGCTCAAGCGGCGCGTGCTGGTGATCGACCGGCAGGGCAGGCTGGGCGGCGTTTCGGTGCATACCGGCACGATCCCCTCGAAGACGCTGCGCGAGACGGTGCTCAACCTCTCGGGCTGGCGCGAGCGCAGCTTCTATGGCCGCGCCTACCGGGTGAAGGAGAACATCCGCGCCGACGACCTGAAGGCGCGGCTGCACAAGACGCTCGATTATGAGGTCGACGTGCTGGAGCACCAGTTCAACCGCAATCACGTGGAAACCATGGGCGGCTTCGCGCGTTTCACAGGGCCGAACGAGGTGGAGGTGGCGACCGAGGCGGGCGAGGTGACGAAGCTCACCGCCGACAAGTTCCTGATCTCCACCGGTACGAAGACCTACCGGCCCGACTACGTTCCCTTCAACGGGCGCAGCGTGGTCGATAGCGACGAGTTTCTCGAACTGGCGCAGATCCCCCGCTCGCTCGTAGTGGTTGGCGCGGGCGTGATCGGGGTGGAATATGCCACCATGTTCTCGGCGCTCGACGTGCGGGTGACGCTGATCGAGCCGCGCGAGAGCTTCCTCGATTTCATCGACAAGGGGATCATCCGCGAGTTCACCCACCAGATCCTCGACAACGGGGTCGACCTGCGGCTGGGCTCGGCGATCGAGAAGATCGAGGATGCCGAGAAACACGTGGAGGTAAGCCTTGCCAATGGCCGCCACGTGCGCGCCGAGATGCTGCTTTTCGCCGCCGGGCGCATGGGCGCGACCGACAGGCTCAACCTCGCGGCGGTGGGGGTGGAAACCGACCATCGCGGGCGCATCGAGGTGGACCGCAAGACCTACCAGACCTCCGCGCCGCATATCTACGCGGCGGGGGACGTGATCGGCCATCCGAGCCTTGCCTCGACGTCGCTGCAACAGGGCCGCATCGCCGCCTGTCATGCGCTCGAGACGCCGACGCTGCCGGAAAGCCCGTGGTTTCCCTATGGCATCTACTCGGTGCCGGAGATTTCCACCTGCGGGATGTCGGAGGAGGAGATGCAGGAGCGCGGCATCCCCTACGAGGTGGGCGTGGCGCGGTTTCGGGAAACGAGCCGGGGGCATATCATGGGGCTCGAGCACGGGATGCTGAAGATGCTCTTCAGCCTCAAGACGCGACGCGTGCTGGGCGTGCAGATCGTGGGCGAGGGGGCCACTGAGCTCATACACATCGCGCAGGCGGTGCTGAACCTCAAGGGCACGGTGGACTATTTCGTGCAGAACACCTTCAACTATCCGACGCTGGCGGAGGCCTACAAGATCGCGGGGCTCGATGCGTTCAACCGTATGCCGATCCCGGAGGAATACAAGGTGAAGCGCGGCGGATGAGGACGGGAGCGATTTTCTTCATGGAAGAAAATCGGCAAGAAAATTCACCTAATTTTCTTGCGGAAAGGAGACGGGAGCGATGACCGTTTACGTCGATGCCGATGCCTGCCCGGTGAAGGCCGAGGTGGAGCGGGTGGCGAGCCGGCACGGGGTGCGGGTGGCAATGGTGTCGAACGGCGGCATCCGGCCCTCGGCCAATCCGCTGGTGGAAAGCGTGATCGTGCCCGAGGGCCCCGACGAGGCCGACAAGTGGATCGCCGAGCGCGCCGGGCCGGGCGACGTGGTGATCACCGGGGACATACCTCTCGCGGCGCGTTGCGTGGAGGCGGGCGCACAGGTGCTCAAGCCCAATGGCGAGGCGCTCAACGAGCGCAATATCGGCTCGGTTCTGGCCACGCGCGACCTGATGACCGACCTGCGCGCGGCCGATCCGTTTCGGCAGGGGGGCGGCAAGGGCTTCACCAAGGCCGACCGCTCGCGCTTTCTCGATGCGCTGGAGCGGATGCTGCGTGCCGCGGCGCGGAACACCTGAGCGGGCGTCACGGGCTTTACAATCTGGTGTTGTCGCTTTCTTGATGGCTCCGGAAGGAAAGAACACCCGTCATGCAAGCACAGGCCACCGGATCGAACCTGATGGGCGCGCTATGCGCTTTCATGGCGGCGATGTGCTTTTCGCTCAACGACGTCGCGATCAAGTTTCTCTCGGATGGCTATGCACTGCACGAGGTGGTGATGATCCGCGCGCTGGTGGCGCTCACCACTTTTGGCCTGGCGGTGCTGCCCTTCGTTGGCCTCAGCGCGTTGCGCACGCGGCGCCCCGGCGTGCATGTGATCCGTGGTCTTTGCGTGGTTTTCGCCAACACCTTCCTCTTTCTGGGCCTCGCCGCGCTGCCGATTGCCGATGCGGTGGCGATCTTCTTCGTCTCGCCGCTGATAATTACCGTTTTCTCGGTGGTCTTCCTGCGCGAGAAGGTGGGTGCCTATCGCTGGGGCGCGGTGGCGGTGGGCTTCGTGGGAGTGCTCTTGATCATGCGCCCCGGCACCTCTGCCTTCCAGATCGCCTCGATCTTTCCGGTGATCTCGGCCACGCTCTATGCCACGCTGCACATGATCACCCGCAAGATCGGCGGCACCGAGAGTGCGGCCACGATGACCTTCTATTCGCAGCTCACCTTCTTCGTGCTGAGCGCGGCGATCGGGCTTTCGATTGGCGACGGGCGCTTTTCGGGGGCCGTTCATCCCGATCTCGAATTTCTGGTAAGGCCATGGACAAGCATCGCGCAGGAGGATTACTTCCTGCTCGGCCTGCTCGGGGTCAGCGGGCTTTTCGGTGTGCTCTTCATAAGCCAGGCCTACCGGCTGAGCGAGGCGGCCTTTGCCGCGCCGTTCGAATATGTCTCGATGCCGATGGCGATTTTCTGGGGCGTCACCGTCTTCGGCACGTGGCCGGACGCGCTGGCCTGGGCGGGCATCGCGCTTATCCTGGGCTCGGGCCTCTATCTTGTCTGGCGTGAAACGCGCAAGGGCCGGGAGCTGGCCAGTCGCCGCCCCTTGCGCCGATAGGAGGGAGCATGACACCTGAAGCGGTGATCTTCGATATCGGGAACGTGCTGATCGAATGGCAGCCGGAGCGCTATTACGACGCGCTCCTCGGCGTGGCCGAACGCAGGCGTATGTTCGAGGAGGTGGACATCCACGCCATGATGACCCGCATCGACAGCGGCGAGGTCTTTGCCGATGTGGTGGAGGATACGGCGGCGGCGCATCCGCACTGGCGCGAGATGGTGCTCAAGATCCGCTGGAAATGGACCGATGTGGCGCAGCCCGAGATCCCGGGCTCGGTGAAGCTCTTGCGGGCACTGAAGGCGCGGGGCGTGCCGGTGTTCGCGCTCAGCAATTTCGGGCGCGAGAATTTCCCGCTCTCGGAGAGGCAGTTTCCGTTTCTGAGCGAGTTCGACCGGCGCTACATCTCGGGCGAGATGAAGATGGCCAAGCCCGATGCCGAGATCTACGCCGCTGTCGAGGCCGATTGCGGGCTGGAGCCGGGGGCGCTTCTCTTCACCGACGACCGGCAGGACAATATCGACGCGGCCCGCGCGCGCGGCTGGCAGACCCACCTGTTTGACGGGCCGGAGGGATTCGCGCAGGTTCTGGTGAGCCACGGGCTGCTGGATGACGCGGAGGTTTGAATGAGCATCACGATGATCCCCTTCGAGGAGGGCGAGGCCAATCTCGACTGGATGGCGCTTTGCGAGGCGTTTCGGGCGGGCCATGAGCGGCCCAAGGCGGAGATCGGCGATACGTTTCTCTACCGTGACCCGGATACGCTGCTTTCGCGCGCCGCGTGGATCGACGGGATGGGGCTCGCGGTGAAATCGGCCACGGTCTTTCCGGGCAATCCGAAGGCGGGCAAGCCGATGATCAACGGCTCCGTCAGCGTCTTCGCCGATGCCGATGGGGCGCTTGAAGCGGTGATCGACTTTCACCTCGTCACCAAGTGGAAGACCGCCGGAGACAGCCTTTATGCCGCGACGCGGCTGGCGCGTCCCGACAGCGAGACGATCCTGATCGTGGGGGCGGGCACGGTGGGGCGCTCGCTTTTCGAGGCCTATTCGGCGGCCTTCCCCAAGGCGCGTTTCCGCGTCTGGAACCGCACCCGCGCCAATGCCGAGGCGATGGCGGAGGAGTGCCCCGGCCTTGCGGTGGCGGACGATCTCGAGCGGGCGGTGAAGGAGGCCGATATCGTGACCTCCGCCACCATGTCGACCGAGCCGGTGCTCAAGGGCGAATGGCTGCGGCCCGGCCAGCATGTCGACCTGATCGGCGCCTACCGGCCCGACATGCGCGAGGCGGATGACGAGGCGCTGAGGCGCGCGCGGGTGTTCGTCGACAGTTACGACACCACCGTGGGCCATATCGGGGAGATAAAGATTCCGCTCGAGGCGGGTGTGATCGCGCGCGAGGATCTGGTGGCGGATTACTACGAGCCGGAGCGGTTTCGCCGGGAGAGCGATGAGGAAATCACGCTCTTCAAGAATGGCGGCGGCGCGCATCTCGACCTGATGACATCGCGCTATGTGCTCGACGCGTGGCGAGGGGCGCGGTGAGCCTCTGGCTGATCCTCGCGGCATGGGTCGCGGCGGCGGTCTGGCCTTTTACCGTGGAGGCGTTGCGCCCACGCATGAATGCCGCGCGCCGGAGCACCGCGCCGGGGGACTTCGCCAAGCTTTCCAAGGGGCTTACCCATTACCGCTGGCTGGGCGCGGAAGACGGGCCGGTGGCCGTATGCGTGCACGGGCTCACGACGCCCTCCTTCGTCTGGGGGCCGGTGGCGGAGGTGCTGGGACGGATGGGCTACCGCGTGCTTGTCTACGACCTCTACGGGCGCGGCTATTCCGACAGGCCCAAGGGTGCGCAGGACAGTGATTTCTTCTGCGCCCAGCTCGAGGAGTTGCTGGCCGACCAGGGGGTGGAAGGGCGCTTTGCCCTGTTCGGCTATTCTATGGGCGGCGCGATTTCCACCGCCTTCGCTGCGCGCCACCCGGAGCGTGTGCAGCAGCTTGTGCTGCTTGCCCCCGCTGGCCTCGGGCATGACCTTGGCCCGATTGCCGAGATGGCGGTGAAATACGATCTTTTCGGGCGGTGGATGACCTATGCCTTCTACCCCAAGTCGCTCCGCCGGGCCACGGAATCCGAGCGTGGCGCGCCCTCCGCGATTCCCAATGTCGTCGATCTGCAGATCGCCGAAACCCGGCTCAAGGGCTTCACGCCCGCCGTGCTCGCCTCGCTCAGGGGGATGCTCGACAAGGCGCTGGAGGAAGAGCATAGGGCCATCGCCGCCGAGGGCCTGCCGGTGCTGGCGATCTGGGGCGAGGACGACGAGGTGATCCCGCTGTCCTGCAAGGAGCAGCTCGCGGAGTGGAACCCCGAGGCGCGGCAGGAGGTTGTGCCCGGCGCCGGCCATGCGGTTACCTACAGTCACGTGGAGGCGCTGGCGGAGATCTTCGAGCGAAAGTTGCCCGGGGCGAAACAGGTGTGAGAAATATCGCCAAGCCCGGTGGGGTGCCGCGTGATGGCTGAGCCGCGCCGCGTTGGTCTGCGCGGTTTCGCCGGGTTAGAGCGTTCGGGTCTCAGGCCGGAAGTGGCGTCTTGCGCTTCTCGTTCACCGGCAGATGCACCAGCGCCGAGAACGCCCCCACGGCCACCCCCACCCACCAGACGAGCGTGTAATCGCCGTGCAGGTCATAAAGCCGCCCGCCCAGCCAGACGCCCATGAAGCTGCCCAGCTGGTGGCTGAAGAAGACGATGCCATAGAGCGTGCCCATGTAGCGCAGCCCGTAGAGATGCGCGATGAGCCCCGAGGTGAGCGGCACCGTGGCAAGCCAGAGCGAGCCCATCACGAGCGAGAAGATGAGCACAGAGGCGGGTGTCATCGGCATCATGATGAAGGCCGCGGCGGCAATGGTTCGCCCGGTATAGATGGCGGCCAGCAGGTATTTCTTGGCGTATCGCTTGCCGAGCCAGCCCGCGGTGAGCGTGCCCGCGATATTGGAAAGCCCGATCACGGCGATGGCGATGGCACCGAGCGCCGAGGTGGTGGTGATGCCCATCCCGTGCAGCACGCCACCGGGCGCGATCGGCCCGCACATCTCGGTGACGAAGGCGGGAAAATGCGCGGTGATGAAGCCAAGCTGGTAGCCGCAGGAGAAGAATCCGAGGAATATCAGCGTGTAGGAGGGATCACGGAAGGCTCGGGTGAGAAGCTGGCCGATGCTCTCTTCGATCTCCGCTTTCGACGCGGTCTCGGGCGCACGCATCATCGGCAGCATGACGAGCGCGGCGAGGATGGTGGCCGCGAAGACGAGAAAGACCATCTGCCAGCTCATCACGCCCAACAGCGCCTCGGCCACCGGCGGGCCCACCACCTGCCCGGCGGAACCCGCCGCCGTGGCGATGGCGAGGCTCATCGAGCGGTTCTCGTCGGAGCTTGCGCGGCCCACGACGGCGAGGATCACACCGAAGCCCGTGCCGGCGATGCCGAAACCCACCAGCACCTCGTAGAGCTGATGCGCCTCTGGCGAGACAGCGAAGGAGGAGAGCACGAGCCCCGCCGCATAGGTGACAGCCCCCAGCACGATCGCCTTGCGGTCGCCGATGCGCTCGGCGATCGCGGCGAAGATCGGCTGACCGATGCCCCAGGCGAGGTTCTGGATGGCGATGGCCATGGAGAACTCCACCCTGAGCCAGCCGAACTCTTCCGCGATGGGGATCTGGAACACGCCGAAGGAGGCGCGGATCGCGAAGGAGATCAGCATGATCACGCATCCGGCGATGAGCACCGGGGTGAAGATGGATTGCGATTTCTGCATGGGCCTGCTCCGGTTTGGGCCACGGCACCCTACCGCCGGGCGCGGCGCCGTCAATTCAAGTATTGTGCGCAGAACAATCGCAATTCGTGACGCGCGCGGCGATTGAAGGGGCCGCGCCCGCGCGCTATTCCGAGGCGATGGAAACGCTGCCAGAGAGATACGAGCGCCTCGTGGCCGAGGGCGTGCTGCACCGCGACAGCGCGCAGGAGACGCTCCTGCCCGAGTTCGAGCGCATCCGCGCCGCGCTTGCCGAGCCGGTGAAGAAAGGCTGGTTTCGCAAGGCGCCGGAGCCGCCCAAGGGGCTTTACCTCTGGGGCGGCGTGGGGCGTGGCAAGTCGATGCTGATGGATCTCTTCGTTTCCACGCTCGAGGTGCCCAACCGGCGGGTGCATTTCCACGCCTTCATGCAGGAGATCCACAGGGGCCTCCACAAGGCCCGCGCCGAGGGTGTCGAGGACGCGCTGGCGCCGGTGGCGAAGGGCGTAGCGCAGAGCGTGCGGCTTCTGGCCTTCGACGAGATGCAGATCACCGACATAACTGACGCGATGATCGTGGGGCGGCTCTTCGAGGCGCTCTTCAACGCGGGCGTGGCGGTGGTGACAACCTCCAACCGCGCGCCCGACGATCTCTACAAGAACGGCCTCAACCGCCAGCTCTTCCTGCCTTTCATCGCGCTTCTCAAGGAGCGCATGGCGGTGCGCGAAATGGCCAGCCCCACCGATTACCGGCAAGGCAAGCTGGCGGGCACGCCCACCTATTTCACGCCCGTGAACGAGGAAAGCCGCGCCCGAGTCCGGGCCATATGGCAAGATCTTACAGGCGGCGAGGGCGGCCCGCTCACGCTCATCGTACAGAAGCGCGAGGTGCATATACCGGCCTTTCACAACGGGGTGGCGCGGGCGAGCTTCTACGACCTTTGCGGCAAACCGCTCGGCCCCGCCGACTACCTCGCCCTTGCCGAGGCCGCGCGGGTGCTGATCCTCGAGAACATCCCCCAGCTCGGACGCTCGAACTTCAATGAGGCCAAGCGCTTCGTCACGCTTATCGACGCGCTCTACGAAGCAGGTACGCGCCTGATCTGCTCCGCCGCCGCGGCTCCGGAATTCCTTTATGTAGAGGGCGAGGGCAGTTTCGAGTTCGAGCGCACCGCCAGCCGGCTGCGCGAAATGCAGTCAGACGGCTGGGGCGAGTCGTGACCCTGCGCTTCTTCTTGGCCCAAATACTCGAATTCCGACCCGCGCCACCCGCGCCCCGGGCAGATCACCCCGCCCGCGAGGTGGCCTGAAGCCAGTTGATGTAGAGCCGCTCCGCCATGGTATTGAAGTTTTCCATTCGCGCTGCGCAGGCGGCCTCCACGTCCTTCACAGCCTCCGCCCCGATCGCCTTGTCGAGCGCGCCGGCATATTCGGGGATGTTGTTCCAGAGCTGCACGGTGTCGGCTTCGATCTCGATATGGAACTGCATCGAATAGGCACGCGTCTCCCATTTCATCGCCTGCACGGCACAGGCGGGCGAGGTCGCCAGCACCTGCGCGCCCTCGGGCAGGGCGGTGACCTCGGCCGAATGCCACTGCAAGCAGTCGAAGCGCTCCGGCAGCCCGTCGAAGAGCACCCCCGAGGCGCCCGCTTCGGTAAGCTGCACCTCCATCACCCCGATCTCGGGTGTCTTGGCCGGGCCAGCCGCACCGCCAAGCGCCTCGGCCAGCAGCTGGTGCCCGAGGCAGAAGCCGAAATAGGGCATGCCCTCCTCCGCCACCGCCTTGCGGATGAACTCCTTCTCCGACTTGAGCCATGGGTGGATATCCTCCTGCCACACATCCATCGGCCCGCCCATCACCCAGAGCGCATCGTACCCCTCGAGGCTTTCGGGCAGCGGTTCGCCCTCGTCGAGCTCGATCGGATCCCAGGTGTGGCCGTCTTCCTTCAGGAATTTCCGGAAGATGCCGGGATGTTCGACGCGCTCATGTTGCAAGACGAGAATGTGCATGGGGCCTCCGCCAGTTGGATGGGCCGAGCCTATGCCGGGCGCCGAGACGAAGGCAAGGGCCGCGCCATGAGGTATTTGAACCAAGAAGAAGCCGGGGGCCTCAGCGATACGAGGAGGGCGGGCGGCCGAATTTCGCGCCGTAGGCGCGGGAGAAATGCGAGGAATTGGCGAAGCCGGTGGCAAGCGCGATCTCGGTGAGGGAGAGCGGTGAGTGGCGCAGCAGGCTTTGCGCCTTCTCGAGCCGGAGGTCGCGGTAGTAACGCATCGCCGGGCGGCCCAGCTTCTCGGAAAAGAGCCGGTTGAGCTGGCGCGGCGAAAGCCCGGCGATCTCGGCAAGGCGCGCGAGGCTCACGGGTTCGGCAACATGCGCCTCCATCGCTTCCACGGCATCGAGAACGGCGGCGTTGTTGGTGCCCACCCGCTCTACCAGTCCCGCGCGCTGTGGCCCGCCGGAGGGGCGCACTTCTGTGTGCATGAACCAGTCCGACACCAGCCGCGCGAAGGGTTTGCCATGGTGCCGGGTGATGAGCATGTGCATCAGGTCCATCGGCGCGGTGCCGCCTGCGGCGGTCATCCGGTCGCGGTCGATCACGTAAAGAGAGCGCTCGATCACGAGATGTGGCGAGATCTCGGCCAGTGCGGGCGCGTGCTCCCAATGCACTGTCATCCGGCGGCCCGCCATCAGGCCCGCGCGGGCGAGGATGATCGGGCCGCCCGAGATGCCGCCCAGCGTGACGCCCTCGCGGGCCTTGCGGGCGAGCCAGTTCATCACGGGCCGGTTGTCGTAGCGCGTGGGGTCGCCCCCGGCGATGACGAAGAGGTAATCGAGCCGCGGCTCGCGGCCCATCCGGGCCTGCGGCATGACCAGCCCGGCGCCGGAGCTCGGCACCGGCGCCTCGGTCTGGGCGATGTTGATCACGTCGTAGAGCGTGCGCCGCGCGAGAAGGTTGGCCGCGCGCAACGGCTCGGTGAGGGTGGCGTAGGACATCATCGCGAAGCCCTCGACAGGCAGAACGCCGATTCGGCGTGTTTCGGTGAGACCTGTACCAATTTCGTCCATTAAAGGCATCTAGCTGACCGTTTCGGAAAAGTATAGCGCCCTTAAACGCGCGAAATTGGACGAGTCAGACGAAGGATACCGATACATGCGCTACTCGGCTTTCAAGATCTTCATGGAAGGCCTGACCGGCAACAAGGGGTGGAAGGCCGCGTGGCGCGAGCCCGACCCCAAGCCGGAATATGATATCGTCATCGTCGGAGGCGGCGGTCACGGGCTTTCCACCGCCTATTACCTCGCGAAGGAATTCGGCCTCACCAATGTGGCGGTGCTGGAGAAGGGCTGGCTCGGCTCGGGCAATATCGGGCGCAACACCACCATCATCCGATCGAACTACATGCTGCCGGGTAACGAGCCCTTCTATGAGCTCTCGATGAAGCTCTGGGAGAATCTCGAGCAGGACACGAATTACAATTCGATGGTCTCGCAGCGCTCGATCCTCAACCTCTTCCACACAGATGGCCAGCGCGATGCCTTCGTGCGGCGCGCCAACGCGATGTTCCTCGCGGGAGCCGATGCCGAGCTGGCCGATGCGCGCCAGCTGCGCCGCGAGCTGCCGTTCCTCGATTTCGAGAATGCGCGCTTCCCGATCAAGGGCGGGCTCTTCCAGCGCCGGGGCGGCACCGCGCGGCACGATGCGGTGGCATGGGGTTATGCGCGGGGTGCCGACAGCCGCGGCGTCGACATTCTCCAGAACTGCGAGGTGACGGGCTTCGACATCGAGAATGGCCGGGTGAAGGGCGTGCAGACCTCGCGCGGCGCGATCCGGGCCAAGAAGGTGGCCGTTTGCGTGGCCGGCTCCTCTTCGCGCGTCATGTCGCTGGCGGGGATGCGCCTGCCGATCGAGAGCCACGTGTTGCAGGCCTTCGTCACCGAGGGGCTGAAGCCGACCCTGCCGGGGGTCATCACCTTCGGCGCCGGGCATTTTTACGTGAGCCAGTCCGACAAGGGCGGGCTCGTCTTCGGCGGCGATATCGACGGCTACAACACCTACGCCCAGCGCGGCAACCTTCCGGTGGTGGAGGACGTGGCCGAAGGCGGCATGGCGATCATGCCGATGATCGGGCGCGCGCGACTCCTGCGCTCGTGGGGCGGGGTGATGGACATGTCGATGGACGGCTCGCCCTTCATCGACAAGACCCATATCGACGGGCTCTATTTCAACGGTGGCTGGTGCTATGGCGGCTTCAAGGCCACGCCCGCCTCGGGTTTCTGCTACGCGCATCTGCTGGCCAAGGACGAACCGCACCCGGTGGCAACCCAGATGCGGCTCGACAGGTTCCTCACCGGCAATCTCATCGACGAGAAGGGCGTGGGCAACCAGCCCAACCTGCATTGAGGCGCGGCATGGTCTTTCATCTTTCCGAAAATACTCGCGACGCAACGCAAGCCAGAGGGCACGCGGCATGATCATCAACCACCCCCTTCTCGGCCCGCGCGACGCCGCCGAATTCGTCTATCTCGGCGATGCCGCGCTGATCGACCGGCCCGACTGGCAGGCGGAGGACGCCGCGGCGCAGTTCCACGCCTATGGCTACCTGCGCGACAACCCGGCGGGCGCGCATCGCGAGCTCTGGTATCACGAACAGGGCGACCGCTCGTGGCTCGTCGTCACCCGTGACACGCTGACCCACGAGATCACGCAGGTGGAGCTTGCCCGCGACGTGGCGCGCGCAAGGGGGCGGAGCAAATGAGCCAGCAGAACCGGATCGAAGGCGGGCTTGTGAACCGCGCGAAGCCGCTGAAGTTCAGCTTCAATGGCAAGGCGATGCAGGGCTACGAGGGCGACACGCTCGCCTCGGCGCTGCTGGCCAACGGGCAGCGGCTGGTGGGGCGGTCGTTCAAGTATCACCGCCCGCGCGGCATCTTCACCGCGGGCTCCGAGGAGCCGAACGCGCTGGTGCATCTGCGCACGGCCGCCCATGGCGAGCCCAATACACGCGCGACCATGGCCGAGCTTTTCGACGGGCTTAAGGCCAAGAGCCAGAATCACCGCGGCTCGCTCGAGCACGACCTGATGGCGGTGACGGATTTCCTCTCGCCGTTCCTGTCGGCGGGGTTCTATTACAAGACCTTCATGTGGCCGAAGAGCTTCTGGGAGAAGGTCTACGAGCCGGCGATCCGCGCGGCGGCGGGGCTGGGTGCGCTCTCGATGAAGGAAGACCCGGATACCTACGACAAGGGGTTCCTGCATTGCGACCTGCTGGTGATCGGTGCGGGGCCCGCGGGACTCGCGGCGGCGCTGGCGGGGGGGCGTGCGGGGGCGAGGGTGATCCTCGCGGATGAAGATTTCCTGCCCGGCGGGCGGCTCAACGCCGAGACGCTGGAGGTGGACGGGATGCCGGGTGCGGTGTGGGCCGCGCAGGCGATGGCAGAACTGGCGTCGATGGACAATGTGCGCATCCTAACCCGCACCACGGTTTACGGTGCCTATGATCACGGCATCTATGGCGCGCTGGAGCGCTGCACCGATCATCTGGCCGATGCGGGCGGCAAGCCCCGGCAGGTGCTCTGGCGGATCTATTCAAAGCGCGCGGTTCTGGCGGCGGGCAGCACCGAGCGGCCCATCGCATTTGGCAATAACGACCGCCCCGGCGTGATGCTGGCGGGCGCGGTGCGGGCCTATGCGAACCGCTTCGGCGTGGCGCCGGGGCGCGAGGTGGCGGTCTTCACCAACAATGACGATGGCTGGCGCACGGCGGCGGACCTCGTTGCGAAGGGGGTGGACGTGCGCGCGGTGGTTGATTGCCGCGATGCGGAGCCGCCCGTGTCGCTGCCGGGTGTACGCCATGTGCGGGGCGCGGCGGTGGTGAACACCGTGGGGCGCAAGGGGCTGAAGGCGATCACGCTCACCAATGGCACCACGATCCCGGTGGATTGCCTCGCCGTCTCCGGCGGGTGGAACCCGAATGTGCATCTCACCTGCCACCAGCGCGGGCGGCCCGAGTGGCGGGACGACCTCAACGCCTTCGTGCCGGGCGGCGTGCTGCCGGTGGGCATGGCCGTGGCGGGGGCTGCCAATGGGTCTATGACGCTTTCCGCCGCGCTGGCGGAAGGCCGCGCGCAGGCGGAGGGGCAGATCGAGGCGCTGGGCTTCACGCCCGCCAAGGCGGAGGCGCCCAAGGCCGCCGACGAGCCTCGCCTTGCCGCTGCCTTCTGGTATGTCAAGGAAAGCACCAAGCGCGCATGGCTCGACCTGCAGAACGACGTGACCGTGAAGGACGTCAAGCTGAGCTATCAGGAGGGGTTCCGCTCTGTCGAGCACCTCAAGCGCTACACCACGCTCGGCATGGCCACCGATCAGGGCAAGACGGCGAATATTCCCGCGCTTGCGATCATGGCCGAATGCACGGGCAAGACCATCCCCGAGACGGGCACCACGATCTTTCGCCCTCCCTATACGCCCGTGCCCATGGGCGCGCTGGCGGGGCGTTCGCGCGGCAAGGACTTCCGCCCCTATCGCCTCACGCCCTCGCATAAGTGGGCTGAGGCCAATGGCGCGAGCTTCGTGACCGTGGGCAACTGGCTGCGCGCCGAATGGTATACGCGGGAGGGCGAGAAGGGCTGGCGCGACAGCGTGGACCGCGAGGCGAAGATGACCCGCGAGAGCGTGGGCATCTGCGATGTGACGACGCTCGGAAAGATCGACATCAAGGGCCGCGACGCGGGTGCTTTCCTCGACAAGGTCTATTCCAATACCTTCTCGACGCTGGCCGTGGGCAAGGTGCGCTACGGCCTCATGCTGCGCGAGGACGGCATCTGCTACGATGACGGCACCACCGCGCGGCTGGGCGAAAACCATTACGTGATGACGACCACTACCGCCAACGCGGTGCTGGTCTTCCGCCGGCTCGAGTTCGCGCGGCAATGCCTCTGGCCGGACATGGATGTGCATCTCATCTCCACCACCGATGGCTGGGCGCAATTTGCCGTCGCGGGGCCGAAATCGCGCGACCTTCTGCGCAAGGTGGTCGACAAGGAATTCGACCTTTCCAACGAGGCCTTCCCCTTCATGGCCTGCGGCGAGATCACCGTCTGCGGGGGGATGCCAGCGCGGCTCTTCCGCATCTCCTTCTCGGGCGAGCTGGCCTACGAGATCGCCGTGCCCGCGCGCTACGGTAATTCGATGATGGGCGTCCTCGTGGAGGCCGGGAAGGAGTTCGATGCGGTGCCGTATGGAACGGAGGCGCTGGGCGTCATGCGCATCGAGAAGGGTCATGCCACGGCCAACGAGCTCAACGGCCAGACCACGGCGCATAATATCGGGCTGGGCAAGATGGTGAGCCAGAAGAAGGAATGTATCGGGCAGGTGCTCTCGCAGCGGCCCGAGATGATCCGCGAGGATGCGATAAGGCTGATGGGCTTCCGGCCCGTCGACCGCTCGAAGAAGCTCATCGCGGGATCGCATTTAATCACGAAAGGCGAAGAGGCCAACATGGAGAACGATCAGGGCTGGATGACCTCGGTGGCCTATTCGCCCAATCTTGGCCATTCCATCGGGCTTGGCTTCATCAAGCGCGGGCATGAGCGCAAGGGCGAGATCGTGCGCGCGGTGAGCCCGGTGCATGGCTCCGAGATGGAGGTGGAAATCGTCTCCGCCCATTTCATCGATCCGGAAGGGGAGCGTTTGCGTGGCTGAGTTCAAGCTTCAGGCCGAACCGCCGTTGGCGGGCACGGATATCCAGATGGGCGAAACCCGCCTGACCGCGCCGAAGGATCTGGCCGTGGTGGCCATCGCCTTGCCGCTCGGTGGGGAAGATAAGGCGTTAAAGGCGATCAAGGTGGCCTATGGCATCGCGTTGCCCGGGCCGGGGCTCTCGGCCGAGGCGGCCGATGGCAGCACACGGCTCATGCGCACCGCACCCGACCAAGCACTGGCGATTTTCACTCGTGCGGATCCCGATGCCGAGAAAGTGGTGGCCGAGGCGCTGGGCGATACCGTCTACCTCACCGACCAGACGGATACGCTCTGCGCGCTGGAGCTTTCCGGCCCCGGCGCCCGTGCGGCGCTCGAACGGATCTGCCCGCTCGACCTGCACCCGCAAGCCTTTGCCATCGGGGCGGCGGCGCGCACGGTGATGGAGCACTTGGGCGTTTTCATCGCCCGCACGGGTGAAGACAGCTTCCTGCTGCTCTCGGCCTCCTCCTCGGCAGGCTCGTTCCTGCACGCGGTGGAAACCTCGTTGAAGAACACGAACTGAAGGATTTGAAACCGGCGGATTTCAGGGCTCCGCAAGCGCGAAGAAAGGGAGAAACCCATGTATCTCGACAGCTTCGACCGTGCTCAGAGCGCGGCGCCCACCGCTTTGGACAAACGCCGGAGCCTCGGCGGCGGCTTCGTTTTCGTCAGCCAGGACGACAGCGTGGCCTTTCTCGCCGAGGCCTGTATCGACGTGCTGCGCTCTGCGGCACGGTTGACAGGGCAGGCGAATTATCAATGGGAACATATTCGCGGTGAGGCCGCGATCGCCCGGGCGGGCGGGCGGCTCTGCCGGCCCGAGCAAACGCTGGTGCTGGTGGGCGGTGCCGAGGCACCGTGGCGCCCAGGTACGGATGCGCTGACCGCCTTGCGGAGCGCGATGCTGAGTGCCGCGCGGGTATGCGTGCTGGGGGGGGCCGTCTTCGTGCCGCTGAGGGCCGGGATGCTGGCGGGCAAACGGATTGCCGTGCATTCCGCCTTCAGACCCGGCGTCGAGGAAGGACCGGGCGCGCCGGAGATCGTGGACGCCTCGACCTGCCACCACAAGGCGCTGAGCAGCGCCACCGGGCCAGTGGCCGCAATCCGCATGATGGCCGATCTGGTGGGCGCGCGCGATGGCGCCTACACGCGCGAGGCGCTGGCCCGCGATCTTGGGCTGAGCGAGCCGCGCGCCACCGCCGAAAGTGGCGAATTCTGGCGCTGCACCCGGCTGGCGGGTGGCGATGAGACACTGTGCCAGGCGCTCGAGATCATGCGGGACCATCTTGAAGACACGCTCACCGTGGGCCAGATCGCCGACCTGCTCGATGTCTCGCCCCGCAAGCTCGAACGCGGTTTTGCCGATCTGCTCGGCCAGACGCCGCTGAAGGTCTACCGCGATCTGCGGCTGGAGCGCGCGCATCAGCTGCTGACGCAAACGACAATGCCGGTAAGCGAGGTGTCGGTGGCTTGCGGCTTCTCCAACGTGACGCTGATGAAGAAGTGGTTCTTCCGTAAGTACGCCGTGCTGCCCTGCGATCTCCGGGCAGAGGCCTTCGGCGGCGCGGTCACACCGGCCTGAAAGCAAATGGCTCCAGCCGCGAGGGCTGGAGCCTTGGGAAAACCTCGGCCGGAGCGCGCTCCGGCCGGATCATGGCCTAACCTGCGCGGCGTGCCTCGGCACGGAACTCGGTGTGGTCGGTCACCGCGAAGCGCCCGCCCTTGACCTTCTGCAGCTTGCCCGCGCGCAACAGGTGCCCGAAGGAGCGCAGCCCGTCTTCTCGCGAGAAGCTCTCGGCATCCACGTGATCGAGCTCCTTGAGCTTGCCCATCAGCATCGGCCGCGAGAACTGGTCGCGCCCCTCGACATCGGCCATGTAGGCCGCTGCCGCTTCCAGAAGCTCGGAGAGGCCGGTGGCACCGATCTGCTCGGCGAAGGCGCTGAACCCGCCCTCGGAACTCGTCATCACCGCTTCCGACTCGACGGCCATTTGCGCGGCCGATACGCGGCGCGGGCGCACTGGCTCGCGGGGCGTGTCGATACGCTGTTCGGCGACGAGCTTCAGCGGGGCGGGGCGCTCTTCCGACGGGCGACGCGTGCGCGCGGTGCCGTCGCGATCGAATTCGCGGCGCACGCGGCTGGGGCGCGGCTCATCGGCGCGCTCGACCGGCGCGTCATCGTGCTGCGCATGCTCGAGCGGGCGGTTGCCCCGCACGACCGCTGCCAGATCGGAGCGATACGGGTCTTCGCTGGTTTCCTCGCGCAGTGCGTTTACACCCTTTTTCTCCGCCTTGGTGGCGGCCACGGCGGCGCGCAGATGCTGGATGGCGTTGCGGCGGCGGCTCGAATCGGGGGCGTCGAACTGGTTGGCCGCTTCGGAGAAGAGGCGCGACACATCCGGATCGCCCGCCGCATCCTTGAGACGCTCGGCGCCGCGCGGCCCGGCATGATCCAGCTCGTCCTCCGCCTCGTCGAGACCCGTCTCGGCGGCCACGCTTCCAGCGGTTCGTTCCGCACCCATCGCCATCTCGGCTTCCACGGCGGCAAGCTCGTTCTGCAGCTCGGCTTCTTCTTCGGCGCTCAGCACGGCGGTATCGTCGCCCAGCCCGTCGCCATCCAGCCCGAATTCGTCTAGGGGCTCGAGCAGCGTTTCCTCGATCTGGCCGCTCGCGATGGCCGCTTCGAATTCGCTGCGCTTCATCTTCACCACGCGGGCGCGGAGCGGATGCTCGCCTTGCCCGTCATGGCCAGCGATTTCGGGCTCGTTTTCGGGCTCTGGGCGCTCGGCGGTTTCATCTTCCGCCGCGACAACCCGCTCGCTGCCACCGAGCACGAAGGGTGCCTCATCGGCTTCGTCTTCTTCCGAGTCCATCGGCATGGCATCGGCCAAGAGTTGCGAAAGCGTGTCTTCATCTTGTTGGCGGCGCGGCGTCGCGGCCTGGGCCGGCGCCTCTTCGGCGAGCTCTTGCGTCTCGGGGGCGTCTTCCTCGTCGTCGTCCGCGGCAAGGCGCGCGGTGAGGGCGGCGAGTTCGTCATCCTCCTCCTCGTCTGCCATCACCGTCTCGGGTTCGTTCTCCGCGAGGTCTTCGGCGAAGTCGTCTTCCGCCTCTTCTCCGGTGCGGCCCAACGTCTCGGCCTCGGCTTCGGCTGCATCATCGAATTGCGAGGCGATCAGGGCGTCGGTTTCAGTCTCCTCATCCGCTTCGGCTGCTTCGTCTGCAAAGGACTCGTCTTCAACTGCGTCATCTTCGGCGGTCTCGTCTTCAACGACGTCTTCTTCAACTGCATCAGCCTCGGCGTTTTCCGCCAGCAGCTCCTCGAGTGTGGCCTCCGCTCCGGCCTCGCCCTTCGTGAGCAGGTCGAGCGCGTGCTCGTCTTCCGAATAATCGTCTGTCTCGAAGCTGGTGTTCCACTGGTCGACCACCGAGCGGATGCGGCGCAGGCGGGAAGCGACCTGATCGGGCTCGTCTTCCGGCGCCTCGGCGGGCGCGATCATCTCGGCCTCTTCAGGCTCTTCCGCCTCGTCGTCGGCGAAGAGTGCCGCGTCGAACTCGATTTCGGGCTCTTCTTCGGCCGCGGCAGCGATCTTCGCGTCATCGGCCGGGATCTCTGCCAGATCGGCTGCGTCCGGCTCGGCGATCTCGGGCGCGGGCTGCTCTTCAGGCTGCTGCGCGATAGCGGGTTCGGGCTGGGTGGCCTCGGGCTGCGGCGCGGGTTGCGGCGAGGCTTCCGGCTGCGACAGCGCCTGCGCCGCGCGCAGCACGATCTTGCCACTCTCTTCATGCGCATCCACACGCCGGGCGATCTCGCGCTCGGCGATCCGGGCGAGCATCTCGGCATCCGGTGTGGGGGGCTCGGCTCCGAAGTATCGATCGTCCGCCGCGAGGTCGCGGAAATACTCCGCAATCGCTTTCATCGTTTCGAACGAATCGTCGAATCCCTCAAGCGTGCACGAGAAGGTGCCGTATGAAACCGTGAGGATTTTACTTGTATTAACCATATTCATGCTCGCATTGATCTGCCCGCAACAACGATGTTTACCATCACCGACAGGACCAAAGCTGTCCGATTCTTGGATGTTTAGCGTATCATTTAGTGGTTAGAATGTGTTCTATTTCCTAATTTGGGAACAATGCCGGGGAGGTTTTCGTGATTGTTCGACAAACGGAACCGGTTTCGCTGGTGGGCGGCGCGGCGATCACGAAAGAGCGTCTGGAGCGCGTGAGGCGGATTGGCCCCCATGTGGTGGCCGCCGATGGCGGGGCGGATGCGGCGCTGGCGCTGGGCGTGACCCCGGAGGCGGTGATCGGCGATTTCGACAGCCTTTCGCAGGAGGCGCGCGCCAGCCTGCCCGATGAAACGCTGCATCCCATTGACGAGCAGGACAGCACCGATTTCGACAAATGCCTGCGCAACATCGAGGCTCCGCTGGTGCTGGGTATCGGATTTTCGGGCGACAGGCTCGACCATCAGCTTGCCGCCTACAACACGCTGGTGCGCCATCCGGAACGGCCATGCCTGCTGCTCGGGGAACTTGAGCTCGTGTTTCTCTGCCCGCCCTCGCTGGCGCTCGAGCTTGCGCCGGGCACGACTGTGTCTCTCTTTCCGATGGGGGCGGTCGAGGGGGTTTCGGACGGGTTGCGCTGGCCCATAGGCGGGCTCAATTTCGCGCCCGATGGCCGCGTGGGAACCTCCAACGAGGCGCTGGGGCCGGTGAACCTTTCTGTGACCGCGCCGAAGATGCTGGTGATCTTGCCCGAGGCCACGCTGGAAGCTGCCGTGGTGGCACTCCTTTCCAGCAGCGCGCGCTGGGAAGCCTGAGGTTAGGGCCCGCATTTCAGGGCGGCGGCAGCGGGCGGCGGGGCGGTACCTTCTCCACCTGCCGTTCGCGGAAGAAGACGAAAAGCCCCGAGGCCACGATCAGCGCGATACCCGCGAAGGAGAGCGCATCGGGCAGGTCGCCGAAAACCCAGTAGCCCACCAGCGTGGCGCTGACGATCTCCAGATACTGGATAGGCGCGAGCAGCGAGGCCGGTGCGAAAGACAGCGCGAAGCTGAGGAAGATATGCGTGAGGGTTGCGATCGTGCCCAGCAGGATCAGAAGCCACATCTCGCGGGCTGCGGGCCAAGATGGATCGAGTGGGCCAACGCCCGAGCCGTCGAAGGCCCAGAGCACCGGCACGGCCAGAACGAGCGCGGCAAGGCCGGTATGAACCTGAAGCGCGATCGGATGCATCCGCGTGGCCATGCGGCGCGTGAGGATCATGTAGAAGGCGAAGAGAAACGCGGTCACCAGCGGCAGGAAAGCGGCAGCCCCGACATCGCGAAAGCTCGGCTGGATGATCAGCAGCGCTCCGGCAAAGCCTACTCCACAGGCGATGTAGCGGCGTGGGCCGATGGGCTCGCCCAGAAGCAGCCCGCCCAGAATGGTGAGGATGAAGGGCTCGACGAAGAAGATGGCGATAGCATCGGCAATGGGCATGTAGCGCAACGCCGTGAAGAAGCAGGCGGTGGCGACGAGGATGAGCGCGGCGCGGATGAGGTGCAGCCCCGCCTCCCGCGCACCGGGCCGGTGCAGCCAGCCCATTGCGAGCGCCAAGGGCAGGAGCAGGAAGAATTGCATCGCGAAGCGCGAGGCTGCCACCTGCCCCACGGCCACCGCATCCCCGATGAGTTTGGCGGTGGCATCCATCACCGGGGCGATGAGGGCGAAGGCAACCATCAAGAGGATGCCGAGCGAGGTTCTGGCGGGAGCGGGTGTCATGCAAGGGACAGGGCCGCAGGCGCGCGGGAAATGCAAGCGCGTTCGCGACATGCCGAGGGATCGAGGGGAGAATGACGGCGCGGACTTGCGGCGCGCGGCTCCCCGCTCAGCAGTTCGGGATGTTCACCGCCAGCCCGCCGAGCGAGGTTTCCTTGTATTTCTCGCTCATGTCGGCCCCTGTCTGCCGCATCGTCTCGATGCAGGCGTCGAGCGGCACAAGGTGCGTGCCGTCTCCGCGCAGGGCGAGGCTCGCCGCGCTCACCGCCTTGATGGCGCCCAGCCCGTTGCGCTCGATGCAGGGTACCTGCACGAGGCCCTTCACCGGGTCGCAGGTCATCCCGAGGTGATGCTCGAGCGCGATCTCGGCGGCGTTCTCGATCTGGGCAGGGGTTCCACCCAGAACCGCCGCAAGCCCGGCGGCGCCCATGGCCGCCGCGCTGCCCACTTCTGCCTGGCAGCCCGCCTCGGCGCCGGAAATGGAGGCGTTGTACTTCACCAGCCCGCCGATGGCGGCGGCGGTGAGCAGGAATTCTTCGATCTGGCTCTCGGAGGCGCCGGGCACATGTTCCAGCCAATACTTGATGACCGCCGGAACGACGCCCGCCGCACCGTTGGTGGGCGCGGTCACCACCTGCCCGCCGGCGGCGTTTTCCTCGTTCACCGCCATCGCGTAGGTGCTGATCCAGTCGTTGATCTTGTGGGGGGCGTTTAGGTTGGTGCCGCGCTCGGCCATCAGCGCATCGTGGATGCCCTTGGCGCGGCGGCGCACACGCAGCCCGCCGGGCAGCTCGCCATCCCGCGCCATGCCGCGTTCGATGCAGTTGTTCATCACTTCCCAGATCCGCGCCACGCCCGAGCGCAGGTTTTCCGGCCCGCCACGCGAAATCTCGTTGGCCTTTTTCATCTCGGCGATGCTCTTGCCAGAGGTTTCGGCCATCTCCAGCATCTCGGCGGCGCTCTTGAACGGGTAGGGCACCGGCGCGCCCTCGTCGGTGTTGCGGCCCGCCGCAAGCTCTGCCTCGGTCATCACGAAGCCGCCGCCGATGGAATAATATGTCTCCTGCAGGATCACGTCGCCCTGCCTGTCGGTGGCCATCAGGATCATGCCGTTGGCGTGGCCGGGCAGGTTGGGGCCGAAATCGAAGACAAGATCATCCTTGGGGTTGAAGGCGAGCGCAGGCAGGCCCTCCGGCTTGACGGTATGGGTGTCGCGGATCTCGGCGAGCACCTTCTCGGCCTTCTCGTGGTCGTAGGTGTCGGGCAGGAAGCCCGCGAGGCCGAGGATGGTGGCACGATCTGTGGCGTGGCCCACGCCGGTGAAGGCGAGCGAGCCGTGCAGCGAACCCTTCAGCCCGTGAAACTCGAAAGGCGCGGCGCGCATCTTGGCCAGAAACTTCGCCGCTGCCACCATTGGGCCCATGGTGTGCGAGGAGGAGGGGCCGATCCCCACTTTGAACATCTCGAAGACGGAAAGAAACATCAGGTGGCGCTGCCTTCTGGCGGGTTCGGGTGCTCGGGTGCGGTGAAGGGATGCTCTCCCAACCCCTCCGCATCTATGGCAGCGCGCGTGCTTTCGCAACGTTCCAGACGAGACGCCATGGCGTGCAGATGCGGCCAGTTTTCCAACTGGAACCACCTTTCGGCTTCATCCGCCGGGTAGATCTGCGCCCAGCGGAAGAGGCAGGCAAGGTAGAAATCAAGCACCGAGGGGGCCGGCCCGCCGAGCCAATCGGGGCGTTCAGCCGCCTCTGCCTCGAGCAGGCCTGTCTGCCGCAAAACCTCGCCCCTGAGATGCGCCCTAAGCGCCGCATGCGCAGTGGCGTCTTGCCCCACATATTGCTCGGGGTAGAACCGTGCCCGTAGCGACACATGCAGCCCGTTCGAGGCGAAGAAGAGCCACTTGAGGAAGGCGCCGCGGTTGGCGCTCTCGGGTGCGGGGGCGAGCTTGCCGTGGCGGTCCGCCAACCAGAGGAGAATCGCCGCTGTCTCGAAGATCGGGCCATCGGGGGTTTCCAGCGCTGGGATCAGCCCGTTGGGGTTGACCGCGAGATAGGCCGGCGCCTTGTGGGCGCGCGTCTTGCGATCGAGCAGCAGGGTTTCATAGGGCACACCCAGTTCCTCCAGCACGAGGCGGATCACCAGCGAGGCGTTGTCGGGGGCGTAGTGGAGGCGATAGAGCTGTGTCATGGGCGCGATTTAGGGCAGCGGCACGCACCCTGTCCTGCCGGAAAGCGACCTCTCGCATGGCGCGCGGGACGTTGCCGTGCCGCGCGCCCTACGCAAGGCTACCCGCAGGCGCAATTCGGCCTCGCACCCTTGGCGCATCTCTCTTATAAGCGCGAAAGATCATCTGGAGGGTTGCCGCATGTCCGGAGAATTGTCGCCCATCGACAAGGCCAAGTTCGTTGCCGCCAAGCGGTCTGTCGATTTCGTGGAAGACGGGATGCGCGTGGGCCTCGGCACCGGCAGCACCGCCGCATGGATGGTGCGGTGTCTGGGCGAGCTGGTGCGCGAGGACGGGCTGCGCATCCGGGGCGTGCCCACCTCCACCCGCACCGCCGAGCTCGCGCGCGACGTGGGCATCCCGGTTGTAAGCCTCGACGAGGCGAAATGGCTCGACGTCACGATCGACGGGGCCGACGAGTTCGACGGCAAGCTCAATCTCATCAAGGGCGGCGGCGGAGCGCTTCTTCAGGAAAAGATCGTGGCCACCGCCTCCGATCAGATGATCGTGATCGCCGATGTTGGCAAGGAGGTGAGCACGCTGGGCGCGTTCCCCTTGCCGGTGGAAGTGATCCCCTTCGGCTGGCAGACCACCAAGGCGCTGATCGAGGAACTGCTTGTTTCGATGGATGTTCTGGGGCGTGACACCACCCTCCGCATGAATGGCGCGCGGCCCTTCATCACCGACGAGGGCAACTACATCCTCGATCTGCATCTGGGGCGCATCGGCAACCCGCACCAGATGGCCATGGTGCTCAACCAGATGCCCGGCGTGGTTGAAAACGGGCTCTTCATGGATATCTGCGACATCGTGATCCTCGGGCATGGCGACGGCCGGGTCGAGACGCGCGACATCAACGAAGGCACGGTGGAGGAAGATCGGCTCGATTTCGTCGAATCGGAGAACCTCTTTTCCGACCTGCAGGACTGAAGGCGGCGGCCATGGAATTCGACTACGATCTCTTCGTCATCGGCGGCGGCTCGGGCGGCGTACGTGCCGCGCGGGTGGCAGCGCAGGCAGGCGCGAAAGTGGCGCTTGCGGAGGAAGACCGCTACGGCGGAACCTGCGTGATCCGCGGCTGCGTACCCAAGAAGCTGATGGTTTTCGCCAGCGAATACCCCGGCCATATCGAGGATGCGCAGGCCTATGGCTGGACAGTGCATGCAGGCGGGTTCGACTGGCACTCGTTCAAGGCGAAACTCCATGCCGAGCTCGACCGGCTCGAAGGCGTCTACCGTTCGATCCTGAAGAACTCGAACGTGGAGACCTTCGACCAGCGCGCCCGGCTGACCGATGCGCATACCGTTACCCTGGCAGGCGGCCAGAGCTTTTCGGCCAAGCATATTCTCGTGGCCACGGGCGGGCGGCCGGTGGTGCCGGACCTTCCCGGCTCCGAGCACGGGATCACCTCCAACGACATCTTTCACCTCGAGACCCTGCCCCGCTCGATTCTGATCATCGGCGGCGGTTATATCGCCTGTGAATTCGCGGGCATTCTCAACGGGCTCGGCGTGGAAGTCACGCAGTATTACCGTGGTGCGCAGGTGCTGCGAGGCTTCGACGACGAGGCGCGCGGGCTGGTGGCGGAGGAAATGATCCAGAACGGCGTCGATCTGCATCTGGGCACCAACATCCTCGCGATGGAACCCGTGGAGGGCGGCTACAAGGTTAAGGCCACAAACGGCACCGAGCGGGTGTTCGAGAAGGTGATGTTTGCCACCGGGCGCGCGCCCAATACCGATGGCATGGGGCTCGAGCCGATTGGCGTTGAGCTTGGCCGCAACGGCCAGATCGTGGTGGACGAATACAGCCAGACGGCAGTGCCCTCGATCTATGCCATCGGCGACGTGACCGACCGGGTGAACCTTACGCCGGTGGCGATCCGAGAGGGGATGGCCTTCGTGGAGACGGTGTTCCGGGGCAACCCGACCCCGGTGGATCACGCGCTCATCCCCACGGCGATCTTCACCCAGCCCGAGATGGGCACGGTGGGCCTTTCGGAGGAAGCCGCGCGCGAGCAGGAGCCGATCGAGGTCTATGCCACCTCGTTCAAGCCGATGCAGCAAAGCTTCGCCGGACGGGCCGGACGGGTGCTGATGAAGCTCATCGTGAGCCGGGAAAGTCGCAAGGTGCTGGGCTGTCATATCGTCGCGCCTGGGGCGGGCGAGATGATCCAGCTGGCGGGCATCGCGGTGAAGATGGGCGCGACGAAAGAGGATTTCGACCGCACGGTGGCGGTGCATCCGACCATGTCGGAAGAGATTGTGACCCTCAGGGAGCCGGTCAGAACAGGTTGATTTTTGGAGCTTGATGCCCAGTTTAGGCAAGACAGGTCCGACGGGACAGACAGGAAGAGGAAAAGATTACATGGCTGGACATTCTGGCGGCCCTTGGGGCGGCGGCGGAAACTCGGGCGGCGGGGGCGACGATGACGACCGTCGCGGCAACCGCGGTGGGCGTGGCCCGCAAGGCGCAGGGCCGCAGACGCCAGAAATCGACGACCTGATCCGCAAGGGGCAGGACCAGCTCCGCGCCATCATGGGCGGCCGCGGCGGCAGCGGCCGAAACGGTGGCGATGGCAGTGGCGGTGGCGGGCCGACCTTCGGGCGCGGCTCGGTGCTTCTGGGCCTGCTCGTCGCGGCCATTCTCTGGGCGGCGGCCAGCTTCTACACTGTGCGGCCTGAAGAACAGGCGGTGGAGCTCTTCCTCGGCGATTACTACCGCACCACCCAGCCGGGCCTCAACTTTGCTCCCTGGCCGCTCGTAACCTACGAGAAACTCGCCGTGACGCGCGAGCAGAACGAGGATATCGGCGTCGGCGGGCGCGGCTCGGAAGCCGGCCTGATGCTTACGGGCGACGAGAACATCGTGGATATCGACTTCCAGGTGGTCTGGAACATCAGCGACCCCGCGAAATATCTCTTCAATCTCCGCGACCCGCAGATGACCATTCGCGCCGTGTCGGAATCGGCAATGCGCGAGATCATCGCGCAATCCGAACTGGCGCCGATCCTCAACCGCGACCGTGGCGTGATTTCCTCGCGGCTCGAGGATCTCATCCAGTCGACGCTCGCAAGCTACGACAGCGGCGTGAACATCATCCGCGTCAACTTCGACAAGGCCGACCCACCGCAGGAGGTGATCGACGCCTTCCGCGAGGTGCAGGCCGCCGAGCAGGAGCGTGACCGGCTCGAGAAGCAGGCCGATGCCTATGCGGCCCGGGTTCTTGCCGAGGCGCGCGGTGAAGCCGCGCAGACGCTTGAGGAAGCCGAGGGCTACCGCGCGCGGGTCGTCAACGAGGCAACCGGTGAGGCAAGCCGCTTCAGCGCGGTTCTGGCCGAATACCAGAAAGCCCCCGACGTGACGCGCAAGCGCCTTTACATCGAGATGATGGAAGACGTGCTCGGCGATATCGACAAGATCATCCTCGAGGACAGCGCCAGCGGGCAGCAGGGCATCGTTCCCTACCTTCCGCTCAACGAACTGCGCCGGTCGCAGCAGCAGTAACCCGAGAGGCACAAAGACATGCGTAAATCCAGCTATCTTCTGCCGATCCTGGCGGTCATCATCGCCACTGCTCTTTCGGCCATCTTCATCGTCGACGAACGCGAGAAGGCGCTCGTCCTGCAATTCGGCCGGGTGGTCAAGGTCAAGGAAGACCCGGGCCTCGCCTTCAAGATCCCGCTGATCCAGGAGGTCGTCCGCTATGACGACCGTATCCTGAGCCGCGACATCGATCCGCTCGAGGTGACACCCCTCGACGACAGGCGGCTCGTGGTCGACGCCTTCGCGCGCTACCGCATCGCAGATGTGAACCGCTTCCGGCAGGCGGTGGGCGTGGGCGGCATCACCGCAGCCGAAAACCGTCTCGACTCGATCCTGCGGTCGCAGACACGGGAGATCCTCGGCACGGTCGCCTCGAACGACATCCTGAGCACCGACCGGGCAGCGCTGATGATGCGCATCCGCGACGCGGCGATCGAGGAAGCCACCGAACTCGGCATCGAGATCATCGACGTGCGGCTCAAGCGCACCGACCTGCCGAGCCAGAACCTCGACGCCACCTTCGCCCGGATGCGGGCCGAGCGCGAGCGCGAGGCGGCCGACGAGATCGCCCGCGGTAACGAAGCCGCGCAACGCGTGCGCGCGCAGGCCGACCGGACGAACGTGGAGATCGTCTCCGACGCGCGCCGCGATGCCGAGATCATCCGAGGCGAGGCCGATGCCGAGCGTAACCGCATCTTCGGCGAGGCCTTCGGCGCGGATGAGGAGTTCTTCGAGTTCTACCGTTCGCTCAACGCCTACCGGAATGCGCTGAAGGGCGAGAACAGCTCGATGGTGCTTTCGCCGGACAGCGAGTTCTTCAACTACCTGCGCTCCGACACGGGCGCGCCGGTGGAGAATCGCCGCCCCTCGGCGGAGCCGGCGGCACAATAGGCGGCGTGCATGCTCGAAACGCTGCTTCTGGCGCTTGGGCTGGTATTGATCGTGGAGGGGCTGGTCTATGCACTGGCCCCTTCGCTTGTTGAGCAGCTCCTGCAGGCGCTCCGGGCCATGCCCATCGAAACCCGCCGCCTTCTGGGCCTCGCCTCGCTCGCCGTGGGGCTCGTGTTTCTCTGGTGCGCAAAGATGCTGGGGGCGTAACGCGGTGGTGACACAAGGTTCACATGGGCGTGACAATCTCCACGAGCCTTTGTGTTCGCCGATGCGGTTCCTACATTGGCATCAGTGGAAAACATCATCCGGCCGTGCGGCAGACAGGGCCGGGGAAACCGGAGGAGTGTTTCAAGTGTTCGCAAAACCCATCGCAATAGCAGAGGAGCGCCGGAGCCTGCTTCGGGCCTTCTGGATAACAGCGCTCACCATGGCGCTGGTGATCGCGCAGGCGATCACCGCTCAAGCGCGGCCCGAAAGCTTCGCCGATCTGGCCGAAAAGGTGAGCCCGGCCGTTGTCAACATCACCACGTCCACCGTCGTGGCCCAAGGCACGAACCAGATGCCGCTTGTGCCCGATGGCTCGCCCTTCGAGGATTTCTTCCGCGAATTCCAGGATCGCAACGGCGACAGGCCGCGCCGTACCTCGGCGCTGGGGTCGGGCTTTGTGATCTCCGAGGATGGTTACGTTGTCACCAACAACCATGTGATCGAAAGCGCCGACGAGATCATCATCGAGTTCTTTTCGGGCAAGGAGCTTCAAGCCAAGCTCGTCGGCACCGACCCGAAGACCGATATCGCGCTTCTCAAGGTCGAGGCCGACGAGCCGCTGCCGTTCGTCACCTTCGGCGACAGCGACACCGCTCGCGTGGGCGATTGGGTGGTCGCGATGGGCAACCCGCTCGGGCAAGGGTTCTCTGTGAGCGCCGGCATCGTCTCGGCGCGCAATCGGGCACTTTCGGGTACTTACGACGACTACATCCAGACCGACGCGGCCATTAACCGCGGCAACTCTGGCGGCCCGCTCTTCAACATGGATGCCGAGGTCGTGGGGGTGAACACCGCCATTCTGAGCCCCACCGGTGGCTCGATCGGCATCGGCTTCTCGATGGCATCCAACGTCGTGACCCGCGTGGTCGACCAACTTCGCGAATACGGTGAAACGCGCCGTGGCTGGTTGGGCGTGCGCATTCAGGACGTGACCGACGACGTGGCCGAGGCCATCGGCCTAGAGAAGGCCGCTGGTGCGCTGGTGACGGACGTTCCCGAAGGCCCGGCCATGGAATCGGGCATGAAATCGGGCGACGTGATCGTGTCTTTCGACGGGCGCGAAGTGAGCGACACCCGTAGCCTCGTCCGGCAGGTCGGCAACACCGAGGTCGGCAAGACGGTGCGTGTGGTGGTCTTCCGCGAAGGCAAGACGCAAACGCTCAAGGTAACGCTTGGGCGCCGCGAGGAAGCTGAAGGCGCCATCCCTGCCGCGCAGCCGGGCGGTGACCCCGAAGAGGCGCAGGAACAGACGATGATGGGCCTGACGCTCGTGCCCCTCGACGACGAACTGCGCAGCCAACTCGAGCTCGATGGCGATGCTGAAGGGCTGGTGGTGAAGGATATCGACCAGATTTCCGAAGCCTACGAGAAGGGCATGCGCGCGGGTGACGTGATCACCGAAGTGGGCCAGCAGCAGATCCGCAGCATTGCCGACCTCGAAGACCGGATCGACGAGGCGCGCGAGGCGGGTCGCAAATCGCTCCTGCTGCTCGTGCGCCGCGCCGGCGAGCCGCGCTTCGTGGCACTGTCGCTCGAAGCGGAAGACTGACACGCCGCAAAGGCCGACAAGATCTGAAGGCGCGCCTCCGGGCGCGCCTTTTTCGTGCGGTCGGCTCATGGGCGCGCGCCCGGCACTGGAAATCTTGGGGCTGACCTTTCTGCTCGAACCCACTATAGGCAGGCGAAACCCAAGGCCCCGAACGCGAGCCACAATGCCCGACACCCCGAAGACAAGGCGCCAGCCGCTCTATTCCGCGCAGGACCGCGACAATATCCGCTGGTTCTGGCGCAACTACCTCCGCTCGCGCGCGCCATGGCTCGGGTTGGTTCTGGGCA
>JAVKDQ010000004.1:0-13243 GCA_040222155.1 Roseovarius sp.
AGCGCCCCCGGCCTCGCAGGCCGGCATCGTCAAGTGGCTGCGGGAGAACCTCTTCTCCAGCACGGCCAACTCCATCCTGACGCTGGTGTCGATCTTCGTTGTCTACAAGCTTGTCGTCGCGGTGACGCCCTGGATCGTCAACGGTGTGTGGGACGCACCCTCCATCCGGGCCTGCCGCGACGTGCTTCAGGGCGAAACCGGCGCCTGTTTCGCCGTGCTCACGGAGCGCTGGAACCAGCTTCTCTTCGGCTTCCAGTATCCGCCGGAGCTTTACTGGCGGGTCACGCTCGCCTTCCTGCTGCTCTTCGTGGCCATCGCGCCGGTGCTCTTCTTCAAGATCTTCCCGCGCAAGCTGCTGATCTTTACCGGCCTCTACCCCTTCATCGCCTTCTGGCTGATCTGGGGCGGCTCGCTTCTGGTGCCGGTCTTCGCATTGCTGGGTTTCGTCGTGGGCTATGTCGTCTACGAACGTCTGGTGACCCGCAGCTTTGCGATGGGCTTCTTCGGGGGCATCGCCGCGGCGGCCATCGTCTGGTGGATCACCGGCTTCATCCCCGTCGAGGGCGTTCTCGCCACGCCGGCGGTGGAAAGCCGCGAGATCGGGGGGTTCATGCTGAACCTCATCCTCGGCACGGTCTGCGTGTCGCTCTCGATCCCGATCGGCATCGCGCTGGCCCTCGGGCGGCAATCGAACATGCCGATCATCAAGGGCTTCTGCGTGGTCTTCATCGAGTTCATCAGGGGCGTGCCGCTGATCACGCTGCTCTTTGTCGCCAACGTGGTTCTGGCCTATTTCCTTCCGCCGGGCACGACCTTCGACCTCATCATCCGCGTGATCATCATGATCACCGCCTTCGCCTCGGCCTATATCGCCGAGGTGATCCGGGGCGGGCTCGCGGCGCTGCCCAAGGGGCAGTATGAGGCGGCCGACAGCCTCGGGCTCGATTACGCGCAGGCCATGCGGCTCATCATCCTGCCGCAGGCGCTGAAGATCTCGATCCCCGGCATCGTCAACGTGGCGGTGGGGCTCTTCAAGGATACCACCCTCGTGTCGGTCATCTCGATGTTCGATCTCGTGGGCATGATCCGCGGCCCGATCCTCGCCTCGACCGAATGGAACGGCGTCTATTGGGAGCTCTTCACCTTCGCCGCCCTTCTGTTCTTCGTCGTCTGCTACGGCATTTCCCAATATTCCCAGTGGCTCGAGCGCCAGCTCACCACGGACCATCGGTAAGGAGACCACCTTATGGCTGACAGGGCTGTTGAAACGCATCCCACCAAGATGACGGTCTCCGACGAGATCGCCGTCGAGATCACCGGCATGAACAAGTGGTACGGCTCGTTCCACGTTCTGCGCGACATCAACCTCACCGTGAACCGGGGCGAGCGCATCGTCATCGCCGGGCCCTCGGGCTCGGGCAAGTCCACGCTGATCCGCTGCATCAACGCGCTGGAAGAACACCAGCAGGGCAAGATCACGGTGGATGGCACGGTGCTGTCGAACGACCTCAAGAACATCGACAGGATCCGCTCCGAGGTTGGCATGGTGTTCCAGCACTTCAACCTCTTCCCGCATCTCACCATCCTCGAGAACTGCACCCTCGCGCCGATCTGGGTGCGCAAGACCCCGCGCCGCGAGGCCGAGGAAACCGCGATGCACTTCCTCACCAAGGTCAAGATCCCCGAGCAGGCCGACAAGTATCCGGGCCAGCTTTCGGGCGGGCAGCAGCAGCGCGTGGCCATCGCCCGCTCGCTCTGCATGAAACCCCGGATCATGCTCTTCGACGAGCCCACCTCGGCGCTCGACCCGGAGATGATCAAGGAGGTGCTCGACACCATGATCGAGCTCGCCGAGGAAGGCATGACCATGCTCTGCGTGACCCACGAGATGGGCTTCGCGCGGCAGGTCGCCAACCGGGTGATCTTCATGGACCAGGGCCAGATCGTGGAGCAGAACGAGCCCGAGGAATTCTTCAACAATCCCAAGAGCGAGCGGACGAAACTGTTCCTCAGCCAGATCCTCGGTCACTGATCCGCCACACGGATCCCGAAAAAAACATGCGCGGCGCTCGTCAACCCTTTGGCGGGCGCCGTTTTTTAACCTATACTGCCTATCAACGATAAAGAGAGCAGTCAGACAGGCAGGAGGCGAGATGCTCGCCGCAGAACTTCTTTGCGCCGATGGCACCAAGGATTTCGCGCAGATATTCGCGCATCAATACGTGCTGGCCCGCGGCGCGCCCCCCACTGTTGCGGGCTGGGCCGGCCCCGAGCCGCTGGAAGGCTGGGCGCTGCGCCATTGCCCGCGCCTCGATTGCCGGGTCATCGAGGATGCCCGGGGCGCGCCCTGCGGCTGGCTTCTGGGCGTGGCGGTCGATGCGGCGGGCAGCGTCGTCAGCAAGTCCGGCCTGCGTATCGGCGCCGCCTGCACCGCGCGCGGCTTCTGGCCCGCCGTCGAGCAGGCCGTCGAGCCGCTCGCCGGGCGCTACATCGCCATTCTCTTCGGCCCCGGCGGCCCCCGCGCCTATTTCGACCCGGTGATGGACATGCCCGCCGTCTTCAACCCCGCCGAGGGGCTCGTGGCCTCCTCGCCGCTCCTAGCGCTGCGCCGCTGGGTAGAGCACGGCACCCGCCTCCACGCGAAAACCATCAGGAACGAGGGCGGCAATTACGGCTTCCAGCTCACCTGCGACCGCGAGGTCACGCGCGGCCTCTCCAACCACTATCTCGCCCTGTCGGATTTCACGCTCCACCGCCACTGGCCCCGGGGCGACGAATGTTTCGAGGGCAGGGGCCTTGCCCTATCTGAAACCGCCGAGCGCCTGCTCGAGCGGCTCGGGCAGGTCACCGGCGCCCTTGTCGCGCATCACCGCTGCCTGCTGCCGCTGACCGGCGGCAATGACAGTCGCACGCTCGCCTATTCCGCGCGGGAGAGCCTCGGCGGGCTCGAGGGCGCCTATGCGCACCGGGTCAACTGGATCACGCAGTTCGATTGCTATCTCGGCAACCAGCTTGCCGAGGATCTCGGCCTCGAGTTCCGCATTCTCGACGCGGTGAAGGCCTTCCAGCAGGGCCGCTTCGCCACGAAGGACATCCGCCGCCTGAAATGGAACTTCCTGCACGCCACCGGCTACATCCACCCGCCGATGCGCAGCGAGCTGGCCGCCGCGGCCCTCGTGCCGCAGGAGTTCCCCGAGGCCGAGCTGGTGCTGCGCGGCAACGTGATGGACATGACGCAAGCCAACCAGTGGCCGCGCGACAGCCTCGCCTTCGAGCTCGATCACGCCATCGGCAAGCTCGCCCTCGGCGGCCGCACGGCGGAGGAGAACGCCGCCTACTGGCGCGACGATTACCTCGCCTGGATGCGCACCCTGCCCGAGAACGCCCGCGCCCGCACCTACGAGATGGCCTTCACCGAACTCCTGCTGCCCAACACGCTCGGCGCCAAGCTGCAGGGCTACGGCCGCCCGCATTACGTGAACCCCTTCAACGACAGGGGGCTGATCGCCACCTGCATGTCGGTCGCGCCGGAGCTGCGCAAGAAGGGCCTGCTCACCGAAACCCTGCACGGCATGGCCGGCGCCCCGCCGCTGATGCGCACCAACCGGCTCCGAAAGGCGCGCGACCGGCATGACGAGGTCGAGCGCCTCTTCGCCTGAGCCTGCTATCCCGTCAGCTCGCGCGGGATGATGAAGGCCAGCGCGCGGCCCGTGCCGGTGCCCATCTGCGCCCAGTCTTCCACGTCGAATTCGGCGATCAGCGTCGCCCCGGTGGGGTAATCCATGAAGCGCGGATGCGGCGGCGGCGCGGCCAGAAGGCTCTGCGCGAACCACGCGATGCCGGGATTGTGGCCGATCATCAGCACCGTCTCGCCCTCGGCCTCGCGCAGCGCCTCCAGCATCTCCTCCGGCTCGGCAAGGTAGAGCGCATCGAGAAACCGCGTGTCGCAGGCGATCTTGAGCCGCAGAAACGTCTCCCGCGTGCGCGCCGAGGTGGAGACGAGCGCCTCGTCGGGCATCTCGCCCCGGTGCCGCAGCCATTCGCCCAGCACCCGCGCCGAGACCCGGCCCCGCCCGTTGAGCGGGCGTTCGTGATCCTCCTGCCGGGGGTCGTCCCAGCTCGATTTCGCGTGGCGCATGAGGATCAGACGTTTCACTTGAAGGCTCGCATGTGGAAGGCCGATTGCGCCTCCACCCTGCCATAGGCCCGGCTGAGTGGACAGGCCCGCCGCACCGCGCAACCCCTTTCCATGCAATC
Source organism: Roseovarius sp. (assembly GCA_040222155.1). Lineage (GTDB taxonomy): Bacteria > Pseudomonadota > Alphaproteobacteria > Rhodobacterales > Rhodobacteraceae > Roseovarius. The sequence continues at coordinate 4,258 of JAVKDQ010000004.1, forward strand.
GTTGCCCACGCGCTCCAGATCTGCCTTGCAAGCGGGCACATCGTAGCTGCCCGAGGCAAAGGCATCGGCCGGGCAGGCGGTGCGGCAGGGCTGGCCTGCGCAGGAGAGGCAGGGGCTCGGGCCGGGCTCCGGCGCCTCCAGCGCATGGCCGAAGCCCAGCGCCCCCCGGTAAGACACCATCATGCCGGCCGTGTCATGCACCAGCAGCCCCACCGGCGAGTTATGCGCCCGCCCGCTCGCCTTGGCCCAGCGGATAAAGGGCTGGTGCGGCGGCCCCCCGAAGGGAAAGAAGGCCCGCGCCCCGAGCACCTCCGCCAGCGCCCCGATCACCCGCGCCGACCAGCGGTCGAGCGGGTCGGGCGCGCCGTCGCGATACTCGTCCGATCCGGTGAAATGCGCCCAGAACTCCGGCTCCCGGGGGCCGAGCAGCACGAGGCTTTCCACCCCCTCCGGCAGATCGTCATGCACCACGCCCATTACCGCGAGGTGCCGCGCGGCCGTCGCCGCCTCGATCTCCTCCAGCGTCATTTGCGCCGAAAGGGCAGCACGAGCGACCAGCCGAGCCGCGAAGGCCGGTCGTCCTGCCATTCGAGCCCCACGGTCATCTCGTCATGCCCCGCCCCCGGCTGCGGCACATAGGTGCCGAAAAGCCTGTCCCAGATCGAGAGCGCGAAGCCGTAATTGCTGTCATGCTCGGCCCTCTCGGCAGAATGATGCACCCGGTGCATGTCGGGCGTCACGATCACCTGCCTCAGCGCCGCGTCCACCGGGCCGGGCAGGCGCAGGTTGGCATGGTTGAACATCGCCGTGCCGTTGAGAATGATCTCGAAGAGGATGATCCCCAGCGCCGGCGGGCCCAGCAGGTAGACGAGCCCGATCTTGAGCAGCATCGAAAGGGCAATCTCCACCGGGTGAAACCGGATCGCCGTGGTCACGTCGATATCGCGGTCGGCATGGTGCACCCGGTGAATGCGCCACAGGAGCGGCACCTTGTGGGTCACCAGATGCTGCGCCCAGATCGCGAAATCGAAGATCAGCACCGTGGCGATCACCGCGAGCCAGAGCGGCAGGTCGAGCGCGTTCATCAGCCCCCAGCCCTGCGCCTCTGCATCGAGCGCGGCGCCCACGGCCAGCAGCGGCAGCGCCAGCGCCAAGGCACGCAAGGTGAGCGTGTCGAGGATCACGATGCCCCAGTTGGTCAGCCACCGCCGCCCCAGAGGTTGCCGCCGCTTGCGGCGCGGCAGCCGCGCTTCGGCAAGGGCCAGCACCCCGAAAAGGCCCAGAAACACGGCCAGACGTATCACTGCTTCGTTTTCCACGGGCCAGAGCCTAATCCGAAAACCGGCCCGCGCAAGAGCGTCCCACGCAGCCGTTACCCGGCCCGGATCATCGAGCCCGCGCCATGCTCGGTGAAAAGCTCGAGCAGCACGGCATTGGGCGCGCGCCCGTCGATGATCACCACCGCCCGCACCCCGCCTTCGATCGCCATCAGCGCGGTCTCGGTCTTCGGAATCATCCCGCCCGCGATCACGCCCGCGGCGGTCAGCTCGTGAATCTGCGTCGAGGTCAGCTCGGTCAGCACCCGGCCCGCCTCGTCCTTCACGCCCTCCACATCGGTGAGCAGCAGCAGCCGGTCGGCCTTCAGCGCGCCCGCGATGGCGCCGGCCACCGTATCGCCGTTGATGTTGAAGGTCTCGCCGCCCCGCCCGGCCCCGAGCGGCGCGATCACCGGGATCGTGTCATCGCCGAAGAGCGTCCGCAGGATCGAAGGGTCCACCTCCGCGGGCTCGCCCACCAGCCCCAGCTCCGGGTCGGAGGGCTCGCAGATGATGAGGTTGGCATCCTTGCCCGAAAGCCCCACCGCCTTGCCGCCCTGCCGGTTGATCGCCTGCACGATCCGCTTGTTGACCCGGCCCGAGAGCACCATCTCCACCACGTCCATCGTGGCCTCGTCGGTCACCCGCTTGCCGCGCACGAATTCCGACTTGATGGCGAGCTTCTCGAGCATCTCGTTGATCATCGGGCCGCCGCCATGCACGATCACCGGGTTCACACCCACCTGCCGCATCAGCACCACGTCGCGCGCGAAGCTCTCCATCGCCTCGTCGCTGCCCATGGCATGGCCCCCGAGCTTGATCACCACGATCGCGCCATCGTAGCGCTGCAGGTAGGGCAGCGCCTCGCTCAGGGTTCTCGCGGTTGCGATCCAGTCGCGATTCATCTCTCTCGTCTTCATTGTCCGTCCCTCACTCGCCCCGCGTTATCGGCGGTTCCGCCCCGCGCCGCAAGGCGCTTTGCCCCGAAAACCGCGCAAGGGCCGTCGGCTGCGGAATGCCTTCGGCGAAAGTATTTGGACCAAGAAGAAGCAGGGCATCAGGCGCGCCCCACGCTTCTTCTTGGTCCAAATACTTCGTTCCCTCAGCCGAGGCCCGCGATCGCGGCCCGGAGCGTGGCCAGCCCCTCGCCCTTCTCGCTCGAGGTGAGGATGAGCTCGGGATAGGCCGCCGGATGGGTGGCAAGCCGGCCGCGCACCTGCGCGAGGATGCGCTCCTGCTCGGCGGGCTTCACCTTGTCGGCCTTGGTCAGCACGCATTGGAAGGTCACCGCCGCGCCGTCGAGCAGGCTCATGATCTCCTCGTCCACCGGCTTCACCCCGTGGCGCGTGTCGATCAGCACGAAGGCGCGGCGCAGGGTTGCGCGGCCCGAGAGATATTGCTTCAGCAGCCGTTGCCACGCCTCCACCTTGGGCAGCGGCGCGTTGGCATAGCCGTAGCCCGGCAGATCGACGAGGTAATGCGCGGCACCCAGTGCGAAATAGTTGATCTCCTGCGTGCGGCCCGGCGTGTTGGAGGCCCGCGCCAGCGCCTTGCGGCCGGTGAGCGCGTTGATGAGCGAGGATTTCCCCACGTTCGAGCGCCCCGCGAAACACACTTCGGCGCGGTCGGCGGGCGGCAGGCCCGACATGGCCACCACGCCCTTGACGAAACTCACCTCGCCCGCGAACAGCTTGCGCCCGGCCTCGGCGGCGGGCGCATCCGGCTCCGGCGCCAGGGGGAAGGGAAGCGCCATCAGAGCGGCTCCACCGCGTCGCCCAGCGCCAACTCGCCGCTCCGCACCACCCGGGCGCGCACCGAGAAGTCGCGATGCCCGAAGCTGTCGAGCACCGACAGCAGATCGTGGTCGCGCGCGCCGGTCTCGGGGTTGGCATGGGTGGCGAGGCAGCGGTCTGTCCGCTCCTCGGCGCGCAGCACCGCCGCGCCCAGCCGGATCTCGCGGCCGATCCAGCCGAATTCCTCCCAGGCTGGCAGGCCCTCGACCCAGATGTTGCCGCGCCAGCGCTCCGGTGCGATCTCGTGGCCCAGCCGGGCCTCCACCGCGCGGTGCGAGGCGGCGTTGCAGAGCGTCACGGAGGGGAAATCGCTGTCGGTGAAGCCCTGCTCCCGCGCGCGGATCACCCGGTGCGAGGGCAGGCGGCCTTCTGGGATGAGCCCGCCGGCCCAGTCGATCAGCTTCTGCGGCTCTTCATCCGGGTTGAAGCCGAGCGTGCCCAGCGCCGGATGCGTGAGGGTGATCTCGCCCCGGGCCTCGTCGAGCCGGGCCGAGATGGCGGCGAGCCCCGGCGCCTTGGCGGTGCGCGAGAAATGCGCGCAGGGCACCCATTCGGAACCATCGGCGAGCGATTCGATATGCGCCACGGCCCAGAGCCTGTCGAACGGCATGGTCTGGCCTTCGGTCAGGGTCACGCGCTCCAGCGCCTCCCGGCCGTGGCTCTTGATCGGGTAGCGCCACAGCCCGGTGACCGAAGCCACCATCACTTCTTCTCCGGCTTCGGCTTGCCCTCGGATTTCGCCTTGCGTTTGAAGCCCGACTTGATGTTGCCGAACACGTCGGGCTTGTAGCCCTGGCTGCGCATGATGAGATATTGCTGGCAGAAGGTGATGGTGTTGTTGGCGATCCAGTAGAGCACCAGCCCCGAGGCGAAGCTGCCCAGCATGAACATGAACACCCACGGCATCCACGCGAAGATCATCTGTTGTGTCGGGTCGGTGGGCGCCGGGTTGAGCTTCTGCTGCAGCCACATCGAGATGCCGAGGAAGAGCGGCAGGATGCCGATGAAGATCAGCGCGAGGATCGAGCCGGTCTCGGGCGCATCCCACGGGAAGACGCCCCAGAGGTTGTAGAGCGACGAGGGGTCGGGCGCGGAAAGGTCCTTGATCCAGCCAATCCACGGCGCGTGGCGCAACTCGAGCGTGACGAAGATCACCTTGTAGAGCGAGAAGAAGATCGGGATCTGCAGCAGGATCGGCAGACAGCCCGAGGCCGGGTTCACCTTCTCCTTCTTGTAGAGCTCCATCATCTCCTTCTGGAGCTTCTGCCGGTCGTCGCCGGCGCGCTCCTTGATCTTCTCCATCTGCGGCTGCAGCTCCTTCATCTTCGCCATCGAGACGTAGGATTTGTAGGCCAGCGGCAGGAGCAGCGCCTTGATGATCAGCGTGAGCGCGATGATCGCCCAGCCCATGTTGCCGATCATGGCGTTGAGGTAATGCAGCACCGCGAAGATCGGCTTGGTGAGGAAGAAGAACCAGCCCCAGTCGATCGAATCGAGGAATTTCGTCACCCCGTCCTCGTTCTGGTAGTTGCGGATCGTCTCCCATTCCTTGGCGCCCGCGAAGAGCCGCATCGAGGCCTCGGCGCTCTCGCCCGGCGCAAGCTGCAGCGTGGGCTGCTTGGCGGTGGTCTGATAGATGTTGCGCGCGACGTCGTGGAAGGTGGAGATCTTCACGCCCTGCCCCGCGCCGGGGATGAGCGTGGTCATCCAGTAGTGGTCGGTGAACCCCGTCCAGGCGCTTTCTTCCACGGCGATGGTCTGGTGCGCGCTCGCGGGCTCGAAATCGTCGTAATCGGTTTCGGTCAGCTCGCCATCGACGATGCGGATCGCGCCTTCATGCAGGATGAAGAAGTTCTTGAGGTTCTGCGGCTGGCCGTGGCGGGCGAGGATGCCGTAAGGGGCGAGCGTGCGCGCCTCGGCGCCGGTGTTTTCCACCGTCTGCCGGATGGTGAACATCAGCTTCTCGTCGACGCTCATCTCGCGGCGGAAGATCAGCCCCGCGCCGTTGTCCCAGATCAGCGTCACCGGGCTGCCGGGCGAGAGCGTCTCGCCGCTTTCCACCTGCCAGAGCGTGTTGGCGCCGGGCACCTGGTCGGGGGCGAGGCCCTGCCCGGGCGCCCAGCCGAAGAGCGCGTAATAGGGGTGCGAGCTGCCCACCGGCGAGAGCAGGGTGACGATGTCGCTGTCGGGCTCGAGCGTCTCGCGGTACTTCTTGAGGCGCAGCTCGTCGAGCCGGCCACCGCGCAGCGAGATCCCGCCCTCGAGCGTGGGGGTGTCGAGCGCGATGCGCGGGGCATCGTCGCGGGGCTCGGCCTCGGCGGCGGCGGCGGAGGCCGCATCTGCGCTCGCCGGGTCGCTCGCCACGGGGGCGCTGGCCACGCCGTCGCCCGCATCGGTCGCGCCCTCGGTGGTGGCGCTGGTGGCGGTGGCGCTGTCTGTCTGCGGCGGCGCTTCGGGCGGCGGAAACAGAACGAACCACACGAGGATGACGATGAAGCTCAAGCCCGTGGCAAGAAGGAGGTTCTTGTTCTGGTCGTCCATGGCCGGCCGTCACCCATTGTTCCTGAAAACTGCTGGGAGGGTTCAACAGAGTGATGGCCCAAAGGTCAAGGGGAATCGGGCCAATTCGGGCTGTGCCGCTGCGCTCCGCCGCGGGCTAGCGGCTTGTATTGCGGATCTGCGGCTGGGCGGCGCGGGCCGCGTCATGGGCGCGCAGCCACGGGCCCACCTGCTCGAAGGGCATGGGCCGGGCGATGCCGAAACCCTGCACATGGCCGCATCCGAGCTGCCCCGCGAGCGCATGTTCGCCCTGCGTCTCGACGCCTTCCGCCAGTGTCTCGAGCTCGAGCTGTTCGGCCATCGAGAGGATGGCGGCGAAAAGCCGCTGCTGGCCCGGATCCGCGTCGATCCGGCGCACGTAGGAGCGGTCGATCTTCAGGCGATGGATGGAAAAGCGCTTGAGCGCCGAGATCGAGGCATGGCCGGTGCCGAAATCGTCGAGATCGATGCGGAAGCCCATTTCGGCGAGGCGCTGGATGTTGCGCGCGATGGTGTCGTCGGGCGCGAAGGCCACCACCGTCTCGAGGATTTCCACCGCGAGGTTGCCGGGCGAGAGATCGTGGCGGTCGACCTCCCAGGCGATGCGGTCGGGCAGGGTGGGGTCGCGCAGATCGTCCGGCGCGAAATTGACCGAGACGCGCGGCGCCTCCAGCCCCTCGGCCTGCCATGCCTTGAGCGCGCCCAGCGCGCGGCGCAGCATCAGCTCCTGCAGGCGCGGGCCGTATCCCAGCGTCTCGAGCACCGGCAGGAACTGCCCGGGCGGCACGATGCCGCGCAGCGGATGGCGCCAGCGCGCCAGCGCCTCGAAACCGGAGACGGCGCCCGTATCGGTGCAGAGCTGCGGCTGGAACCATGGCCGGATCTCGCCGTTGCGCAGCGCCGTATCGGCCTCGTCGCGCAACTCGCTGGCGCCGGAGGTGCCTGCCGCCCCGGTGATGCCGGGCGCGCTCAGCTTGATGGCCGAGGGCGCCGTGGCCCGCGCCCGTTCGAGCGCCTCGCGCGCGCCCCGCAGCAGCGCCTCCGCGGTTTCGCCCTCGCGGCCCGAGCCGAGCGCCACGCCGAGCGCCGCGGCGAAGCCCGCGCCGATGCCGGCCACCCCGTCATCCGAGAGAAGCGGCGTCTGCACGGCGGTCTGAAGCCGCATGGCCATTTGCATCAGCGTTTCCGCCGGGGTTTCGCCCAGCGGCGCGGGCACGATGCCGAACCGGCCTCCGCCCAGCTCGATCACGATATCCTTGCGCCTGAGCACACGGCGCAGCCGTTGCAGCGGCGCATTGGCGCCGCCCTCGGGCCCCGCGCCGGATTCGGCCCCGGGCGCGAAGCGCTCGCGGCTGCCGATCTCGAGCAGGATGCAGCTGGCCAGCCCGCCCTGCCGCGCCGCGCGGGCGAGGCTGCGCTGCAGCGTGGCCTCCAGAAGATCCTGCCCGTGCCGCGACGGCCGCAACGCCAGCGCCCCGCGCGCGGAGGAGAGCCCGGAGGAGAGCCGCGCGCGCGCGAGGAGCGCCATCAGGAGCAGCAGGCTCGCGGCCACGGAGGCGGCGAGCAGCATGCGCTCGCCCCCTGCCCAGAAACTCAGAAGCAGGAGGCAGGGCAGCCCCACAAGGGCCGCCGGCCCCGTAAGGGCCTCGAAGAGCGCCGCACGCAGCACCCCGAACCATGACCGAAAGCGCTGCATGAAGCCTCGTATCCGCCGAACATTCGGTGAACACCCTAGCCCCGGCGGCTGAAGATCCGCTTAACGCAGTTTCGGCACCGCCTCGGGGTTGCCCTCGGGCTTGGCCGCCCCCCGTTCGAGCCCCGCGAAATCGAAGAGCCCGGCATCGAGCAGGTGCGAGGGCCGCGCGTTCATCAGCGCCCGGAACATCACCTGCCGGCGGCCGGGGCTGTTGGCCTCCCAGCCGTCGAGGATGCGCTTCACCTGCTGGCGCTGCAGCCCGTCCTGCGAGCCGCAGAGATCGCAGGGGATGATCGGATAGTTCATCGCCTTGGCGAACCGCTCGCAATCCGCCTCCGCCACGAAGGCCAGCGGGCGGTAGACGAAGAGATCGCCCTCCTCGTTCACCAGCTTCGGCGGCATGGTGGCCAGCCGCCCGCCGTGGAAGAGGTTCATGAAGAAGGTCTCGAGAATGTCGTCGCGGTGATGGCCCAGCACCACCGCCGAGCAGCCTTCCTCGCGCGCGATGCGGTAGAGATGCCCGCGCCGCAGCCGCGAGCAGAGCGCGCAATAGGTGCGCCCGGCGGGCACCTTGTCGACAACCACCGAATAGGTGTCCTGATATTCGATCCGGTGCGGCACGCCGCGCTTCTCGAGAAACTCCGGCAGCACCGTGGCCGGAAAGCCCGGCTGCCCCTGATCGAGATTGCAGGCGAGAATCTCCACCGGCAGAAGCCCGCGCCACTTGAGCTCGTGCAGCACCGCCAGCAGCGTGTAGCTGTCCTTGCCGCCCGAGAGGCAGACGAGCCACTTCGGCGGCACATCGGCCTTTTCCACCATGCCGAACTGCTCCACCGCCTCGCGCACCTGCCGCACGATCCGCTTGCGGAGCTTGCGGAACTGGGTGCTCTTGGGCGCGCCCTCGAAAAGCGGATGGATATCGTCGGCGTTGTCGAACATATGCGAGGGAGTAGTGGGTTTCGCGGGGTCGGGCAAGAGCCCGCTTGCGGCGAGGCGGGCGGGCCTTTCCGCAGGAAACGGGTCGCTATCGGGGCCGGTCCGGCGGCATGTGGAGAGCATCGCCAGCCTCCGGACCCGCCATGATCGAAACCGCCATCGCCCTGCTCGTCTTCCTGTTCCCGCTGGCCTACAGCCCCGGCCCCGGCAACCTCTTCTTCGCCGCCAATGGCGCGCGCTTCGGCCTGCGCGCCACGCTCTCCGCCAATTTCGGCTATCACGTCGCCACATGGCTGGTGACGGCGGCGATCGGTTTCGGCTTTCTCGCCGTGATCGAGCGGGTTCCGGCGCTGTTCACCATTCTGAAGGTCGGGGGCTCGCTCTACGTGCTCTGGATCGCGTGGAAGATGCTGCGCGCGGGCGTGCTGGGCGGCACCTCGGCGCCCCGGCCTGCGGGGTTTCGCGATGGCGTCGTCCTGCTGGTGCTCAACCCCAAGGCCTATGTGCTGATCGGGCTGATCTTCGCGCAGTTTCTCGGCCCCTCGGGCCTCGGCACCGTGGCCACCGTCCTGCTCATCACCACCGTCTTCACGCTCAACAACCTCGTGGCCTTCCTGCTCTGGACCCTGGCGGGAGACAGGCTCGCCGCCTGTTTCCGCACACCCCGGAGCGCCCGGATGCTCAACACGGGGTTCGGCGCCCTGCTG
>JAVKDQ010000005.1:0-47398 GCA_040222155.1 Roseovarius sp.
TGCCGCGGCGGCCGACGAGGCCGCGCTCGAGGAGCTGCGCGTGCAGGCCGTGGGCAAGAAGGGCGAGGTGAGCCTCAAGATGCGCGAACTGGGCAAGATGAGCCCGGAAGAGCGGCAGGAGGCCGGCCCCAAGCTTAACGCGCTCAAGGACGAGATCAACGCGGCGCTCGCGGCGAAGAAGGCGGCGCTGGGCGATGCGGCGCTCGATGCGCGGCTCAAGGCCGAGTGGCTCGACGTGACCCTGCCCGCCCGCGCCCGCCGCACCGGCACCATCCACCCGGTGAGCCAGGTGATGGAGGAGGTCTCCGCGATCTTCGCCGATATGGGATTCGCCGTGGCCGAGGGCCCGCAGATCGAGAGCGACTGGTATAATTTCGACGCGCTCAACATCCCCGGCCACCACCCTGCCCGCGCCGAGATGGATACGTTCTACACCCACCGCGCCGAGGGCGACGAGCGCCCGCCGCATGTGCTGCGCACCCATACCTCGCCGGTGCAGATCCGCGCGATGCAGGCACAGGGCGCGCCCATCCGAGTGATCGCGCCAGGCCGCGTCTACCGCGCCGATTACGACCAGACCCACACGCCGATGTTCCACCAGATCGAGGGGCTGGCCATCGACCGTGACATCTCGATGGCGAACCTGAAATGGTGCCTCGAGGAATTCGCGGCGGCCTTCTTCGAGGTCGAGCATATCGAGGTGCGATTCCGCGCCTCGCATTTCCCCTTCACCGAACCCTCCGCCGAGATCGATTTCCGCTGCTCATGGGAAGGCGGGACGCTGAAGCTCGGCGAGGGCGACGACTGGCTCGAAGCAGGCGGCTCGGGCATGGTGCACCCGAAGGTGCTGGAGGCGGCAGGCGTCGACCCGACGCAATGGCAGGGCTTCGCCTTCGGCCTCGGCATCGACCGGCTCGCCATGCTCAAATACGGCATCCCCGACCTGCGCGCGTTCTTCGACTCGGACCTGCGCTGGCTCAAGCATTACGGCTTCGCCCCGCTCGACGTGCCCACGCTGCATGGCGGGTTGTCGCGCTAAGCCCTTCCCCTTGCAGCCTACTGCTTCGGCCTTAATCTCGGGACCAGCATAGGCTTGCAAGGGAGACAGCGCATGGCATTCTTCACGCTCGAGAACCGGCAGCGCACGGCGGAAACGCGGCGGATCTACGCGATTTACGAGCTCTTTCACACCGCGGTGGATTTCGCGGCTGCCATTTCTTTCCTCATCGGCTCGATACTTTTCTTCTGGCCCGATTACGAGACAGCGGCGATCTGGCTTTTCGTCATCGGCTCGGTATTCTTCTGCATCAAGCCGAGCCTGAGGCTGGCGCGTGAAATCCATTTGTGGCGATATGGCGAACTCGACAAACTGGCCAATGGCATCGGCAGCTGAGCGGGGCGCGGCATGAGCGTGTGGCGCAGGGCCGGGCCTGCCGCGCTTCTGGCGGCCGCGAGCCTTCTGGCGCTTCTGCCCCGGGCGGCCCACGCCCATGCCTCCGAGCAGGGCTTCGTGCTGCTCCTGCCAACGGATGTCTATATCGGTGCGGGCGTGGCGAGCGTGGCGCTCACGGTGGTGCTGCTGGCGCTCCTGCCCCCCGGCGCGGCGGATGGGCTCTTCCGCGTCGCGGCGCTCTTCCGGCCCGGGCGGCTCACGCTGCGGCATCTCACCAGCTGCGCGGCGGCGCTGGTGCTGGGCTTCCTCGTCTGGCGCGGCTTCACCGGCCCGCGCGACCCGCTGGTGAACCCGTTGCCGCTCTTCGTCTGGGTCTTCTGGTGGATCGGCCTTGTCTCGGCTCAGGGGCTGATCGGCAATCACTGGCGCTGGACAAACCCGTGGACGGGCCCTGCCGCACTGCTCTCCCGCCTCACCGGCACCCGCGCGCCCTTCCGCTATCCGCGCTGGCTGGGGCACTGGCCGGCAGTGGCGATCTTCCTCGGCTTCGCGGCCTTCCTGCTGGCCGATCCCGCCCCGGCTGATCCGGCGCGGCTCGCGGCCTTCGCGGGGCTCTACTGGTATGCCGCGCTTCTGGGCCTCGTGCTCTTCGGCCCGGCATGGATGGTGCGGGCGGAGGGGCTGACGGTGCTGATGCGGCTCTATGCGCGCATGGCGCTTTTCGGCCGCGCCCGCGGGCGCGTGGCGCTCGGGCTGCCCGGCTGGCAGGTGCTGAGGGGCGGCCTGCCGCCGATGGGGCTCGCCGTCTTCAGCCTCGTGCTGCTCGGAACGGGCAGTTTCGACGGCCTCAACGAAACCTTCTGGTGGCTGGGGGTGCTGGGGCTGAACCCGCTGGAGTTTCCGGGCCGCTCAGCGGTGATCGCGCAGACGCTGGGCGGGCTTCTGGCCGCCAACCTGCTGCTCGTCGCCGCCTTCGCCGCCTGCCTCTGGCTGGGCGAGCGGCTGGCCGGCACCGGGCGGCCGCTCTCCGAGGCCTTCCGGCTCTTCGCGCCCTCGATCCTGCCCATCGCGCTGGGCTATCACATTGCGCATTACCTCACCTCCGCCATGGTCGACGGGCAATACCTGCTCAAGGCGATGAACGACCCGATGGCGAGCGGCGCCGCGCTGCTGGGCCTGAGCGATTTCTACGTCACCACCGGCTTCTTCAACACGCCCGGCACGGTGCGCAGCATCTGGCTCTCGCAGGCCGGCGCGGTGGTGGTGGGGCATGTCATCGCCATCCTGCTCGCCCATGCGCTGGCGCTCCGGGGGCATGGCAGCACGCGCCGCGCCGTGCTGGGGCAGGCGCCGCTCGCGGCGTTCATGGTTGCCTATACTTTCTTCGGTCTCTGGCTCCTCGCTTCGCCACGCGGCCTCTGAGCCTCCAAAAAACTGGACAAAAGCCCCGCGCCTTCGCAGAGTCGATCGCAAGGGGCCGGGCATGTGTCTCGCAACAAAGGAACAGGGAGAGCTTGCAATGACCAATACCAAGAAGGGCACCACGCGCCGAGGGGCGCTGAAGACACTGGCGGGCGGCGCCGTCGGCGCGGCGGGCGCGGCGAGCCTGCCGCTCTGGGCGCGCTACGCGCAGGCGCAAAGCTCGGAGCCCATCAAGATCGGCTTCCAGGTGCACCGCACCGGCATCGGCGCCGCCTATGGCCGCTGGTATGACCGCACCACGCAGGCCGCCGTGAAGCTCATCAACGAGGCCGGCGGCATCAATGGCCGCATGGTGGAGATCGTGGCCGAGGATGACGGCACCGACCCCAAGCGCGGCGCCGAGGTGGTGGAGAAATTCGCTACCCAGCACAATTGCGATGTGGGCTTCGGCACGCTCTTCAGCCACGTGGTGATCGGCTCCGCGCCGCGCGCGGGCGAGCTGAAACTGCCCTATTTCGTCGTGTCGGAGGGCCATCACGTGGCCTCGGGCATGCTCAACCGCTACACCCTTCAGCCCGGCATCACCGACGTGAAGAGCCAGGTGCAGGCGATGGCGCCCTTCGTGGCGGAGAACCTCGGCAAGAAGGTCACCATGATCTTCCCCGATTTCGCCTTCGGCCACGATCACCGCGATTTCTTCACCGCCGCGATCGAGGCGCAGGGCGGCGAGGTGCTCGAGCATATCGCCATTCCGCCCGCCGAAACCTCCTTCACCAAGTATTTCCCCAAGATCCCGCGCGAAACGGAAGTGCTCTACCACGTCATGGTGGGCCCGGCCGTGCTGACCTTCGTGAAGGAACTGGGCGAGTTCTTCGGGCCGTCTCGCCCCGAGATGTTCGGCTTCATCGACAGCCTCGAGGCCGTCGACATGGCGAGCCCGGGCCTCGAATTCCTCGAGGGCACCTATTTCTGGGAGGGGATGCCCCGCCATGCGCAGGAAGACCAGAGCGAGTATGACGCGTTCTACCGCGAGCAGGTGGGCGTGGATGCGCGTGGCGCCTCGGTGAGCGATGCCACCGATATCTCCACCTATGCCCACATGTTCGGCTGCTGGGAGACGCTCTACGTGGTGAAGGCCGGGATGGAAGCGGCGGGCTACCAGGGCCCGGGCGACCGTGCCGCGCTGATCGAGGCCGTGGAGGCGATGACCGACATGCCCCATTCGATGGAGCATCCGCAGGGCGCCAAGCGCTTCAACGGCAAGACCCACCAGGTGTTCGGGCACCAGTATATCAGCCGGGTCGAAGGCGGGATGCTCAAGCGCGTCCACACCACGTCCATCGAGGATACGCTCTACCCCGACGAGGTGGATTACACCACGCAGAGCTTGTGACTTGACGGCAAGACAGCCGCCCCCGGCGCGGGACATTGGCCGCCGGGGCATTTTCTTAGTGGAAGAAAATGTGCCCAAGAAAATTCGATTAATTTTCTTGGGCGCGCGAGACATGCGGGACGCTGGAACACCGTCATGGAGCTAGGCCCCTACATCCTGCTCGCCTCGCTCGAAGGGGCCGTGACCGCCGCGGTGCTGGCGCTGACCGCCGTGGGGCTGAGCCTCGTCTTCGGGGTGATGCGGGTGGTGAACATCGCGCATGGCGAGTTCTTCATGCTGGGCGCGGTGATCGCGTGGTTTGTGGCGCACAGCCTCGGCGGGCATCCGGCGCTGGGCTTCGTGGCGGCGCTGGTGGTGGCGCCCTTGCTGGTGGGGGCCATCGCGGTGGCCGCCGACATGACCATCCTCAAGCGGCTCGATTATGACCCCGAGCGCACCATCGTGGCCACCATCGGGCTGCTTTACATCATCCAGCAGCTCACGCTGATGACCTACGGGCCCGAGGCGCGGCCCGTGGAGGCGCCCTTCAACGAGCGGATCGCGCTGCCGTGGTTCGAGTGGGGCGAGAACGGCTTCGAGTTCTATTTCCCGTGGGGCCTCTCCACCACCACCTACAAGCTCGCCGTGATCGGCGCGGCGGCGGCGGTGCTCTGCGGCGTCTGGCTGATGATGGCGCGCACTCGCATCGGGCTCCTGATGCACGCCACCCAGGCCGACCGCGAGATGGCGCTCGCCTTCGGCATCCCGGTGGAGCGGGTCTACGCGGTGGTCTTCGGCATCGGCGCGGGACTGGCGGCGCTGGCGGCGGTGCTGATCGTGCCGATCCAGCAGGCGCATTACCTGATGGGCGCCGACCCGCTGCTCCTGAGCTTCATCGTGGTCATCATCGGGGGCCTCGGCAGCCTGCCCGGCACCGTGGTGGCGGCGATCTTCATCGGGCTTTCCGACGGCATCATCTCCGTCTTCTTCTCGCCGACGCTGGCCAAGATCCTGGCGACGCTGCTGGTAGGGCTCGTGCTCGTCTTCCGCCCTCAGGGCCTTTTCGGAACGCGCACGGCATGAGCGGCATCTCCCGCAGCCTCGCGCTCCACCTGGGGCTCATCGCGGTGCTCTTCGCCCTGCAATTCGTGCTGCCCGCCTATCACCACGGCAACCTCGCGCGCATCATGGTGCTGGCGAGCTACGCGGTGGGCTACAACATCCTCTTCGGCTACACGGGCCTCCTGAGCCTCGGCCACGCGCTCTTCTTCGCGGCGGGCATGTATGGCATGGGGCTCACCATCCAGCACGCGGGTTTCACGCCCGCCCCGGCGCTCATCGTGGGCGTGGTGTCGGGCGCGGTGGTGGCGCTTGCCCTCGCGCTCCTGGCGCTGCGCACCTCGGGCGTGGCCTTCATGATCGTGACGCTGATGTTCGCACAGGCGGGCTACCTCACGATCCTCTATTTCGGCGAATGGACGCGCGGCGACGAGGGTTTCGTGATCCAGGCGGCCCAGCGCATGCTCTGGGGGATCGACCTCAGCCAGCCCACCGCGCGCTACTTCGCCGCCTGGGCGCTCTTCTCGGCATGCCTGCTCATCTGCCTCTGGCTGGTCAGCCGCCCCTTCGGCAAGACGCTGGTTGCCATCCGCGAGAACGAGGAGCGGGTGCGGATGCTGGGCTACGACACCTTCGCCCACAAGCTCGGCGCGATGGTGCTCTCGGGCACGATCGCGGCGGCGGCGGGCGCGGCCTATGGCCTGCTCTTCGGCTATGCGGGGGCGAGCTTCGCCTCGGTGCAATATTCCATCTTCCCGCTCTTGTGGGTGCTCCTGGGCGGGGCGGGCACGGTGATCGGGCCCTTCGTCGGCACGCTCTTCATGTTCTACCTGATCGACCTCAGTTCGGGGCTCACCACCGCCTACATGCTGATCGCGGGCGTGGTGCTGGTGGCGCTAACGCTCTTCGCGCCGCAGGGGCTTGCGGGGGAGATCCGGCGCAGGCTCTGGCGGGGGATGCCATGAGCGCGCTGCTCTCCACCCGTGGCCTCACCAAGCGGTTCGACGGGCTCACGGCGGTGAGCGGCGTCGATTTCGACCTGCCCGAGGGCGAGGTGCGGGCGCTGATCGGCCCCAATGGCGCAGGCAAGACAACGCTCGTGGGCATGATCTGCGGGCGCATCCCGCCCAGCGAGGGGCGCGTGAGCTTCGACGGGGCCGACATCACCGCGCTCCCGGCCCACCGGCGCATCCTCAAGGGCATGGCCTATACCTTCCAGATCACCTCCGTCTTCGCGCGGCTGCCCGCCCGCGAGAACGTGGCGCTCGCAGCACGGCGCAGACTCCACGGCAAGGCAGTGGCCGAGGCGGTGGAGGCGGCGCTGGAGCGCGTGGGGCTCGCCGACCGCGCGGAGGAAGAGGCGGGCAACCTCAGCTACGGGCATCAGCGCCTGCTGGAGATCGCCATGGGGCTGGTGCAGCGCCCGCGCCTGCTCATTCTCGACGAACCCACGCAGGGCCTCGCCGATGGCGAGATCGACGCCTTCAAGGCGCTGATCGCCGAGCTTTCGGGGGAGGCCACGATACTGCTCATCGAGCACAACATGTCGGTGGTGATGGAAACCGCCCACCGGGTGACGGTGCTGAATTTCGGCGAGGTGCTGGCCGAGGGCACACCGAAGGAGATCCACGAAAACGCCGCCGTGCAGGCCGCCTATCTGGGGACGGGCTGATGCTGGAGCTCGACCACGTCAATGCAGGCTACGGGCGCGCGCAGGTGCTGCGGGAGTTCTCGCTGAAGGTCGCGCCGGGCGAGATCCTCTGCCTTCTGGGCCGCAACGGCGCGGGCAAGACCACGGCGATGAAGGCGGCGATGGGGCTCTTGCCGCTGATGTCGGGCCGGGTGCTGCTCGATGGCCGCGAGCTGAGCCGCCTGCCCGCCCACGAGGTGCCGCGCGCGGGGCTGGGCTACATCCCGCAGGGGCGCAGGCTCTTCTCGGGGCTGACCGTGGCGCAAAACCTCGAGATCGGGCTCGGCGCGCGCAACTCGGGGCCCGAGGTGCTGGCCGAGGTGCTTGAGCTCTTCCCGCGCCTCAAGGAGCGCATGGGCCAGAAGGCGCAGACGCTCTCGGGCGGCGAGCAGCAGATGCTGGCCACCGCCCGCGCGCTCTGCCTCAAGCCCAAAGCGCTGCTGCTCGACGAGCCCACCGAGGGGCTTCAACCCTCGATGATCGAGGCGATCCGGCAGGTGATCGTGAAGATGCGCGAGGCGGGGGTGGCGATCTTGCTGGTGGAGCAGCGGGTGGACGCGGTGCTTTCGGTGGCCGACCGGGTGGCCTTCATCGAGAACGGACGGAACGGCGAGGTGCTGCCCGCGGAGGCGCTGCGCGCGGATCACTCCATCGTCGACCGGTACGTGGGCGTGTAGCGCGGCGCCATTCGAGTATTTGACCCAAGAAGAAGCCGGGGCGCGGCACGGAGTTGACAGGCGTTGGCGCCTAGGCGCACCATTCGGGCAAAACGCCGGGGCTTGCCCGGCCAGCCCCAACGAAGGGAGGCGCGATTGCCCGCCTATCTCCGGCCCGACACGCTCGACGCGGCGCTCGACGCGCTGGCCCGGCAGCCGATGACCATCGCGGCCGGCTGCACCGATCTCTTTCCCGCCACCGAGGCGCGCGCCCTGCCGGGAGACGTGCTCGACATCACCGGCATTCCGGCGCTGCGCGGGGTCGCGCGCGGTGCGGAGGGCGATGTGCGGATCGGTGGTGCGGCGAGCTGGGCGGATGTGATCCGGGCCGATCTGCCGCCCGCCTTCGACATGCTGAAGGAGGCCGCGCGCGAGGTGGGCTCGGTGCAGATCCAGAATGCCGCCACCGTGGCCGGCAACCTCTGCAACGCCTCGCCCGCCGCCGATGGCGTGCCCTGCCTGCTGGCGCTCGATGCGGAGGTGGAGATTGCCTCGGCGAAGGGCGCGCGGAGGGTGCCGCTTGCGGGTTTCATCACCGGGCCGAGGCAGACGGTGCTTGCGCCCGGCGAGATGGTGGTGGCGTTGCATGTGCCGGCTGCCGCGACGGAGGGGCAATCGCGGTTTCTCAAGCTCGGGGCGCGGAAATACCTGGTGATCTCCATTGCCATGGTCGCGGTGCGGTTGCGCGCCGAAGCCGGGCGGATCGAAGAGGCGGCGATTGCTGTTGGGTCTTGCAGCGCGGTGGCGCAGCGGCTGGGGGCGCTGGAGGCGGCGCTTGAGGGAGTTGCCTTGAGTGATGCGCCGACCCGTGTCGAGGCCGAGCTGTTGAGCGCTGTGCTCTCGCCCATCGACGACATTCGCGCCGATGCCGCCTACCGCCTGCGCGCGGCGGGCGAGCTGATCCGTCGGGCGCTGGCCGATCTCGCCCCGGAGAAGGAGCGCGCCGCATGAACCGCCCGTTCGACAGCCTGCAACTCACCGTGAACGGCGATGCGCTGAGCCTGCCCGTGGCACCGGGGCGGCGGCTCTCGGAAGTGCTGCGCGAGGGGCTCGGGCTGCGCGGCACCAAGGTGGGCTGCGACGCGGGCGATTGCGGGGCCTGCACGGTGCTGCTCGACGGCGCGCCGGTCTGCGCCTGCCTCACGCCCGCGGCACAAGCCGAGGGTCGCGCGGTGACCACGGTGGAGGGGCTGGGCATGGGCGCGCTGCAGCAGGCCTTCCTGCGGCACGGTGCGGCGCAATGCGGCATCTGCACGCCGGGGATGCTGATGGCGGCAACCGCGCTTCTGCGCGAGCGGCCCAAGCCCAGCCGCGCGCAGGTGGAAGAGGCGCTCGGCGGGGTGCTCTGCCGCTGCACGGGTTATGCGAAGATCATCGACGCGGTGATGGATGCGGGCGCGGGTGCCGAGCCCGTGATGCCCGGGGCGGGCGCTGCCGTGGGCGCGCGGATCGAGCGGCTCGACGGGCTGCCCAAGGTCGATGGCCGCGAGAGCTACGGCGCCGATGACTGCCCCGAGGGCGCGCTTCTGGTGCGGGCCGTTCGGGCGCCTTTCGCGCCCGCACGCTTCACGCTGGGCGACGTGGGGGCGTGGCAGGCAGCGCAGGCGGGCGAGGTGCATGTCTTCACGGCGGCGGATATTCCGGGCGCCAACTGCTTCGGCACGATCCCGCCCTTCGCCGACCAGCCCGCGCTCGCCGAGACCCGTATCCGCCTCAAGGGCGAGCCGGTGGCGCTGGTGGCGGGCGAGGCGCATGTGATCGAGGCGCTCGATCTGGCGGGCTTCCCGGTGTCGTGGGAGATGGGCGACTCGCAAGAGCCCGTCCACGAGACGCGCGAGGGTAACCTGCTGGTGAGAGGCCTCGTGCGGCGCGGCGACGTGGCGGCGGCGCTTGGCGCTTCGGCCCATGTGGCGGAGGCCGAGATCGAGACGCCCTATATCGAGCACGCCTATATCGAGCCCGAGGCGGGGGTGGCGTGGATGGAGGCGGGCACGCTGGTGATCCGGGCCTGCACGCAGGCCCCGATCATGGATCGCGACGACACCGCGCGCATCCTCGGGCTTCCGCCCGAGCAGGTGCGCATCATCCCGGCGGCGGCGGGCGGCGGCTTCGGCGCGAAGCTCGACCTGTCGCTGCAGCCCTTCATCGGGCTGGTCGCCCTCAAGACGGGCCGGCCCGCGCGGATGATCTACAGCCGGGCGGAATCGATGGCCACCACCACCAAGCGCCACCCGGCGAAGATGCGGGGCCGCGCGGGGGTGGATGCCGAGGGGCGCATCACCGGGCTGGAGTTCGACGGCGATTTCAACACCGGCGCCTATGCCAGCTGGGGGCCCACCGTGGCGGGGCGGGTGCCGGTGCATGCCTCGGGGCCCTACCATACGCCTGCGTATCTCGCAGAGGCGCGGGCCATTCACAGCTACGAGCCGATCTCCGGCGCCTTTCGGGGCTTCGGCGTGCCGCAGGCCGCGATCCTGCAGGAGGCGCTCTATGACAGCCTTGCCGAGCAGGCGGGAATGGACGGGCTCGCCTTCCGCCGCCTCAATGCCTTGCAGGACGGGCAGCCGACGGTTTGCGGGCAGCGGCTTTCGGGCGTGGGCATCGCCGCCTGCCTCGATGCGCTGAAGGCCCCGTGGGAGGCCGCGCACGAGGCCGCCCGGAAGGCCAACGCGGCGGGTGGGCGGCTCCGGCATGGCGTGGGCATCGCGTCGTGCTGGTATGGCTGCGGCAATACCGGCCTGCCCAACCCCTCGACCATCCGCGTGGGCATCACCCCCGAGGGCGCGCTCTGCTTGCATCAGGGGGCCACCGATATCGGGCAGGGCGCCAACACCGTCATCACCCAGATCTGCGCCGATGCGCTTGGCCTGCCGGTGGGGCAGTTCCGCCTGATCGGGCCGGATACGGCGCTCACCCCCGATTGCGGCAAGACCTCTGCCTCGCGGCAGACCTTCGTGACGGGCCGCGCGGCGCTCGCCGCCGGGCAGGCGCTCCGGGCGCAGATCCTGAGCCTCACGAACATGGGCGAAGACGCGCGGATAACGCTCGAAGGCGCCACCCTGCACGTAACAGACGGCAGCGGCGAGGCCCGGATCGCGCTCTCGGATATCGCCCCGGATGCGCATGGCTATGCGCTCGCGGCCGAGGAAACCTACGACCCGCCCACCACGCCGCTCGATGCCGATGGTCAGGGCGCGCCTTACGCCGTCTACGGCTTCGGTGCGCAGATGGCCGAGGTGGTGGTGGATACCGCGCTCGGCACCGTCAAGGTCACCCGCATCACCGCCGCGCATGATCTGGGCCGCGTCATCAACCCGCTGCTGGCCGAGGGGCAGGTGGAGGGCGGCATCGCGCAGGGCCTCGGGCTGGCGCTGATGGAGGAATACATCCCCGGCCGCACCGAGAACCTGCACGATTACCTTATCCCCACCACCGGCGACATGCCCGAGGTGAAGACGATCTTCGTAGAGGTGCCAGACCCGGAAGGCCCGATGGGCGCCAAGGGCCTTGGCGAGCATGTTCTCATCCCCACCGCGCCCGCCATTCTAGGCGCGATCCGCCACGCCACCGGCGCGCGGATCACGAAGCTGCCTGCCCTGCCCCATCGCGTGCTCGCGGCCATTGCCGAGGCCGGGCGATGAGCGAAAGGCGCGTCAGGCCGGAAGAGAAGATCCGCTGCGATGCCTGCCCGGTGATGTGCTACATCGCCGAGGGGCAGGTGGGCGCCTGCGACCGCTACGCCAACGAGGGCGGCCGGATCGTCCGCTGCGACCCGCTCACCATCCTCGACCGCAGGCTGGAACAGGGTGGCGAGATCCGCCCCTTCCTCGCCTCCGAATGGGACGGGCAGATGCTGGGCGGCGAAGATCTCTTCGTCTCGGGCGTGGGCTCGGGCACAACCTATCCCGATTACAAGCCCGCCCCCTTCATCGTGAGCCGCGAGGTGGAGGGCGCCGATTTCATCACCGTGGTGACCGAGGCGATCTTTTCCTATTGCGGCGTGAAGGTGAAGATCGACACCGACAGGCACCTGGGCCATGAGGCCGCCACCGTGCGCTGCGAGGGCGAGGCCATCGGCCATGTCACCACATCTGAGTATGGCTCGCAGATGCTTTCGCTCGGCGGGGTGGAGCATCTCACCGGCGGCAGCAAGTCCGAGGGGCGCGTCACCTGCGACGCGCTGCTGAGGCTCTGCAATCGCGAGGCGGTGGAACTCACCATAGATGAAGGCGCCACCGTGGTGGTGCAGGCCGGGGCCGCGCCCATCGTCGACGGCCAGCGCGAGGAGCGGATGCGCGTGGGCTGCGGCTCGGCCACCATCGGCATGTTCGCCGCGCAATGGCAGGGGCTGGTTGACGAGGTTGTGGTGGTCGACGACCATATCACCGGCGTGGTGAGCGAGCATCAGGCGGGCAAGGTGCTGGGCTGGCCCGATACCGGCATCCGCATCAAGGGCCGCCGCTCCACGCCCGGGCGCTACTTTCAGGTGGCCGAGCCGGGGCGCGGCTGGGGCGGCACCGATATCGAAGACCCGCTGACGATCCTCAACCCGTGGCTTGCGAAGAAGGGCGCGCATCCGGGCCTCACGCTGCTGATGGTCTCCACCACCGGCGAGCAATGGGGCTATTACGTGCTGGACGATGACCTCGTGCCGCGGAAGGCCGAGCTGCCCGAGGCGCTCAGGCCGTCCGTCGATCTCATCTCGGAAAACTGCGAACCGGCGCTCTGCACGGTCATGTTCCAGGCCGGCGCGGGCGGCTCGCTGCGCTCGGGCGTCACCAAGAACCCGGTGGCGCTCACCCGCTCGGTGCAGGCGCTGAAAACCCGCGTCACCTGCGGCGGCGCGCCTGCCTATGTCTGGCCGGGCGGCGGCATTACCCTGATGGTGGATGTCACGCAGATGCCCGATGGCTCCTTCGGCTACGTGCCCACCCCCGCGCTGGTGGCGCCGCTCGAGTTCACCCTCAGCCACGCCGATTACCGGGCCTTGGGCGGGCATGACGCGCAGGTGCGCACGGTGGCCGACATTCTGGAAAAAGGCGGCGAATACGGCGCGGCGCTGCGTGCCGTCGGCACCCGCAAGGAGCAGGGGTGATGCAGCGCGCGCAGGCCGCGTGGCTGCCCTGCGGGCGCAGGCTGCATCTGCATCACGGGCCGATCGACATGATCCTCGGCATCGACGGGACCGGGCGCGACGCAGCCTTTCGCCGCGCCGCGCGCCGCTTCGACACGCTGCTCGACGAGCTGGTGGCCGAGCTGCCGAGGCTGCGCGCCCCGCACGGCCCCCGGCCCGAGGGCGAAACCGCCCGGATCATGGCCAAGGCCACCGCGCCCTTCGCGCCGGAGTTCATCACCCTCATGGCCGCCGTGGCGGGCGCGGGCGCCGAGACGATCCTGCGCGCCATCTGCGCCGGCCCCGGCATCCGGCGCGCCTATGTGAACAATGGCGGCGACATCGCCTTTCACCTCGCGCACGGCGAGCGGTTCGACGCGGCCATCGCCTCGGCGCCCAGCGGCCTTATCCGCATCCATGCCGCCGACCCCGTGCGCGGCATCGCCACCTCGGGCCAGGGGGGGCGCAGCCACTCGCTGGGCATCGCCGACAGCGTCACCGTGCTCGCGCACTCCGCCGCGCAGGCAGATGCCGCCGCCACGCTCATCGCCAACGCGGTCGATCTGCCGGGCCACCCGGCCATCACCCGCCACCCGGCTCGCGAGATCGCGGCCGAGAGCGACCTCGGCGAGCGCCTCGTCACCACCGCCATCGGCCCGCTGACCCAAGCCGAGATCGCCCGCGCGCTCGAGGCCGGCCGCGCCCGCGCCGCCACCTTTCGCCGCAAGGGCCTGATCGTCGCCGCGCATCTCACCCTTCAGGGCACTTCCATCACCGAAGGCCCGCTCCCGCAACTCCAGAAAGAAGACCTCCCCCATGCCTGAGTTTCCCCTGCGCAAGACCGCCCTCTTCATCGAAGAGATCCACCACGATGGCGGCCCGGCCCCCGCGCAGCCGCGCCAGCGCGCGGCCATCGCCGCGCTGGTCGGCAACCCTTTCGCCGGCACCTACGCGCCCGAGCTGCAATCGGCGATGGACGACCTCAAGCCGCTCGGGCTGATGATGACCGACCGGCTCATAGAGGCAATGGGCGGCATCGAGGGGATCGACGGCTACGGCAAGGCCGCCATGGCGGGCGAAGCGGGCGAGCTCGAACATACCGCGCTCTGGCATGTGCCGGGCGGCTACGCGATGCGCGCGCGGCTGGGCGAGGCCAAGGCCATCGTGCCCTCGGCCATGAAACAGGGCGGCCCCGGCACCCGCATCGACGTGCCGCTGGGCCATATCAACGCCGCCTACGTGCGCAGCCATTTCGACGCGATGGAAGTGGGCCTGCCCGATGGCCCCCGCGCGGGCGAGCTGCTCTTCATCCTCGCGATGAGTCGGGGCGGTCGCGTGCATGACAGGATGGGCGGGCTCACCGTGGCGGAGGTGAAGGGCGAAGACGGGCTGCGCTAGGCCCGCCCGCCAGGCCTCTCACCCGGCCTATTCACCCCGCCCATTCACCCCGCCGGCGGCGTGCGCGCCGGCGCGGGCGGGTGCTCGTCCTTCAGGAGAAGCGCCAGCGCCAGCACGGTAAAGCCCACCCCCACCAGCACGATCCCCGGTGGCAGCCCGTGGCCCAGCGCCGCCTGCCAGCACAGCACCCATGTGGGCGTGAGATAGGTATAGGCCATCACCTTCGCCGAAGGCAGGCGCAGCGAGGCGAATTGCAGCAGCACGAAGGTGAGCGCCGTGGCGAAGAGCGCGGTATAGCCGATCGTCACCCACACCACAGGCGGCAGCGCGGCCCAGTCGGTGGTGCCGAAATCCGGCCATGCGGAGATCGTGACGAGCACTGCCGCCGCCAGCATCACCCCGAAGGAAAACACCACCGGCCGCTCGCCCCGGTTCAGCAGCCGCACCATCGGCGTATAGGCCGCATGGGCCACGCATCCCCAGAAATAGACGATCTCGCCCCGCCCCACCTCGAAGGCGGTGAAGGCGCCCCAATCGGCCCGGAAGATCACCCAGAGCGCCCCCGCGCCCCCCACCGCAAGCGCCAGCGCCATCCGCCGGGTGGTGGCCTGCCGCAGCATCAGGTAGCCGAAGCCCCCCGCGAGGATCGGCGTGAGCGTGAAGACCGCCGCCGCCGAGACCGGCGCGGCGGTCTTCAGCCCCTCGAACATCAGCACGAAGTAAAGCCCCATCGAGCCGCCCAGAAGCAGGTAGCGCCACGGCGCCGCGAAGGCGTTGCGCGGGATGCCCACCGTCAGATGCGCCGCCACGCCGATGATCACCGAGGCGAAGATGAAGCGCACCGCGTTGAGCACCGTGGGCGCGATATGCGGCGCCGCCATCGAGCCGAGCGAGAAGGAGCCCGCGATCAGCGCCGAGAAGGCCAGCATCGCCAGATGCCCCTTCAGCGCCTCGCTCATCACCCTGCCCCCGGCCGCGCTCACAGGTCTTCCCAGTCCTTCGCGCGTTCCTTGAGGAAGTTCAGGAAGGCCTGCACCTTGGTGGTGCGGTGCAGGTCCATGTGGGTCACGAGCCAGAGCGGCGCAGACCAGTCCTCCCGCGGCTCCGTCACCTCTATGAGCCCGCCGAGCTCCGCCGCCTGCAGGCGCGACATGAAGCCGATGCCAGCGCCCTCGCGCACCGCGCGGCGCTGCGCGTGCACATCGCCCGAGCGGAAGGTGATGCAGTCCGCCGGCACCGTCTCGCGCAGCCACTTGGCGAAGGGCGCCCGGCTCTTCGGGTCGTCGGCGCTCACGAAGCGGTGCTTCGAGAAATCCGCCTCCGAGGCGGGCAGCCCGTTGCGCTCCGCATAGGCTTCCGAGGCGAAGAGCGTGATCTTCTGGCGGTGGAAGGCCTGCACCACGTTATCCGGCTGGTCGGGCGGGTTGCCCGCGCGCACTGCCACATGCGCCTCGCCATATTCGAGCCGGAAGAGCCTGTCGCCGGTGAGAAACCGCACCACGATCTCCGGGTAATCGAGCTGGAACTCCGCCAGCACCGGCACCAGAAGGTGGCTCAGCCCGCCGAGCGAGGTCACCACGAGCTCCCCCGTCACCTCGTTGCCGCGCCCCTTGATCCGCCCCGCGAGCTGGCTGAACTGGTCGTCGGTGGCCTGCGCCACGCGCAACAGGTCCTCGCCCGCCTCGGTGGGCGTATAGCCCCGCGCATGCCGCTGGAAGAGCTTCACCCCCAGCCGCTCCTCGAGCGCGTCGATATGGCGGATGACGGTCGCATGATGCACCCCCAGCACCTCCGCCGCCCCGCTCACCGTGCCGATCCGCGCCACGTTGAAGGCGGTTCTGATCTCGTCCCAATTGTCCATCGCGAGGCTCCGTCCCGGTATACCGTATGTGCAAAATCAAACACTCACTGTCAGATTCCTAATATTGAGTTCGATCCAGCACAAGAGCATCTTTGCCCCAACGTCACCCATAACCGCAACGAAGGACATACCCCATGACCCGCACCATCCTCCAGATCGACGCTTCCGCCCGCCATCAGGGCTCCGTCACCCGCGATCTCACCGCGCAGATCGTGGCCCGCCACCCGGGCGCCAAGGTCATCCACCGCGACCTCGCCGCCGACCCGCTCCCGCAGATCGACGAAGCCTGGGTCACCGCCAACTTCACCCCCGCCGACAAGCGCACCGAGGCGCAGACCGACAAGCTCGCGCTCTCCGAAACCCTCGTGGCCGAGCTCGAAGCCGCCGACACGATCGTGATCGGCCTGCCCGTCTACAATTTCGGCCTGCCCGCCGCGCTCAAGGCCTGGGTCGATCTGGTGGCCCGCGCCGGCCGCACCTTCCGCTACACCGAGGCCGGCCCCGAGGGCCTGCTCACCGGCAAGCGCGCCATCGTGGCGCTCGCCTCGGGCGGCACCCGTGAAGGCTCCGAGATCGATTTCGCCACCCCCTACCTGCGCCACATCCTCGGCTTCATCGGCATCGACGACGTCACCGTGGTCGCCGCCGACCACCTCGCGCTCGATGCCGAGACGAGCCTCGCCAAGGCGCAAGACGCGCTCGAGGCCCTGCCGCGCGCGGCCTGACGCCGCCCCGCCGCCCCCCTCGGCGCGCCCGTCGCGTCCAGCGCACCCGGCGCGCGCCTTGCAGACAGCGCCCCATGCGGGCCGCCCTTCCTCCCGGGGCGGCCCGTTTCATGCCGCCGGTTTTTCTGTGCCAGCGACCCCGTTTTGCCCTATCCTCGCCCCGGCAAGCGCGGAGGCAACATGAAGATCAAGCGCAACGAGCCCGATCTGCTGGTGGCCGAAGAAGTGCCATGGTTCATGGCGATCATGCTCTTCCTCTTCATCATGTGCTTCGTCACCCCCGGCGTGCTCATCGCCTTCACCGGCGAATGGCTGGGCCTCCTCTTCGCGCTCATGGGCGGCGGGCTGGGCTTTGCCGCGATGTGCGTCTTCGTCGAGCGGCTGCAGCTCATCCTCCACGCGCCCTCGGGCACCGCCACGATCCGCCGCCGCACCATCCTCGGCCAGTCCGAAACCAGCCTGCCGCTCGCCGAGGTCGCCCGCGCCGTGGTGGAGAGCCGCACAAGCAGCCAACAGTCCGGCAGCCGCCTCTCCCGCCCCGCGCTCGTGCTCGAGGACGGCACCGGCGAGGGCGCGCTCACCCATCCCGTCACGCAGGTCTATTCCAGCGGCAACCGCGCCGAGACCCTCGTGCGCGCCGTCAACGGCTGGCTCGAGGCCCGGCAGGTAAAAACCGCCTGATCCTCCGCGCGCGGCCCATGCTTCTTCTTGGCGCAAATACTCACCGGCCCCGCGGCTTCCACCCGCGCGCCCGCCAGACCCGTCAGAGCGGCGCGCCCCCGAGCGGCACCCATGGCGCGCCCGCGCCATCCGCCTGCCACTCCGCCTCCCACGCCTCCCGCTCGAGCCGGCGCAGCGTGTCGAGGTCGGTCACCCGCTCGGCATCGCCACGCAGATGCTGCAGCAGCCGGTGCGAATGCAGGATCGACGGGATCGCGTCGAGCGGCTCCCACGCCTCCAGCATCGTCACCCGCCGCAGGTTGAACTCGGGCGGCAGCACGTAGAACCGCAGGTCGCTCTCCCAGAGCAGATCCTTCAGCACCACCTGGTCGCGCGGCACCCCCGCCGCGTCGTAGCGGCGTTTCCACTCGGCGAAGAAATCCCGCATCCCCGCGTCGTTGCGATAGAGCATCACGCCCGAATTGAGCTGCGGAAAGGCATAGGGCGTCTCATGCGCATGGCCCTGCCGGATGAGCTCCGAGCGGCGCCTCACGTCATGGGCGAGGCTCAGCGGAAAGCGCTCGGCGAGCGCGAAGAGCTCCGCAAGATCGGCCAGCACCAGCGTGTCGGCATCCAGAAAGAGCACCCGCTCGAACCGCGCCCTCGCGAAACACTCGAGCTTCACCCGCGGATGCGACGAAGGCACCGGATGCACCGCGTCGAAGATCCCGAGCCCCGGCGCATCGGGCAGATCGGTGAAGAGATCAATGGCGAGGCCCGGGCTCATCTGCCGCAGGCTCACCGCCGATTGCACCGCCAGCGCGGTATAGCCCGCGCCTGTCGCCACGTAGATCACACCATCCCGCATCCCGTTCCCCTTGCCGCGCGCATCCCGCCCGCCGGATCAATTGACGCCCCGAGGCGCCGGGTCAAGCCCGGGGCGGGCTTGACTCCCAACGCCTTTCGGCCTATCGCCCTGCCACATTCCGGGAAGCGTGATGCCTTCCGGTCCTGATGGCAGATGCCAGGGATCGCCCCCCACCAGCGAGTTTCGCCCGTGGGGGCGTTTATGATTTGAACCGTTGCGCTTATGTTGGGCGCGGCATGACAGCAACCGGCAAAGGAGCCCGCGCGATGTTTGAAAATCTTTCCGACCGCCTCTCGGGCGTCCTCGACCGGCTCACCAAGCAGGGCGCGCTCTCCGAGGATGACGTCAAGACCGCCCTGCGCGAGGTGCGCGTCGCGCTGCTCGAGGCCGACGTGTCGCTCCCCGTCGCGCGCGATTTCGTCAACCGCGTGCAGGAGCAGGCCACCGGACAGGCGGTCACCAAGTCGGTCACCCCCGGCCAGCAGGTCGTCAAGATCGTCCACGATGCGCTCGTCGCCACCCTCACCGGCGAGGGCGACCCCGGCGCACTCAAGATCGACAACGCCCCCGCCCCCATCCTCATGGTGGGCCTGCAGGGCTCAGGGAAAACCACCACCACCGCCAAGCTCGCCAAGCGCCTCAAGGAGCGCGAGGGCAAGCGGGTGCTGATGGCCTCGCTCGACGTGAACCGCCCCGCCGCCATGGAGCAGCTGCAGATCCTCGGCCGCCAGATCGGCGTCGATACCCTGCCTATCGTCAAGGGCGAAGACCCGGTGGCGATCGCCAAGCGCGCCAAGACACAGGCCTCCCTGGGCGGCTACGATGTCTACATGCTCGACACCGCCGGGCGCCTCCATATCGACGCCGAGCTGATCCAGCAGGCGGCCGAGGTGCGCGACGTGGCCAACCCCCGCGAGACGCTGCTCGTGGTCGATGGCCTCACCGGCCAGGATGCCGTCAACGTCGCCACCGAGTTCGACGACAAGATCGGCGTGACCGGCGTCGTCCTCACCCGGATGGATGGCGACGGGCGCGGCGGCGCGGCGCTCTCCATGCGCGCGATCACCGGCAAGCCCATCCGCTTCGTGGGCCTGGGCGAGAAGATGGACGCGCTCGAAACCTTCGAGCCCGAACGCATCGCCGGCCGCATCCTCGGCATGGGCGACATCGTCAGCCTCGTCGAGAAGGCGCAGCAAACCATCGAGGCCGAACAGGCCGAGCGCATGATGAAGCGCTTCCAGAAGGGTCAGTTCAACATGAACGACCTCAAGATGCAGCTCGAGCAGATGCAGAAGATGGGCGGCATGGAAGGCCTCATGGGCATGATGCCCGGCATGGGCAAGATGGCCAAGCAGATGGAAAACGCCGGCATCGACGACAAGGTGATCGACCGCCAGATCGCGCTGGTCAATTCGATGACCAAGAAAGAGCGCGCCAACCCCCAGATCCTGCAGGCCTCCCGCAAGAAACGCATCGCCAAGGGCGCGGGGCTCGAGGTGTCGGAGCTCAACAAGCTCCTGAAGATGCAGCGCCAGATGTCCGACATGATGAAGAAGATGGGCAAGATGGGCAAAGGCGGCATGCTCAAGCAGGCCATGCGCGGCATGTTCGGCAAGGGCGGCCCCAGCCCCGAGGATCTCGCACAGGGGATGGATCCCAAGGCGCTCGAGCAGGCCGCCAAGCAGATGGGCGGCGGCTTCCCCGGCATGGGCGGCGGCAGCGCGCTTCCCCCCGGCCTCTCGGGCTTCGGCAAGAAGAAATGAGGGCGTGATGGCTTCTTCTTGGGCAAAATACTCCCGCCGGAGGCTCCCGCAGGCGCAACCGGCGCCCCGGGCCGCTCTTGCGCGGATACAGACGGGCCGAGGTGCGGCATGATCGAGAGCGCATGGATATACGGCCTCATCGGCGGGCTGATGATCGGCTCGGCGGCGGCGCTCTTCCTGCTCGCCAACGGCCGGATCATGGGCGCCAGCGGCCTGATCGGCGGCGCGATAGATGGCACCGGCCGCTCCAACATGGCCGAGCGGCTGGCCTTCCTCGCGGGCCTCATCGGCGTGCCCGCCCTCGTCGCGCTGGTGCTCGGCGCCCCCGAAACCCACCTCACCCCCAACCTCGTGCTGGTGGTGCTGGCCGGCCTCGCGGTGGGCATGGGCACCCGCATGGCCAATGGCTGCACCTCGGGCCACGGCGTCTGCGGTATCTCGCGCTTCTCGCTGCGCGGCATCGTGGCCACGCTCGCCTATCTCGCGGCGGGCGGCCTCACCATGCTCATTGCCCGCCATCTCCTGGGGGTGATCTGATGCGCCTCCTTCTCGCCTTCCTCGCCGGCGGGCTCTTCGGGGCCGGGCTCATGGTTTCGGGCATGACCGACACCACCAAGGTGCAGGGCTGGCTCGATGTCGCCGGCCGCTGGGATCCCACGCTCGCCTTCGTGCTGGGCGGGGCGATCCTGCCGATGCTCGTAGCATGGCGCGTGGCCGCCAAGCGCCGCACCGCGCTTCTCGGCACACCCATCCCGCCCGCGCCCGAGCCCCGGATCGACACGCGCCTCCTCGCGGGCTCCGCGCTTTTCGGCTTCGGCTGGGCGCTTGCGGGCCTCTGCCCCGGCCCGGCCATGGCCTCGCTCTCCTATGGCGGCCCGCAGGGCCTCGTCTTCTTCGTGGCAATGCTGGCGGGGATGCTCGGCTGGCGGCTCCTTTCGCTCCGGCAGGCAAAAACGGCATGAGCGCCCCGCGCCTCGATATCCCCCGGCTGGAAACGGCCCGGCTGATCCTCCGCGCCCCGCGCGTCGAGGAATTCGAGGCCTTTGCCGCGCTCGTCGCAAGCGAGCGTGCGGAACACATGTACCGGTTGGGCCGCAAGCCCGCATGGAAGGAATTCGCCGCCGAGATGGGCCACTGGCCGCTCTTCGGCTTCGGCCCATGGCATGTGGAGCGCAAGTCCGATGGCGCGCTTCTGGGCGCGGTCAGCCTCCTCAAGCACGACCATTACCCCGAAACCGAAATCGGCTGGCACCTCTTCGAGGGCTTCGAGGGCCACGGCTATGCCGAGGAAGCCGCCCGCGCCGCGCGCGACTGGGCCTTCACCGAGCTCGGCCTCGAAACACTGGTCAGCTACATCGACCCGGCCAATCTGCGCTCCATCGCGCTGGCCGAACGGCTGGGCGCCGTGCGCGACACCCGTGCAAAGGGCGAAGACGCCACCGACCTCGTCTATCGCCACGCCGCCCCGGCGGAGAGAGCGGCGCAATGACCCTCACCCTCGATATCCCCCGGCTGGAAACGCCCCGCCTGATCCTGCGCGCCCCCGCACCCGGCGACATCGACGCCTATGTCGCCTTCCTCACCGACCCCGAGCGCTCCTGGGGCTTCGGCACCGAGCCCGACCGTCCCAAGGCGTGGCGCTGGTTCGCCATGAATATCGGCCACTGGGCGCTGCACGGCTACGGCTATTTCACCCTCGAGCTGAAGGAAACGGGAGAGCCCTGCGGCATCTCCGGCATCTGGAACCCCGAGGGCTGGCCCGAACCCGAAGTGGGCTGGGTCGTCTTCGACGGGTTCGAGGGCAAGGGCCTCGCCTTCGAGGCCGCCACCCGCGCGCGCGAATGGGCCTATACCGATCTCGGCATGACCACGCTCACCTCCAACATCGTGCCCGGCAACGACCGCTCCGTGGCGCTTGCAGAGCGCATGGGCGCGTGGTTCGAGCGCAGCTACCACAACGTCAACATGGGCGAAGACATGCTCTACCGCCACCCCGGCCCCGCGGCGCTGGGGCTCGGCTCCGATGACGATGGCAGCCCGGAGGCCTACGCATGAGCACACCCTCCGCCATCCCGGTGCTGACCACCGAGCACCTCACCCTGCGCGGCTACCGCGAAACCGATTTCTACCCCTTCGCCGCCTTCGCCGCCTCCGAGCGCTCGCGCTTCGTCGGCGGTCCGCAAACCCGCGACGAGGCGTGGCGCTCCTTCATGGCCGCCATCGGCCACTGGGCGCTCCGGGGCTACGGCATGTGGGTGGTCGAGCATCGCGAGAGCCAGAAGGTCGTGGGCCGGGTGGGCGTCATCCTCAACGACGGCTGGCACGAGCCCGAACTCGGCTGGCACATCTACGACGGGTTCGAGGGCAAGGGCTACGCCTACGAGGCCTGCGTGGCCGCGCGGCGCTACGCGGCGGAGCATTACGACATCACTCCGCTCATGTCCTATATCGACCCCGCCAACACCCGCTCGATCCGTCTGGCCGAACGCCTCGGCTGCCATTTCGAGCGCGACGTCGAGGTGCGCGGCAAGCCCTGCCAGCTCTGGCGCCACCCGGGCGTGGAGGGCATGGCATGAGCGTGACGATGGCCTTCTACCAGCGCCCGTCCACCGGCCCCTGCGCGGCGCTCGCCACGCGGATGCAGGCCGTGGTGCCGGTGCTCACCACCGCCCGCCTCACCCTGCGCGCGCCGATGATCGAGGATTTCACCGGCTTCGCCCAGATGGTCCTCGGCCCGCGCGGCGCGCATTTCGGCGCGCCCGCCACCGCCGAGGAGGCCTGGGCAATCTTCCTGCAGATGACCGGCGCGTGGTATCTGCGCGGCCATGGCGCCTGGGCGGTCACGCTCAGCGACACCGGCGCGCTTCTGGGCTTCGTCCAGATCGGCGCCGAACCCGGCGACCGCGAGCCCGAGCTGGGCTGGATCCTCTCCGAGGAGGCCGAGGGCAAGGGCTATGCCCGCGAGGCCGCCGAGGCGGTGCGCGCGCAGGCCTTCGGCCCCTTCGCGCTGCCGTCGCTGGTGAGCTACGTCGATGGCGCCAACACCCGTTCGCTGGCGCTGGCCGAGCGTCTGGGCGCCACCCGCGACCGCGCCGAGGAGGCCGCGCTCGCGCCCATCCTCGCGCCGGGCGAAAGCCTCGCCGTCTATCGCCACCATCCCGAGGGAGGCCCGCGATGAGCGCCGTCACCATCCCCGTGCTCGAAACCCGCCGCCTCGTGCTGCGCGGGCCCGAGCCGCAGGACTACCCCAATTTCAAGGCCACCTTCGCCTCCTACCGCTCGCGCTTCATGGGCGGCCCGCTCAACCCCTACGAGACGTGGATGCTCTACGCCGCCGAGATCGGCCATTGGCATATCCGCGGCTACGGCATGTGGATGATCCACGACCGCGAGAGCGACAAGACGCTCGGCATGGCCGGCGGCTGGCAGCCGGCGGCATGGCCCGAGCGCGAGATCGCCTGGATCATCTGGCCCAACGAGGCCGGCCATGGCTACGCCCTCGAGGCCACCCACGCGGTGCGCAAGTATCTCTACGGCACGCTCGGCTGGGAAGGCGCGGTCAGCTACATCGACCCCAAGAACCTCGATTCGATCCGCCTCGCCGAGCGGCTCGGCTGCGTGAAGGATCCCACCGCCCCCTCGATCGACGGCTCCGACGCCGTCTATCGCCATCCGAGCCCCGAACGCCTGAAATCCGGCCAGATCCGCGACGGCATCGAACTCGAGATCAGCCATTACTGCGACCCGCTCTTCAAACCCAGAGGTATGCCCGTTGACTGACATGACCGACGATACCGCCCGCGCGGCGGCGCTTCTGAAAGAGCACCGCGACAGCATCGACCGGCTCGACGCGATCCTCGTCTACACGCTGGGCGAGCGCTTCAAGCACACGCAGGCCGTGGGCAAGCTCAAGGCCTTGCACGACCTTCCGCCGTCCGATCCCCAGCGCGAAGCCGCGCAGATCGCACGGCTCGAAGATTTGGCGGACCAGGCCGACCTGGACCCCGAATTCGCCAAGAAGTTCCTGAACTTCATCATCGCCGAGGTGATCCGTCACCATCAGCAGCACCAATCGTAGGGTGGGATTGCATCCCACCTGCCACAGCCATTCAAAGGAGACACTCAAATGGCCATGAAAATCCGCCTCGCCCGTGGTGGCAGCAAGAAACGCCCCTTCTACCGCATCGTCGCCGCCGACAGCCGCATGCCGCGCGACGGCCGCTTCATCGAGAAGCTGGGCACCTACAACCCGCTCCTGCCGAAAGACAGCGAAGACCGCGTGAAGATGGATCTCGAGCGCATCCAGCACTGGCTCGACAAGGGCGCCCAGCCCACCGACCGCATCGCGCGCTTCCTCGAGGCCGCCGGCGTTGTCGAGAAGAAGGAGCGCTCGAACCCCAAGAAGGGCACCCCCGGTCAGAAGGCGCAGGACCGCGCCGAGGAGAAGGCCGAGAAGGCCCGCGCCGCCGAGGAAGCCAAGAACGCTCCCGCCGAGGACGCGCCTGCAGAAGAGGCCGCCGAGGCGCCTGCCGAAGAAACGGCGACCGAAGAGTAAGCCTGCGGGGCGGCGCCGGAATGACGCGCTTTTCACCCGCCTTTCAGGATGAGCTCGCCCGGCTGATGCGGTGGCGGCGCGACGTGCGCCGCTTCCGCACCGACCCGGTTGATGAGGCAGCGCTCACCGCCTGCCTCGACACGTTCCACATGGCCCCCTCGGTGGGCCTGTCGGAGCCGTGGCGACTCGTCCGGGTCGAAAGCGCCCCGGCGCGCGCGGCGCTGCGCGCCAATTTCGAGGCCGCCAACGCGGCGGCGCTCGCGGGTTATTCCGGCGAGCGCGCGGCACTCTATGCCGGCCTCAAGCTCTCGGGGCTCGATGATGCCCCGGTGCAGCTCTCCGTCTTCTGCGACGAGAGCACCGATCAGGGCGCGGGCCTCGGCGCCGCCACCATGCCCGAAACCCGCCGCTACTCCGTGGTGGGCGCGATCACCCAGTTCTGGCTCGCCGCCCGCGCCCGCGGGCTTGGCCTGGGCTGGGTCTCCATCCTCGATCCTGCGCAGCTGTCCCGCGATCTCGCCGTGCCGGAGGGCTGGGCCTTCGTGGGCCATCTCTGCATCGGCTGGCCCGAGGACGAGGCCGAGACGCCCGAGCTCGAACGCGCCGGCTGGGAAGACCGCAGCGGCGCCCTCACAATGGAGCTGAGGTGATGGCGGAGCGGGTTTGCGTGGGCGCCATCGCCGGTGCCTTCGGCGTTCGCGGCGACGTGCGGCTCAAGAGCTTCACGGCGATCCCCGAGGATATCGCCACCTACGGCGCGCTGGAATCGGAAGATCGCAGCTTCAGCTTCGAGGTCACCCTCTCGGGGCAGACGAAGAACGCGCTGGTGGCCCGGCTTTCGGGCATCTCCACCAAGGAGCAGGCCGACGCCCTACGCGGCGTCAAGCTCTACGTCGATCGCGCCCGCCTGCCGGAGCCGGACGAGGACGAGTTCTACCACGCCGACCTGATCGGCCTCGAGGTGTTCGACACTGGCGGCACGCCGCTGGGCCGGGTCAAGACCGTGCTCAACCACGGCGCCTCCGACCTGCTCGAGATCCACCAGGAAGGCGCCTCCGCCACCGTGCTCCTGCCTTTCACCCGCGAGGCCGTGCCCACCGTCGATCTCGCCTCGGGCCGCATCGTCGCCGACCCGCCCGACGGGCTCTTCTGAGGGCGCGGCCATGGCAGACACACCCGACACCCCCGCCAAGTCCCACGGGCGCAAGAGCATCGCCGCCTCCCTCGCCCCTCGCGAACTGATGGACCCGGCCCCGCGCCTCGCCGGCGTCTGGGCCGCGCAGGTCATCACCCTCTTCCCCGAGATGTTCCCCGGCCCGCTGGGCGAAAGCCTCACCGGCCGCGCCCTGAAAGACGGTCTCTGGAGCCTGCGCACCACCGAGCTCCGCCGCTTCGGCGAGGGCCGCCACCGCAACGTCGACGACACCCCCGCCGGCGGCGGCGCCGGCATGGTGCTCCGCCCCGACGTGATGGGCCGCGCCATCGAGGCCGCACAGGCCGAGGCCGCCCCCAGCGCTCCGCTCCTCTATCTCAGCCCGCGCGGCCGCAGGTTCGACCAGCAGATGGCCCGCAGCCTCGCCGCAGGCCCCGGCGCCACCCTCATCTGCGGCCGCTTCGAAGGGCTCGACGAACGGGTGATCGAGCATTTCGGCATCCTCGAGGTCTCGCTCGGCGATTTCGTGATGACCGGCGGAGAGATCGCCGCCATGGCCCTCATCGACGCCTGCGTGCGCCTCCTGCCCGGCGTGCTGGGCAACGCCGCCTCCACCGAGGAGGAAAGCTTCTCCGCCGGGCTGCTGGAACACCCGCAGTATACCCGCCCCGCCGAATGGGAAGGCCGCACGATCCCCGAGGTTCTGCTCTCCGGCAACCACGCGAAGATCGCCGAATGGCGGCAGGCCCAGGCCGAGGCGCTCACCCGCGCCCGAAGGCCCGATCTCTGGGCCGCCCATATCGCCCGGCGCGACCGGAAGGGCTGACGCGCCACCCGCGCATGAGTATTTGCACCAAGAAGAAGCAGGGGCCCCCGCGCTTCTTCTTGGCCGAAATACTCCCGCCGGAGGCGCAGCTCTCCGCCCCGCGCAAGGGCCGGGGTTTTTGCTTGAAAAAGCGGGGCAAACCTGATTTACCCCGCGCATTCCGCCAAGATCCGTGGCGCGTGCGATTCCCGTTTTTCTTCTGGCGGGGCGTCGGCGCGCCGTTATCGGTGTTGGCGGAGGCCGCCGGATTGCCCGGCACGACAAGGACATGACGACCTGATCTCTGGCGGGCGCCCCCTTTTTCGAGGGAGAGCGGACCCGGGCGAAGACCGAGAGCTCTTGGGGCGCGAAACATCTTTGCGGGTGAAACCGCAAGCAACGTAGGAGTTCGAAGCGATGGACATTATCGCTCAGATCGAGGCGGAACAGATCGCCTCTCTCGGGAAGACCATTCCCGATTTCAAGGCCGGCGACACCGTGCGCGTCGGCTTCAAGGTGACCGAAGGCACCCGCACCCGGGTGCAGAACTTCGAAGGCGTCTGCATCAGCCGCAAGAACGGCGAAGGCATTGCCGGCTCGTTCACCGTGCGCAAGATCTCCTTCGGTGAAGGCGTCGAGCGGATCTTCCCGCTCTACTCGACCAACATCGACAGCATCGAGGTCATCCGCCGGGGCCGCGTGCGCCGCGCCAAGCTCTATTACCTGCGCTCGCGCCGGGGCAAATCGGCCCGGATCGCCGAGGACAGCACCTACAAGCCCAAATCCGACGCGTCGGCCTGAGGAGCATCGCCATGAGAAAAGACATTCATCCCGATTACCACTTCATCGAAGTGAAGATGACCGACGGCACCGTGGTGACCATGCGCTCGACCTACGGCGCGGATGGCGACTCGCTCTCGCTCGATATCGACCCCTCCGTGCACCCGGCCTGGACCGGCGGCAACACCCGCCTGATGGACGCCGGCGGCCGAGTGTCGAAGTTCAAGAACAAATACGCGGGCCTCGGCTTCTGAGCCCAACGCCTTCGCGTTTTTCAATCTGCAGGCGCCGCTCCCCCGGGGGCGGCGCTTTGCCGTTCTGCTGCCCGTCTGCGCGGCACCTGCATGGCCCATTTGCAATAATCCCGCGCCGATGCGCAGCTTTGGCTTTTCGCCGCGCCGCTCACAACATATGGTGCCGGCTCAACAGGGCCGGGCAAAACCGGCCGGGCGAGGAAGGGCAAACGCATGGCGCATATCATCGTCGTGGGGAACGAGAAGGGCGGCGCGGGGAAATCCACCGTGTCGATGCATGTGGCCGCCGCTCTGGCGCGCATGGGCCACAAGGTGAGCGCGCTCGATCTCGATCTGCGGCAGAAGACGCTCGGCACCTATATCGGCAATCGCGAGCGCTACATGCGCGCGAGCGGGCTGGCGCTGCCGGGCCCCAGCTACCACGAATTGCCGCAGGTCGATCAGGCGAGCCTCGAGCCGGGTGAGAACATCTACGACCGCAGGCTTTCCGCCGCGGTGGCGCAGCTGGAACCGGATAGCGATTTCATCCTGATCGACTGCCCCGGCTCCCATACCCGCCTCAGCCAGGTGGCCCACAGCCTCGCCGACACGCTGATCACGCCGCTCAACGACAGTTTCATAGATTTCGACCTGCTCGCCCATATCGACAGCGACGGCGAGAAGATCCTCGGCCCGTCCGTCTATTCCGAGATGGTCTGGAGCGCGCGCCAGCTTCGCGCGCAGGCGGGCCTGAAGCCGATCGACTGGGTGGTCGTGCGCAACCGGCTCGGCGCGCAGCAGATGGTCAACAAGGAGAAGATGTCGCGCGCCCTGCTGAACCTCTCCAGGCGCATCGGCTTCCGCACCGCGCCCGGCTTCAACGAGCGAGTGATCTTCCGCGAGCTCTTCCCGCGCGGGCTCACCCTGCTCGATCTCAAGGATATCGGGGTGAAGCAGCTCAACATCTCCAACGTGGCCGCCCGGCAGGAGCTGCGCGACCTGCTGAAGGCGCTGAAGCTGCCCGGCGTCGAGGTGACGATCTAGGGCGTGGCGGCCTCGGGCTGGGGCGGCTTGAAGCGCACGCGCATCAACCCCGTGCGGAGCCGCGCGATTGCTGGGCCGCGGCGCGGCGATCTGACGGCTGTTCAGCAGCGCTTTATGCCTGCCACGTCCGCGATTGTTCAGAGATATGCACTGACCTAGCCCAATCGCCGGGCCGGGGGGCGGCCCAGCGATCGCGCGGCGGCCCTGCGGGCCTTGATTCCGCGCGCGGCACGCCAAGGCCTGACGTTCACCAAAGCCTCACGCCGGCGCGCCCCTGCGCCTGAGCACGATCAGGTTCGAGATCACCAGCGCCCCGATCACCACCGCGCCGCCCACAATGGCCCAGCGCCCCGGATCCTCGCCCACCACGGCCCAGACGAGCAGCGGCGCCAGCACCGATTCGAGCAGGATGAGCAGCGACACTTCCGGCGAGCTGATGTAGCGCGGCCCCAGCGTGAGAAAGCAGGTGGCCACGGCGATGAAGGCGCCATGCCCGAGGAAGAGGTGCCATTGCGTCTCCATCGGCGGCATCGGCGAGACGAAGGGCCAGAGCACCAGCGCGGCGGCGATATAGGCGATGGGAATGGCCGGGATCATCGAGATGTCCTTCAGCCGGCGCACGGCGGTCAGCGCCGCCGCATAGGCCACGCAGACCGAGAGCGCGAAGAGATCGCCCGACCAGTGCGCCACCTCGTTCTCATGCGAGCCGAAGGCGATGATCCCGAGCCCCAGCATCACCACGCCCATCGTCGCCACCACGCGTTTGCTGATCGGCTCGCCGAGGAACACCCGCGCGAAGATCGCCGAGAAGATCGGCATCGAGGCGAAGATGAAGACGACATTGGCAACGGAGGTATTCGTCACCGCCAGCACGAAGCCCGGCGCGGTATAGCCGATGAGCACCATGTAGATGATCCCCGGCCAGCCCGAGCGCAGCACCGGCCCGAAGCCGCGCGTGCCCTGCCATGCC
Organism: Roseovarius sp.; assembly: GCA_040222155.1. Classification (GTDB taxonomy): domain Bacteria; phylum Pseudomonadota; class Alphaproteobacteria; order Rhodobacterales; family Rhodobacteraceae; genus Roseovarius. The sequence continues at coordinate 29,581 of JAVKDQ010000005.1, forward strand.
AGAAGGCCCACGAGGATGATCAGCCCCGAGGTCATCCCCCGCCAGAAGGCCGTCACCATAGGCTCGGCATCGATCAGCCGTACGTAGAGCGAATCCGGCACCACGAAGAGCACCCCCAGCGTGGTGATGAGAAGGCCTTTGGCATGCATGTTCATGGGGCAAGACAAAACGGGGTTTCGCCCCGGTTGTAAAGGCCCGGGCGGCTACTCCGCCCGGTCGCGCCCCGAAAGCCGCCGCAGCATCGAGCGCAGCAGCGCCACCTCCTCCGGCGAGAACCGCGCGCTGAGCCGCGCGTCATAGGCCTGGGCCACCTTGCGCAGGTCGGCATAGACGGCGCGGCCCGTCGCGGTCAGTTCGAGATATTCGAAGCGCCGGTCCGTCTCGCCGCGCTCGCGGGTGAGATAGCGCCGCGCCGCGAGCTTCTGCACCGCCCGGCTCACCTTCGTCTTGTGGATCGCGGCGCGTTCGCCGATCTCCTTGGCGGTCATCCGGCCGTAGTTTCCGAGATGAAAGAGCACCCGCCACTCGGTGCGCAGGAGCCCGTAGCGATCCTTGTAGATCGTCTGGAAATCCTGCCCCGCCGCCTCGGCGGCCTGGTTGAGCAGGTAGGGCAGGAAATCGCTGGGGTCGAAGGGGGGCTCGTCGCTGGGCATGCCTTGACCATAGCCTTGTTAGTTACAAATTCAACTGTTAGCCCGAAACTCTCAAGGAGGATGCGCCATGAACCGCCAGTCAAACCCGCATGGCCTCACGCAGGCCGCCACCCCAGTGGGCACGCATGAGGGCTACATGCCCGGCTTCGGCAACGATTTCGAAACCGAGGCGCTGCCCGGTGCGCTGCCGCAGGGCATGAACTCGCCGCAGAAATGCAATTACGGCCTCTATGGCGAGCAGCTCTCCGGCACCGCCTTCACAGCGCCCTCGCACCAGAACGAGCGCACGTGGTGCTACCGCATCCGCCCCTCGGTCAAACATTCCTCGCGCTACGCGAAGGTGGATCTGCCCTATTGGAAATCCGCCCCCAATGTCGAGCCCGACGTGATCTCGCTCGGCCAGTACCGATGGGATCCGGTGCCCCATTCGGATGACGCCCTCACATGGCTCACCGGTATGCGCACCATGACCACGGCGGGCGACGTGAACACGCAAGTGGGCATGGCGAGCCATATCTACCTCGTCACCGCCTCGATGGAGGATGCCTATTTCTACTCCGCCGACAGCGAGCTGCTCGTGGTGCCGCAGGAAGGCCGGCTCCGCTTCTGCACCGAACTCGGCATCATCGACCTGGCCCCGCAGGAAATCGCGATCCTGCCGCGCGGGTTGCTCTACCGGGTGGAGCTGCTCGAAGGCCCCGCGCGAGGTTTCGTCTGCGAGAATTACGGCCAGAAGTTCGAGCTGCCGGGCCGTGGCCCGATCGGCGCCAACTGCATGGCCAACCGGCGCGACTTCAAGACACCCGTCGCCGCCTTCGAGGATCGCGAGACGCCCTCCACCGTGACCGTCAAATGGTGCGGGCAGTTCCATGTCTGCGAGATCCCCCACTCGCCGCTCGACGTGGTGGCATGGCATGGCAATTACGCCCCGGTGAAATACGATCTCACAACATACTGCCCCGTAGGGTCGATCCTCTTCGACCACCCGGATCCGTCCATCTTCACCGTGCTCACCGCCCCCTCGGGCGTGCCCGGCACCGCGAATATCGATTTCGTCCTGTTCCGCGAGCGCTGGATGGTGATGGAGGATACCTTCCGCCCGCCATGGTATCACAAGAACATCATGTCCGAGCTGATGGGCAACATCTACGGCCAGTACGACGCCAAGCCGCAGGGCTTCGTCCCCGGCGGCATGTCGCTCCACAACATGATGCTCCCCCACGGGCCAGACCGCGAAGCCTTCGAGAAGGCCTCGAACGCCGATCTGAAACCGGAGAAGCTCGACGACACCATGTCCTTCATGTTCGAAACCCGCTTCCCCCAGCACCTCACCCGCTTCGCCGCCGAGGAAGCCCCCCTGCAGGACGATTACATCGACTGCTGGGACAGCCTCGAGAAGAAGTTCGACGGCACGCCGGGCCGGAAGTGACAGCGCCGACTTGAGTATTTCCGGAAAGATGAAAGACGCGGAAAGCGTGACGCTTCTGGGCGTGAAGGGCGGGCCGGCGATTTATCCCGGTTCCGCCATGCCCACATCCATACTTATCCGTATGGCAGGGCTGGCGGTGCTCGTCGATACAGGCTTGGGCGCCACCGCCGCGCTCTGCCGCGCCGGGCTGCGGCTGACGGAGATCGACGCGATCTTCATCACCCATCTCCATTCCGACCATTATCTCGAGCTGGGCCCGCTCCTCCACACCGCGTGGTGCGCCGGGCTGAAACGCGCGGTGCCGGTCTACGGGCCGTCGGGCCTCGAGCCCTGTTGGCAGCATTTCCGCGCCTCCATGGCCTATGACATCGCAACCCGGATGGAAGACGAGGGCCGCCCCGATTTCGCCGGCATGGCCGCGCTGCACCTGCTCGACGAGACGCTGTCGCTCGATCTGGGCGGGCTCAAAGTCCGCGCGATGCAGAACCACCACCCGCCCGTCACCGAAAGCCACGCGCTGCGCTTCGAGAGCGCGCAGCACAGCGTGGTGATCTCCGGCGATACCGCCCCCATGGCGGAGATGGAGCGCTTCGCCAAGGGCGCCGACCTGCTGGTGCACGAGGCCATGCTCTCGCGCAACGTGCGCGCCCTCTGTGATCACATGGGCTACCCCGACGACCGGCTCGAGCGGCATATCCTGCGCAGCCACACCGAGGCGCGCGAGGCGGGCGCCATCGCCACCCGCGCAGGCGTGAAGGCCCTCGCGCTCACCCATTTCGTGCCCTCGGGCCAATTCGGCGCCGATGCCGCCACATGGCGCGCCGAGGCGCAGGCCACGTTTGCCGGCCCGCTCCATATCGGCGAGGATGGCATGGAGATCCCGCTGGGCGAGGGCGGCTGGGCAAAACCCCTTCCCTCCACCCCGGCGAAGGGGTGAGAATGCAAAGACCACCCGAAAGCGGCACAACGCGCCGCCGCAAGAGACATCAGAAAGGGGAGGCCCCCACATGAGCAAAGCCTTCGCCAGCCAGGGCGACATGAGCGAAAAGACCATCTCCTTCACCGAGGTGGGGCGCGGCCTCTGGGCCTTCACCGCCGAGGGAGACCCGAATTCGGGCGTCATCATCGGCGACGACTCGGTGATGATCGTCGAGGCGCAGGCCACGCCCCGCCTCGCGCAGAAGGTCATCGAGAAGGTCCGCGAGGTCACCGACAAGCCCATCACCCATCTCGCCCTCACCCATTACCACGCCGTGCGCGTGCTCGGCGCCTCGGCCTACGGGGTGGACCAGATCCTCATGTCCGACACCGCCCGCGCCATGGTGGCCGAGCGCGGGCAGGAGGATTGGTTGAGCGAGTTCCAGCGCTTCCCCCGCCTCTTCCAGGGCCATGAGAGCATCCCCGGCCTCACATGGCCCACCACCACCTTCTCGAAAAGCATGAGCGTCTATCTCGGCAACCGCCGGGTCGATCTCATGCACCTTGGCCGCGCCCACACGGCGGGCGATATCGTCATCCACGTTCCGGATGAGAACGTGATGTTCACCGGCGACATCGTCGAATACCACTCCGCCTGCTATTGCGGCGACGGGCATTTCGGCGATTGGGGCAGCACGCTCGACGCCATCAAGCGCTTCGGGGTCGATGCCATCGCGCCCGGCCGGGGCGATGCGTTGATGGGACGCGAGATGGTCGACACCGCCATCGAGAACACCCGCGATTTCGTGGCCTCCACCTATGCACCCGCCGCCCGCGTCGCCGCCCGGGGCGGCACGCTGAAAGAGGCGTGGGATGCCGTCCGCGCCGCCTGCGACCCCAAGTTCGCCGATTACGCGATCTACGAGCATTGCCTGCCCTTCAACGTCGCCCGCGCCTATGACGAGGCCCGCGGCATCGACACCCCCCGCATCTGGACAGCCGAGCGCGACCTCCAGATGTGGGAGGCGCTGCAGGGGTGAGCGGGATGGGCAAGAAATTCGGCCCCACCCGCGGCGAGCACGTCTTCCGCCTCTGCGCGGGGCTCGCGGGCATCGCGCTGCTCATCGGCGTGCTGGTGGTGATGGGCGTGCCGAAAGGCCCCGCGCTGGTGGAGCTCTTCGGCTTCGGCGGGGTGTTCTTCGCCGGCACCGCCGCATGGAGCGCCTGGAAACTCTGGAAGAGAGATCACCCATGAGCACACTCAACCTCGTCTCGCTCGTCGTCATGGGGGCGCTCTTCGCTCTCTGGGTCGTGATGATGGCCACCACCCTCTTCACGATCACCCGCCGCTCGATGGACAGGCTCAACGAAACCGGCGGCGGCTATTTCACATGGGCGGGCCACTCGCTCTCGGCCTTCGGCGCGTTCCTCTCGGCGCGCGAATACAAGCGCGAGCGGCGGCGGCTTCTGCTGGTCACGGCCCTGCTCTTCGCCTCCATCGTGGCGCGGCCCATGTTGATGGTCGCAACAGCGGGCCCCTGAGCCCGATGCGCCCGATGCCCGGCCCCCGCCTGAGCCTCGCCCCGGTGCGCGCTCAGCCGCGCCCGTTGCGCCATGCCTGCGCGGCCAGCACCAGCGTCATCGCGCCCGAAAAGAGCAGGTCGATCCCGAGGAAAAGCCCCAGAAGGCCCAGCGCCGCCTCCGGCAGGCCCAGCACGATGAGCCCCGCCAGCACCAGCGAGATGACGCCCGAGGCCAGTATCCAGCCCCAGGCCGGGTTCGGGCGCTCGCTGAGCGCGATCACCACCCGCATCACCCCCATCGCCGCGAAGAGCACCGCCACGGTGAGCGTGAGCGTCACCAGCCCGGCGAGCGGGTTCGCGGCGAGCGATACCGCGAGCGCCACGAGCAGAAGGCCCAGAACGCCGCTCAGCATCCGGATGCCCGCGGGTTTCCGGCTCTCGGCAACCGCGATCCAGAGCTGCGTGATGCCTGCCGCCATAAAGGCGATCCCGGCCACCACCTCCACGGTGAGCGAGGCCGCGAAAGGGTTGAAGAGCGCCAGCACCCCGCCCGCGATCAGCACCGCCGCGAGCAGGCCAAGGCCCTTCCAGCCCCAATCCGGCGTCACCGCGTCGATCTCGGCGTCGCGCCTCTGCTGTTCGGTCTGTTCGATGTCTCCGGTGGACGTCATGCATCCTCCTTTCCGGCGCGCGCCCTGCGCGTCTGCCTGCCCTTCACCTGTTCACCCATCAGCCCCGCGTCAACCCCGCCACGAGGTGCCCGCGCCATGACTCGCACCATGACCCGCCTATTCGAAACCCCGCTCTACCCCTATGCCCGCTCCGCCGATCAGGAGGCCGCCACCCCCCCGCGCCACCCGGTCATCGTGGTGGGCGCCGGCCCCGTGGGCCTCGCCGCCGCGATAGATCTCGGCCAGCGTGGCGTGCCCGTGGTGGTGCTCGACGAGAACGACAAGGTCTCCCACGGCTCGCGCGCCATCTGCTTCTCCAAGCGCACGCTCGAGATCGCCGACAGGCTCGGCTTCGGCGAGGCGCTGGTGGAGAAGGGCGTGCGCTGGAACCTCGGCAAGGTCTTCTTCGGCGAGCGCAAGGTCTACGAGTTCAACCTCCTGCCGGAAGAAGGCCACCGCCGCCCCGCCTTCATCAACGTCCAGCAATACCACCTCGAGAACGACATGGTCGCCCGCATCCGCGCCCTTCAGGCCGAGGGTGCGCCGATCGAGCTGCGCGGCGGCAGCCGCGTCACCGCGCTCGAACAGGCAGGTACCCACGTGGCCCTCACCGTCGACACGCCCGAGGGCCCCTATGCGCTCGAGGCCGACTATCTCCTCGCCTGCGACGGTGCCGGCTCTCCCACCCGCGAGATGATGGGCCTCGGCTTCACCGGCCGCGTCTTCGAGGATAATTTCCTCATCGCCGATGTCACCATGCAGGCCGAGTTCCCCACCGAGCGCTGGTTCTGGTTCGACCCGCCCTTCAACCCCGGCCAGTCGGCGCTGCTCCACAAGCAGCCCGATGGCGTCTGGCGGATCGACCTGCAGCTCGGCTGGGATATCGACCGCGAGAAGGAAAAGGAGCCCGAGCGCGTCAAGGCCCGCGTCCGGCAGATGCTGGGGCCGGATGTGCCCTTCGAGCTCGAATGGGTCTCCATCTACACCTTCCAGTGTCGCAGGATGGAGCGCTTCCGTCACGGCCGCGTGCTCTTCGCCGGCGATGCCGCGCATCAGGTCTCGCCCTTCGGCGCGCGCGGCGCCAATTCCGGCCTGCAGGATACCGACAATCTCTGCTGGAAGCTCGCGCTCGTGCTCGCAGGCGAGGCCCCCGAAAGCCTGCTCGACAGCTACGATGCCGAGCGCGTCGAGGCGGCGGATGAGAACATCCTCAACTCCACCCGCTCCACCGATTTCATCACACCCAAATCGCCCATGAGCCGGGTCTTCCGCGATGCCGTGCTCGACCTCGCCGAGCACCACGCCTTCGCCCGCCCCTTCGTCAACTCGGGCCGCCTCTCGCTGCCCTGCCTGCACGAGGGCTCCGCGCTTTCCGGCCCCGATGCGCTGCCCCAGGGCCCGGCCCGCACCCGCCCCGGCGCGCCCTGCCCCGATGCGCCGGTCGCAAACGGCTTCCTGCTCGATCACCTCGGCCCGGGCTTCACCCTGCTCGCCCTCGGCCAGCCCGCGCCACAGGTCTCGGGCACCACGCCCCTCGCCATTGCCGAGCCCTCCGAGCCGCTCCGCAGCCGCTACATGGGCGAGAGCGCAACAGCGCTCTACCTCCTGCGCCCCGATCAGCACGTCGCCGCCCGCTGGCCCTCCGCCACGCCGCAGGAGGTCGCCCAGGCCCTCGCAACCGCCAATGGAGCCACGCCATGCCCCGTCTGATCCTCGAGCCCAATCTCGACGCCGCCGACGAGCTCTACGCCGATCTCCTCGCCGCCCACGAGGGGCTGAGCGAGGCCGAAAGCGCCGCGCTCAACGCCCGCCTCATCCTCATCCTCGCCAACCATATCGGAGATCGCGCCCTCTTCCGCGACGCCCTCGCAGCCGCCAAAAGGTCCTGACCCCCGGCTTCTTCTTGGCAGAAATACTCGTTTCCGCCCGCGCCACCCGCGCGCCGCGCCGCAGGGCTCACCCCTCCCCCGTCACCTCGTGAACCTCGATCACCACGCCGTCCGGGTCATAGAAGTAAATCTGGCTCCACCCCGCCACCGCCGAGTTGCTCCAGTCCGAATAAGGCACGCCCGAGGCCTCCAGATGCGCCTTCCAGCCGGCAAGGTCCTCCGTCCGGTAGGCGATATGCCCGGCCAGCACCGGGTTCACGATCTGCCCGGTCCGAAACCCCGCCTGCACGTCCTTCCGCGCGATATGCAGGTGAATATGCCCGTCCGAGAGAAACGCCACATCGCCCGCATAGACGTTCTCGTCCATCCTCAGCGCCGGCACGTCCTCGTCGGTGTCCTCCAGCCCCAGAACGTCGCGATAGAACGCCGCCATCTCCTCCACCCGCTCGGTGGAGATGTTGATGTGATGCAGCGCCGCCTTCATGCCCCCGCCTCCTTCTGATGCACTTCCACCACGTTGCCGTCGGGGTCGTGAAAGAAGATCTGGTGCCAGCCCGCCACCGCCCGGTTGCCCCAGTCGGAATAGGGGATGCCCAGCCGCTCCAGCCGCGCGATGAACCCCTTCAGGTCATCGGTGCGAAAGGCGATATGCCCCCGCGTCACCGGGTTCACGATCTGCCCCGCCCGAAACCCCGCGCCCGCATCGCGTTGCGACAGATGCACCTGCACCGCCCCGTCGCTCACGAATTCCACGTCGCCCGCATAACCCTTGGTCTTCTCCGGCCGGGGCACATCCTCCCGCGCCGCCTCGAGCCGCATCACCTCGCGATAGAACCGCCCCGCGCGCGGCACATCGTCGGTGGAGAGGTTGATATGGTGCAGCTTCACCGTCATCGTCGCGCATCCCTTCCGCCCGTTTTCGGCTGACACAAGTCAGCTTCTGGACCCCCAGTGAACAACAGGGTTTAATCGGAGCCAAGCACAATCAGGGGATTCGCGCCGATGCCCGCACCCGAAAACCGTTTCAAATCCGCCCTCGCGCGGGGCGACATGCTCTATGGCTGCTGGGCCGGCTTCGCCGACCCCTACGCCACCGAGATCCTCGCCACCGCCGGGTTCGACTGGCTGCTGATCGACGGCGAGCACGCGCCCAACGATCTGCGCTCGATCCTCGCGCAGCTTCAGGTGCTCGAGGGCGGCAGCACGCATCCGGTGGTGCGCCTGCCGATGGGCGAGCCGTGGCTCATCAAGCAGGTGCTCGACGCGGGCGCGCAAACCCTGCTCATCCCGCTCGTCGAAAGCGCCGCGGAGGCGCGCGCGCTGGTGCAGGCCATGCGCTACCCGCCCGAGGGCATCCGCGGCTCCGGCGCGGCGCTGGCGCGGGCCTCGCGCTTCTCCATGCTGCGCGACTACACCGAAACCGCCAATACGCAGGTCTGCCTGATGGTGCAGGTCGAAACCCGCAAGGGCCTCGAGGCGCTCGACGAGATCCTCGAGGTCGAAGGCGTCGATGCCGTCTTCATCGGCCCCTCCGATCTCGGCAACGATCTGGGCCACGTGGGCAACAGCGACGCGGCGGAGGTGCAGGAGGCGATCCGCAAGGCCCTCGGGCGCATCCGCGCCTCCAGCAAGGCCGCCTCGATCATCGCCACCGATCACGAGACCGCCCTCAAGTATCGCGCATGGGGCGCGCAGGCGCTCGCCGTGGGCATCGACGTGGTGATGCTGGCGCAATCCGCCCGCCAGCTCGCCGCCCGCTGGCGCGATGGCTGACACCTGGCTTGTCGCCGATCTGGGCGGCACCAACACCCGCGTGGCCCTCGCCGGGCCCGAGGGCCTCGTAGAGGAGAGCGCCGAGCGCGTCGCCAATGCCGGTTTCGAGGGGCTCGCGCCGCTCCTCGCGGCCTATCTCGCGCGCCACGCCCCCGGCCCCATCTCGGCGCTCTGCGCGGGCGTCGCGGGGCCGGTGCGCGGCGGCACGGCGCAGCTCACCAACCACGCGTGGTTCATCGACGGGGCGGAGCTCGCCGCCCTCACCGGCGCGGGCGCCGTGCATCTGCTCAACGACCTGCAGGCGCAGGGCTACGCGCTGGATGACCTGCCCCAGGGCGCGGCCCGGCCCCTGCTCTTTGGCCAGTCCGCATCCGAGGGCGCGGCCCGGCTGGTGCTCAACCTCGGCACCGGCTGCAACGTGGCGGCGGTGCATCGGATCAGCGGGCGGCTCTTCGTGCCGGCGGCCGAGTCGGGCCACTCCGCGCTGCCCCATGCCTCGGGCGAGATGGCCGCGCTCTTCGACCACCTGCGCGACGCCCACCCGCACCTGCCGGTAGAGGCCGTGCTCTCCGGCCCGGGCCTTGCACGCCTCCATGCGTTCCTCACCGGCACCGAGCGCACCCCCGCCCAGATCGTCGCCGAGGCCGAAACCGGCGGCGCGCGGGCCTCGCTCGCCCTCTTCTCCCGCGTGCTTGGGGCCGTTGCCGGCAACATCGCGCTCCATCACCTGCCGATGGGTGGGCTCTACCTCTCCGGCGGCCTCTCCCCCGCCCTCGCCCCGCATCTCGACAAGATCCTCTTCGAAAAGGAATTCTCCGCCCGCGGCCCCTATACCGAGATCGTCCGCGCCATCCCCGTCTCCGTGCTCGATGACCCCTTCCTCGGCCTCCGCGGCTGCGCTCGCTACCTGCGGCAATACTTGCCATAATGCCTATTTGAATGTGTATTCCAGTATCCATTCAAAGAGCCATTTTCCCATGAAACGCCTGCATGCCCACCAGATCTGCACCATGACCGAGCTGCGTGGGCTACCTCGTCCCCGAGGAGGCGCTTCATGACGAAACACCGCGCTACGCCACGATGGAAGAAGTCATGCGCTATATCGAAGAGACACGCGCGCAAGCACAGCCCGTTCTGGATTACCTGAAGGACAAGTGAGCCTGAGAGAGAGATCCGAGCTGTCAGTGGCAACCCGGTTTTCTCCGTTTTCCCGCGGCACTGAGCTCGCTGCGCACCAAGGCTAGTGAATAGCCGCGCGCGCACCACAACCCCTTCCCCCGCTCCCCCGGCTCTGTCATAATACTGTCAATCAACAAACACAGAGCAGCAGCGCATGGCCGACGACCTTCTGACCGCCGCCGACCCCGGCGATTACGATGCCTCCTCCATCGAGGTGCTCGAGGGGCTCGAGCCCGTTCGCAAGCGCCCCGGCATGTATATCGGCGGCACCGATGACCGCGCGTTGCATCACCTCGTGGCCGAGGTGCTCGACAACTCGATGGACGAGGCCGTGGCAGGTCACGCCAACCGCATCGAGGTGGAGCTCCACGAGGATCACTCCGTCACCATCCGCGACAACGGCCGCGGCATCCCGGTCGACCCGCACCCCAAGTTCCCCGGCAAGTCCGCGCTCGAGGTGATCCTCTGCACGCTCCACGCCGGCGGCAAGTTCTCCGGCAAGGCCTATCAAACCTCCGGCGGCCTCCACGGCGTCGGCGCCTCGGTGGTCAATGCCCTCTCGGATTCGATGGTCGTGCAGGTCGCCCGCAACAAGGTGCTCTACGAGCAGCGCTTCTCGCGCGGCAAGCCCTTGGGCAAGCTCAGGGAAATCGGCCAGGCCCCCAACCGGCGCGGCACCACCGTCACCTTCCATGCCGACGAGGAGATCTTCGGCTCCCACCGCTTCAAGCCCTCGCGCCTCTTCAAGTCGATCCGCTCCAAGGCCTATCTCTTCTCCGGTGTCGAGATCCGCTGGAAATCGGCCATCCCGGATGGCGACACGCCGATGGAGGCCAGCTTCCACTTCCCCGGCGGCCTGTCGGACTTCCTCAAGGAAAGCATGAACGGCGCCTCCACCTATGCCGAAAGCCCCTTCGCCGGCACCGTCGAGTTCCAGGAGCGCTTCGGCTGCCCCGGCAAGGTCGAATGGGCGATCAACTGGACCCCCTCGCGCGACGGCTTCCTGCAGAGCTACTGCAACACCGTCCCCACCCCCGAGGGCGGCACCCACGTGGCGGGCTTCTGGGCGGCGATCCTCAAGGGCATCAAGGCCTATGGCGAGCTCGTCCACAACAAGAAGGCCGCGCAGATCACCCGCGAGGATCTTATCACCGGCGGCTGCGCGCTCGTCTCCTGCTTCATCCGCGAGCCCGAATTCGTGGGCCAGACGAAAGACCGCCTCGCCACCACCGAGGCCCAGCGCCTCGTCGAAGGCGCGGTGCGCGACCATTTCGACAACTGGTTGGCCTCCGATACCAAGTCCGCCGGCGCGATCCTCGATTTCCTCGTGCTCCGCTCCGAGGAGCGGCTGCGGCGCAAGCAGGAGAAGGAGACGCAGCGCAAATCCGCCACCAAGAAGCTGCGCCTCCCCGGCAAGCTGGTCGATTGCACCTCCAACACCCGCGAGGGCACCGAGCTCTTCATCGTCGAGGGCGATTCCGCGGGCGGCTCCGCCAAGATGGCCCGCTTCCGGCAAACGCAGGCGCTCCTCCCCCTCCGCGGCAAGATCCTCAACGTGCTGGGCGCCGCCTCCTCCAAGCTTGGCTCCAACGCCGAGATCTCCGATCTCACGCAGGCGCTCGGCGTGGGCCTCGGCTCCCGCTTCAACATCGACGACCTGCGCTACGACAAGATCATCATCATGACCGACGCCGATGTCGACGGCGCCCATATCGCCTCGCTCCTGATGACCTTCTTCTTCACCCAGATGCGCCCGCTGATAGATACGGGCCACCTCTACCTCGCCTGCCCCCCGCTCTACCGCCTCACCCAAGGCGCGAAGCGCGTCTACTGCCTCGACGAGGCCGAGCGCGACGCCTGGCTCGAGAAGGGCCTCGGCGGCAAGGGCAAGATCGACGTGAGCCGCTTCAAGGGCCTCGGCGAGATGGACGCGAAGGACCTCAAAGAGACGACGATGGACCCCAAGACCCGCAAACTCATCCGCGTCACCATCGACGAGGACGAACCCGGCGAGACGGGCGATCTGGTCGAACGGCTGATGGGCAAGAAGCCGGAGCTGCGCTTTCAATACATCCAGGAGAACGCGCGGTTCGTGGAGGAGTTGGATGTTTGAGGTAGCGTCGGTGGCATGACCGTTTTCGTCTCAGAAAGGGTCGCCAGATAAACTTCCGACTACAGCTTCATGGGCTTTGAACAGAACGGAGAAGATCAACTGCAAGATAAGCCTCAACCTGTATCGAAACTTCCAAAGAAGCTGCTCGAGCAACTTGGTTACTTCGCTCAGCTTTGCTCCAGAATAGAACTCGCTGCGTGTGAAGTGATTATTCTGATTGAAAAACCTTCCCGCGAGTTGCTTGAAGCACGGCGCTCAGTGCTAAGGGGCAAACATATCAAACCTCTAATAAAGGAGTTTGGCATAGCCGCCGAGAAGCTAATCGAAACGGACGTCTACAAACCTTACTTCTTGGAACTCTGCGTTTGGTTGGAGGAAAATGTAGAAGACCGGCACCGCACAACACACGGTGTGATTGAAATCCGAGAACGCTATCATTCAACTTTTTTCCGCAGAAAAGAAAAAATCGAAGAAACACTGGAATTCGACGAAGATGATATGCTTCATATAATCGCTAACGCCGAGAAGGTGCTTAAGTCACTATATGATTTCTGTGATCGTGAAAGAGCACTTGAGCGTTAAGCCTTCCATTGGTTCTTGAAGCGCACGCGCGGAATCAAGGGCGAAGCCCGCCGCGCGATCGCCAGACCGCCCCCCGGGCTGGCGATTGACCTCCACCAGCGCCCCGCTCAGCCCTCATCCGATCACGGCACTATAAAGCGCCCGTGCCCCCCGTTACATCGCCACCCCGCGGTCTGGCCATCGCGCTCTGTTGACCCCCGCACGATCGCCCCTCCGGGGCTCCGCCATTTCGCAGGCGAAACGCGCCCCCGGAGCGTTTCCGGGAAGCCCGCTCCCCCACCCGTCACGCCGAAGCCGTGCCGACCACAGGCGGCGCGCCCCAGGTGCGACGGGCTGGCGATTGACCTCCACCAGCCCCCCGCTCGGCCCTCATCCGATCACGGCACCATAAAGCGCCCATGCCCCCCGCCATATCGCCACCCCGCGGTCTGGCCATCGCGCTCTGCCGTTGCCAGCGCCCGAGGCCCCGGCCCAAACCCACACGCCCCGCCGCGCCCGGCGCAACGCCCGCGCCGTTAACCCCGCCACGCACCGCCAACCGCACCGCCGCGATACCGACGGAATACCGACGTGATACCGACATGCCGTTTTCCCGCAAAACCAACGCGTTAACCCCGATTCGCACCCCCTCGCGCCAGCGCCCCGGAATCTTCCCTCTACCCGCCCCGCGAAACCCTTGCTAACGTCCCCCCATGCGCTGGGTCGTCCTCGTCTCGCTCCTTCTCCTCACCGCCTGCGGACGCCCCCTGTCGCCCGCCGAGAAGGCCTTTGCCCGGCAGGTCCACGGCGAGAGCATCGCCGTCAACCGCATCCGTTTCCACGATGGCGCGCTGGTCGGTTCGGTCACGCTCGAGCGCCAGAAGCGCCCCCGCCTCACCTGCCGCGAGCGCATCCTGCCCGAGCCGAAATCGGAGAAAATCACCGTCTCCCCCGCCGCCGTCGCCCTCTTCAACCGGGTCTTCTACGCGAAGGACTGGTATGCCGAAGACTACCTGCCCGACTATCCCAACCGCATGAGCCTCGTCCACGCGATGCTCTTCGCCCATGAGATCACCCATGTCTGGCAATGGCAGAACCGCGCGCAAACCGGCTATTCGCCGCTGCGCTCAGCGGCCGAGCACACCCGCTCGGACGACCCCTATCTCTTTGACATCGCTACGAAAGCGCGCTTCCTCGATTACGGCTACGAGCAGCAGGCCTCGATCGTCGAGGAATATGTCTGCTGCGCCGCGCTCGACCCCACCGCGCCCCGCACCAAGCGCATCGCCGCCATGCTGAGCGAGGCCTTCCCGCTCGGCACGCTCTACATCCCGCCCGAGGTCACCCTGCCCTGGGACGGGGTCGAGGCGCGGGGCATCTGCCGGTGAGGTGAGGGCATGATGCTGATCCAGTACCAGGTGCCACTGATCCTCGCCTGTTTCGCCGCCGGAAGCCTCTGCGTGGGGTTCATCCTTCGCAAGCCCTCCGGGCACCGGGCGTGGCTGGTCGCCGATCTGGTCTGGGTGGTGCTCGGGCTCTTCGGCACGCTGCTGGCGATCCTCGCGGGGCATTACATGGAGGACAGCTCGCGCATCGACCGCCAGATCAACCTCGCGCAGGCCGCCTCCACCCGGTTCGACGACGATGCCGCCCGCTTCCGCCTGCGCCATTGCACCGCCCCGGGCACGGGCACGCCGGTGGCCACGCTCTGCGAGAAGGTCGAGTTCCTCTCCGCCTCCACCGCCCGCAACGCCGACCTGCCCCTTTTCCTGAAGGCCGCCGAAGGGGCCTCGCCCCTCCTGTCGCTCTCGCTCTTCGGCACACCCGGGCAGATGAAAGAGGAGGCGGGCGCAATGCAGGCCGCGGCGGCGCGGCTTTCACCCGCTACGCTGCTCAGTTTCTCCGCCGATGACGAGAAGACCCGCGAGGCGCTCGGCACCATTACCACCGCACGCCCCGAGATCGCCGGCGATTACCGCATCCTCGCGCGAAGCTACGAGGGGCTCATCACCGAAATCACGCGGCTCAAGGCAGAATGGGAGCGCCTGCAGGCGACTGCGTGGATCCTCGCGGTGCAGATCCTCGCGATCTCGATGGTAGCCTTCGCCGCGCCGTTCCGGCTGGGCAAGGCAGTGGCGGATCTCAGGCGGTAGAAAGGGGCAGGAGCTTCATGCGCCGAGCCGCGCGATGGCTCCAAACCAGCTCAGCCGCCCTGTATGCTCTCTAGATAGGCGAGCAGCGCCGCGAGCGGCCGCGGCGTGGGGGTGAGCACCCCGTCGCCCACATCCACCGGCACCGTATCGCCCTGCAGGAGCAGGCCAAACTCGGGCATCTCCTTGCCGGGAAGGCCCGTGCGATCATAGCCGTCGATCACCGAAAGGACGCGGGCGCGCGGGAAGCTGCCGTTTTCCGAGAGCTGCGTGAGGTCCGCCGGACGGGGGGTGAAATCGGTCGCCCAGGGGCCATCGCCCTTGCCCGAAGGGCCATGGCATTGCGCGCAGTTCTCGGTATAAAGCGCCCTGCCTTCAGAGGGTTGCGGCATGTCAACCGTCTTGGCGCAGGCCACCACGGCCAGAATTCCCGCCACGATCGCGACCTGTCTCATCACTGCCTCCCGCCTCTATTCCTTGGTGCGGAGTGTGGCGCGGCGGGGCCGTGGACTCAAGCGGGATTTCCCGGCCACGGCCCCTTGCGCTCAGCTCTCGGCGATGAATTTGCCCGCCAGCGCATCGTCGATCAGCTGCACCGTTTCCGCCACGCCGTAAAGCGCGATGAACCCCCCGAAACGCGGCCCTTGTGAGGCCCCCAGCAGCACCTCGTAGATCGCCTTGAACCAGTCGCGCAAAGGCTCGAACCGGTCACGCCCCACGGCATAGACCACCGATTGCAGTGCCTCGTCCTCCACCGGGCCGTCATATGAGGCCAGCTGGTTGCGCAGGTCGGTCAGCGCCTCGCGCTCCAGCTCGGTAGGCGCGCGGTAGGTGCGCTCGGGCGCCACGAAATCCTCGAAATACTTCACCGCGAAACCCGCAGCCTGATCGAGATCGGGGTGGGTTTCGGGCGTGGCCTCGGGCGCGTAGCGGCGGATGAAGCCCCAGAGGGTTTCCTTGTCATGGGCCGAGGCCACCGAGGCAAGGTTGAGCAGCATGGCGAAGGGCACCACCATCCGGCTCTCGGGCACGTCGCCGTTATGGATATGGTGCACCGGGTTCGCCGCCTTCTGCGCCGCGTCCTGATCGGGATAGGCGCGAAGCTGCTGGTGGTATTCGTCCACCGCCTTGGGGATCACATCGAAATAGAGCCGCTTCGCCGTCTTGGGCTTCTGGTACATGAAGTAGCTCAGGGACTCGGTGGAGGCATAGGTGAGCCACTCGTCGATCGAGATGCCGTTGCCGGAGGATTTGGAGATCTTCTGGCCGTTCTCGTCGAGGAAAAGCTCGTAGGTGAAATGCTCGGGCTTGCGTCCGCCGAGAATCTCGCAAATCCGGTCGTAGATCGCGGTGTTGGTGGCATGCTCCTTGCCATACATCTCGAAATCGACATCGAGCGCGGCCCATCGCGCGCCGAAATCGGGCTTCCACTGAAGCTTCACGTTGCCCCCGGTGACGGGCAGCGTCCACTCGCGGCCCTCCTCGTCATCGAACGTGACGGTATGCTCGGCGGCATCCACATGCTTGATGGGCACGTAGAGCACGCGGCCGGTTTCCGGGTGGATCGGCAGGAAGATCGAATAGGTCTGCTGGCGCTCGTCCCGCAGGCTCTTGAGCATCACCTTCATAACGTCGTCATAGCGCTCGGCGGCGCGCCGCAGCACCTCGTCGAACTGGCCCGAGCGGTAGAATTCGCGGGCCGAGATGAACTCGTACTCGAAGCCGAACGTATCGAGAAACCGCCGCAGCATGGCATTGTTGTGATGCCCGAAGCTCTCATGGGTGCCAAACGGGTCGGGCACCGAGGTGAGCGGCTTGTGCATGTGCTCGGTCAGCATCTCGCGATTGGGCACGTTGCCCGGCACCTTGCGCATCCCGTCGAGATCGTCCGAGAAACAGATGAGCCGCGTGGGAATATCGGAGATCGTCTCGAAGGCATGGCGCACCATGGTGGTGCGCAGCACTTCGCCGAAGGTGCCGATATGCGGCAACCCCGAAGGGCCGTAGCCCGTCTCGAAGAGCACATAGCCCTTTTCGGGCGGTGCCTTCTCGTAGCGTTTGGCGATGCGGCGCGCCTCTTCAAAAGGCCATGCTTTCGAGGCGAGGGCGGCGTCGCGCAACTCAGACATCAGGAACTCTCCGGTTTGATGTGGCAGGCCGAAAGGGCCGCACACGGGGTCGTCCGGTTCCTATTGCCGAGGGGCGGGACAGTCAATAATCTCGGCCGCGAAGAGATGCCTGAAAGGACCGTGCATGACCGACCAGATCCCGCATCCGCTGACCCCGCAGGATTGCCTCGTGCTGGTGATGATCGCAGTGTCGGCCTCGGACGAGGATATCCGCACGGCGGAGCTCGT
Organism: Roseovarius sp.; assembly: GCA_040222155.1. Lineage (GTDB taxonomy): Bacteria > Pseudomonadota > Alphaproteobacteria > Rhodobacterales > Rhodobacteraceae > Roseovarius. The sequence goes on from JAVKDQ010000005.1 coordinate 46,797, forward strand.
GAAGATCGAGAGCCTCGTCAACAACCTGCCGATCTTCGGCACCTATGATCTCGACCGCGTGCGCGTGATGGCGCAGACGGTGTTCGACCTCTTCGGCGAGGAAGACGGGCTTGATGCGCTCTTCGGTCTGGTGCGCGACAACCTGCCCGAGCGGCTCTTCGAGACCGCCTATGCGCTCGCCTGCGACGTGGCTGCCGCCGATGGCGCGCTCACCGAGAGCGAGCTGCGCCTGCTCGAGGAAATCCGCTTCGAGCTGAGCATCGACCGGCTCCACGCCGCCGCCATAGAGCGCGGCGCGCGCGCGCGCCACATGACGGCCTGACCGGAAGGAAAACGACATGCGCCCAGTCTTCGTCAACATCCGCTGCAAGCCCGGCACCTCCTACCGCGTGGCCGAGGAGATCGCGCTTCGGGAAATCCACTCGGAGCTTTACTCCACCTCCGGCCCGTTCGACCTGCTCCTGAAGCTCTACATCCGCGAAGAGGATGACGTGGGCCATTTCATCAACGAGAACCTGCTCGACATCGAGGGGATCGAGCGCACCGAAACCACGCTGACCTTCAAGGCGTTCTAGGCAGGTCGAAAGGTGGGGTGAAACCCC
>JAVKDQ010000006.1:0-36051 GCA_040222155.1 Roseovarius sp.
TACATGCCGGTGGAAAAGCTGACCGCCATGTGCAACGATGACAACGCGGCGACGATGATCGTCGCTCAGTGAACGAGCAATACCGGCTATGAAGAAGCAGGTGGACGCCAGTTCCTACACCACTTCCCGGGGCACTACCCGACTCATAACCTGAAGGTCGTAGGTTCAAATCCTACTCCCGCAACCAAATTCCTGAACTGTCAGGCTTAGAACCCCGGATCCTTGTGAAATCCGGGGTTTTTCGTGCGCCAGTGTGCGACATGGATTATTGAGCCCAGTCGCGGCCTTTTGCGCGCGCACGCTCGCGGGCGCTCGGGTTTTCCGAGGCAAGAAACGGCATCTCTACAACCTCGGCCGCAACCGGATGGCCGGCAACTTCAGTGTAAGCCTCGGGCAGTTCCACCTCGAACCGGGTGCCGGGCGCGGCCTTCTCCCATGGAACGTAGCCAAGCGCGATGTTGTGGCCCAGTTCCGGCGACCACCAAGGCGAGGTGATGTAGCCTACGCGGCCTTGATCCTCTGACGCGATCAACCAGAAATCAGGCGCGTAATCGGTAATGGGCTGGCCGCCCACCGAGAGGCCCACCAGTTTCAGTTTGAAGGGGGGATTGCCTGCGTCGATCGCCTCTCGTTGCGCCTCGAGGGCCTGGCGTCCGATGTAGTTGGCTGTCTTCTTGCGGGGCACCTGGTAGGTCAGGTTGACCTGAAAGGGAGAGGTTTCCGCGTCCATGTCCTGACCCCAGGAGAGGATTCCGGCCGCGATCCGGCGGTGGTGCGCCGGGGCAATCACCCGCATACCGAAGAGCGCTCCTTGCCCCCTGAGAGTATACCAGACGAGCTCCGCCGTATGAGAGGCATCGCGCACGAAGATCTCGTAGCCTTTCTCGCCGCTGAAGCCGGTCTGGCTCACCACAACCGAACAGCCCGCGAGCTCGGCTTCCATCAAGCCGTAATAGGGCAGGTCGTGCACGGTTTCGCCGAAGAGGCTGGTCATGAATTCCTCGGAGCGCGGTCCCTGGATCTGCAGGGGTGCCACATCGAGTTCCGCGATCTCCACGTCGTAGCCCAAGCCGACATTCACGCCTTGCAGCCACAGCAACAGGTCGCTGTCGGAGATCGAGAACCAGAATTCGTCTTCCGCGAGCCTGAGCAGCACCGGGTCGTTCACGATGCCGCCCTCTTCGTTACAGAGAATCGCGTATTTGCCGCGCATGGGGTCGATGCGCGTGGCATCGCGCGTGATCACGCGGTTGACGAAAGCCTCGGCGTCGGGCCCGCGAACCCGGATCTGGCGCTCGACGGCCACGTTCCAAAGGGTCACGCGATTCATCAAGGCATCGTATTCCGCCATCGCGCCGCCATCTTCGGGCTTCACGTAGCCCCGTGGGTGATACATGCGGTTGTAGATCGACGCGCGCCAGCATCCCGCCTCAACCGAAAGATGCCAGAAGGGCGACTTGCGGACACGGGTCGATACCAGCATCTGCACGGATGTTGGGCCGGATTGGCGGAGGTTAACGGGCACCTGCCTGTCAGACTGGTCGATGCCGGGGACATTGGGGTGTTTTCGGAGTTCCGAAGTCATGAGAACCCTCCGTTGATGTCTGCCGGCGCGGCCCCGCGAGGCGCATACTGCCGAAAGCAACGGAGTATTCGCGCCGGGGTTTCTGAAAAAAGCCGCCGATTCACGGGGCTCTTACATGGGCATCCCGCCATAGGCGCCATATTGCGCGACGGCGAGGTGCACATCGCTTCGTTCGAGATCCTTCATCTCCGACAATTCGGGCGCATCCTCCACCGCCTGTTTCGTCATGTCGACAACGATGCTCTTCGCCGCGAGGTTGACGCTGGTGATGGCGCTCGTGCGGATGGCCGCCTGCCGCCCGGGCAGCCAGTTGCCTGTATCGGCGACGAGAAAGCGCACCTGCCATTCGGCGGGATCCACCAGAAAGTCGATCACCGATCCTTTCTCACCGCCCTTGGCCTCGACCGCGTAGCCCGACACCTCGGACATGCTGCGGAGATGTGGATCACCCGGGGTTTGCTTGGCTCGTTCCTCGCTGTTTTCGATGACCGGCCCGCCAAAAAGCTGATCTTCGGCGATTCGAGGGGTATAAGCCGCACCCGGAACGCCCAGCATGAGAGGGGGCCACATCTGGATTTGACGCTCCCGGATATCACGCTTGCGCTGTTCGCTGACGGGTGGATGGGTGTTGGGCGTTTCAGCGGCCTCGATCTGCGCTTTGGTCAGGTCGCAGGGCAGGGTGCGTGTCTTCGCGTCAGGCGTGCCTAGAAGGGAGGAATTGACCAACCCTTCCCGCCGGGTGAGCAGGAAACCCGATTCAGTTACCATGTAGCGAATCCGCCAGCTCTCGTCGTCGAAATAGAAGTCCTCGGCGCGACCCTTGCGGCCATCCTTCGCCTCCAGCGCGAATTGCGTCAGGTCGTTGTAGGACATCAACATGATATGCCTCCTTCCCTTGCCTCTCCTTTGTGGCGAAACGCGCAGCCGCCTCCGCAGGTTCCCAACCGCAACCGGCCAGTCGTCCGGTTGCGCGCCCTGCAGGCTCTTTCATGCCATGACAGGGTGGTGTCGCCATTCGATTTGCGGCAATTGCGAAAAAGGCCTTCGGGCTGGCCTGAAGGTCATGCGTGCGGATCAAGGAGTTTTTCACGGGCAGACCACAGAACTATACGAAAGCGTATTTACCTGTGCTGGTCTTGGGCGCGTATGCAGCGGCCGAGACCGAGCGGTCGTTTTTGAAGATTGAGACACGGTTCGAAGTTTCTGAAACCAATGCGTCGCAAACCAAACCCGCTGTCGACCTGATCGCTCCCTTGGCAGGAAGGCCGAACGACAATCTCAGGAGAGCCTGTCTTTCACCCGCGAAGAAAGCCGCTCAAGAAAAGCCATGCGTCATCAGAGCATGGCTGAGCACGGTTCTTCCCCAACATGGAGTCGGGATGCCAGCTTTTCATCCTTATGCAGAGGAGGCGACGGGGGAATGGCGCCTCCAAGCCTGAGCCGAACCCTAGCAAGCGGCGCGGCGTCAGTCGTCAAGCACGAAGGTCACTTTCATGGTCACCTTGAACTGGTCCGAACCGCTGTCGGACACCATCAACTCCTGATCCTTGATCCAGCAAGATCGCACGTTTCTCAGTGTGTCCTTCGCGCGGGAGACACCTTGCTTGACGGCGTCTTCGAAACTGGATGACGACATTGCGATCAGTTCCGTGCTTCTTGCCACAGACATGCTTCCTCCTTTCGGTTTCATGCAGTCTGATCACCCAACGCCTGCTCGTCCGTCATGTTCCGATTGCTGAACTCCGCCAATGCCGGCTGGCGTCAATCGACCCCGAAGGCCTCCATGGCGCTGGCCACTTTCAGAAAGCCCGCGCGATTGGCACCGAGTTCGTAATCCGGCGTTCTCCCGTCGCCGCCCTGCGCCACGCACTCTTCATGCGCTTCCTCCATGATGCGGTGAAGGGCCTGTGCGAGGTCTTCCTCGGCCCAGTGCAGGCGGGCCGCGTTCTGGCTCAGCTCGAGCCCCGACATCGCCACGCCACCGATATTGGCCGCCTTGCCGGGGCCATAGAGCATGCCCGCCTCCTGCACGATCTTGCGGGCTTCGGGGGTGAGCGGCAGGTTGGCGCCTTCCACGAGGATGCCGCACCCGTTATCGACAAGCGTTCTCGCGGCCTCGGCGTCGACCTCGTTCTGGGTGGCGCAGGGAACGGCGATGTCGCAGGCCACGCCCCACGGTGTCTTGCCCTTGTGCCAGGTTCCGTCCACGCGCCTGGCATGGTTTTCGAGCTTGAAATCCGGGTCGCTGTGCTCGGCAATGATCGCGTCGATCTGGCCTTCCGTGAAGCCTTGCTCGCAGTGCAGAAAGCCTTTCGAGTCCGAGAGCGTGACGACTTGGCAGCCGGTATTCGCCAGTCGTTTGGCGGCATGGGCCGCCACGTTGCCCGCGCCGGAAACGACGGCCCTGCGGCTGTCGACCTCTTCGCCACGGTGGCTGAGCATCGCCTCTAGGAAGTGGATCACGCCATAGCCGGTGGCCTCGCGGCGCAGGCAACTGCCGCCGAACTCGAGGCCCTTGCCGGTGAGCGCGCCGCTGAACGTGCCGGTGAGGCGCTTGAAGCGCCCGAACATGAAGCCGATCTCGCGCTCCCCCACGCCGATATCGCCCGCCGGTATGTCTCTGTAGGGGCCGATATCGCGGTAGAGCTCGTTGATGAAGGCTTGGCAGAAGCGCATGATCTCACCCTCGGAACGGCCTTTCGGGTCGAAATCCGCGCCGCCCTTGGCGCCGCCCATGGGCAGGCCGGTGAGCGCGTTCTTGAAGGTTTGCTCGAAGGCCAGCCGCCGCAGGATATCTTCCTGCACAGACGCCCTGAAGCGCAGACCGCCCTTGTAGGGACCGAGCGCGTTGGAATGCTGCACCCGGTAGCCCCGGTTCACCTGCACCCGGTTGGCATCATCCACCCATGCCACGCGAAAACTGATCACGCGGTCGGGTTCTGCCAGCCTTTGCAGGATACCTGCCTCGGCGTAGCGCGGATGCGTCTTCAGCACGCCCTGGACGGATGTTGCCAACTCGCGGAATCCGGCCACGAAGGCACTGTCGGGCGCGTGGTGCCCGGCACAGGCCCGCTCGACCAGCTCTTCGACACTCGGGTCGTTGCTCTTGTCCTTGATGATCTTCTCCTATTCCTCCGGCAGACCGGCCTTGCGCCAATCCTTCTTCCCGGCCTCGTAATCAGAAACATGGGAGAACCCGAGTTGTTCCATGCGTTCGGCGGCGCGTGGCGAGGCGTCGCAGCTTTCGTCCATGCAGTAGACGACGATCTCCTCGTTCTTGTCGGCGGCCACCTGGATGCGCTCGCCGAAATCGGCCTCGTCGAGCGGCACGTTGATTGCGCCGGGGAGGTGGAAATCGTTGTAGCTGTCACGGGGGAGCACTTCGATGAGCCTCAGCTGATCGTTGTCGCGCATTTTCTGCCTCAGGGTTTCACGATCAATGGTTTGCATGTCGTCCTCCTTTCGAGGTTGGTGATAGGGCCTGCGGCACGTTGCTTGGCGCGCAGCAGGGCCTTGTGCCGCGTCAGGCCGCCACGGCCCATCGACGCGAGTCTTGCTCTTCTTCCGCATCGAAAAATTCCACATCCGCGCTGGTGAAGAGCGAAGAGGCCTTGGTGCCGATCTCCTCGGCATTCGACCGGCCCAGAACCGCGATGCGCCGGAAATCGCTGAAATGCCGGACATCGAACTTCAGGTCCTTCCAGAGTGCGCCAAAGGCGATGCCTTTCAGCCCGTCGAGTTCCACGAGCGCATTGAGTGCGCCATCGGCCTTCTCGATCGCCTCCTCCAACTCCGGGATCGCCTTGTCGTAATCGGCGTCCGTGAGGTGGCCCGTGGCCCGGATCTTGACGAGATCTTCGGTGGGGTAGTGTTCGATGTCGAGCATGGGTTGCCTCCCGCGTATCGTCGGTGTGTTTCGGGCCGTGCGGGCCCTCTCACATCCTCAACGCAGAAAGGCGCCTTTCGTTTCGCGCTAGACCTCGTTGCGCACCTGCGCGTAGGTGAGCGCGGCGAAGATGCCGGTGCCGCCCAGCACGTTGCCAGCCAGCGCGGGCAACACGCCGCCCACGAGCGCGGCACCGGGCGCCATCTCGCCAAGCGCCACGAGCAGGAAGAGCTCGGTGGCCCCTGCGACCACGTGCGACATGCCGCCGAGCCCGATCACATAGGTGAGGACCATGATCATCAGAACCTCGCCCGCGCCTTCCACGCGGGGCAGCGTCCAGACCAGCGCGGCGATGATGAACCCGGCCGGCACACCCCATCCGAAATGCTGGAGCGCGCTCTTTTCGCCGTAATGACGGGCCACGGTGATTATACCGTCGAGGCGCGGTTCGGGCAGGATGGTGCCGTGGGCAAGCACCAGTGCCGAGGCCGCACATCCAACGAGATTGGCCGCCAGAACGACGCCCCAGAGCCGGGCCGTGCGGAAGAAGATGTCGCGGGTCGGGTCGAGCAGGAGCGGCAGGATCGGTGTGATGGTGTTCTCGGTGAAAAGCTGCATCCGCCCGAGGATCACGATGAGAAACCCGATGGTGTAGCCGATGTTCGAGACACTGGACGCCCAGGCCTCGTCAGGCAGCACCGAGACGAAGACGCCCTTGGAAACCAGGGACATGCTGATCGCCACGCCCGCCACCACGCCGGACCACCAGAGCGCGCTTACCGGGCGGCGGAGTTCGTATTTGCCATCGCGGCGGATGGCCTCGAAGATGACGGTGGTGGCGACTTCCTTGAACTCATCCACCTGTTCTTCTTCTTCGCGATCGAGATTCGTGTCTTTGGTCTCTTCGGACAAGGGCTTGCCTCCGGTGATGCCGCATGCTGCCGCGGCGGAATTGTCGGGGTCGATGCCGCCTCAGCCCGGCAGATCGTGCGCGAGATCGACGAGGCGGCGTGCTGCGATAGGGCTGTCGCCGATGGTTCTCCACGGGTCGGTCATCTGCCCCAGCCTGCGGAAGATCGACGTGATGCCGTAGCGGTCGGGGGTGAGATCGGAGGCGAAGGCCTCGTTCCAGCGCAGGGGCGTCGCCACCGGCGCGCCGGGCCGCGCGCGTATGGCATAGGGCGCCACGGCCGTCTGCCCGAAGGCGGTGCGGAACGTATCGATCAGCACACGATCGCCGCGCTTTTCCTTGCGTTGCTCGGTGGTGGCGAGGGCCGGATGCTCTTCGGCCACCGCGCGGGCCAGGCCCCGTGCGAATGGGCGCAGGCTATCGACCTCGACCGAGGCGTCGAGCGCGAGCGCAATATGCAGCCCGCGTGAGCCGGTGGTGGCCACGAAGCTCGGCAGATCACGTGCGTCGAGGGCCTGCTTTATCGCGCGCGCCACCTCCTGAACCTTGCCGAAATCGTCATCCGACGGGTCGAGATCGAAGATCATCCGGTCCGGCTTGCCGGGCGTCTTGGCCTGCGCAAGTGCCAGATGCGGAGTGATGCAGCCCTGATCGGCGAGGTAGACGAGGGTTGCCGCCTCGCTTGCCAGCGCATGGGTCACATGGCCGCCCTCCTTGGGCAACTCGACCCGCTCGATCCAGTCTGGAAAATGCTCCGGCACGTTCTTCTGGAAGAAGCCTTCTTCGCCGATCCCGTCGGGGAAGCGCTGAAGCGTCAGCGGCCGGCCACGGTAATGTGGCAACGCGGTGCGCGCGATCCGCGCGCAATAGCGGGCAAGATCGCGCTTGGTGATTCCATCCTCGGGAAAGAGCACCTTGTCGGGGTTGGAGACCTCCACGCGCCGCCCGCCGGCGTCGATGCACGCGCTCATGACGCTGGCTCTTCGCGCACCACCTCCGAGGCCGCCTTGTCGCGCCGGAGGCCGAGGAAGCGTGGATGGCGGAGGCGGTGATCGTCTGTCCATTCTGTGAAGCCGATCTCTGCCACGATCTCCGGCCGCACGAAATGCGCCTCCTCTTCCACCGCGTCGTCGAAGGGGCTCGTGTCGCGGCGCCGGGCTTCCAACGTCTCGCGGAAGGAATTGAGAAACTCGTCGTCGAAGCCCGTGCCGACCTTGCCGGCATAGCGCAGAGCGCCGTTCTCGAAATATCCGAGCAGCAGCGCGCCGAAGCCGTCACGCTCTCCCGAAGGCTCGGTGAAGCCGCAGATCACGAATTCCTGCCCGTGCCCGCATTTGAACTTGAGCCACTTGCGCGAGCGGCCATGCATATAACGGGCGGTGGCATCCTTGGCGATGACGCCCTCCCAGCCCTTCTCGCAGGCCTCCCTGTAGCTCGCTTCACCCTCCTCGTTACGGTGCGGCGTATAGCGCAACGGATCGTCGAACCGCAGGCAGCGATACAGCGCGGCTTTGCGCTGACGCAACGGCTGGCCGGTGAGATCGTGCCCGTCGAAATGCAGGAGATCGAAAAGATAGAGGTAGACCGGGATCGCCTTCGCCCGTTCCAGCGCGCGTGCGGCATCCTTGATCTGCATGCGGCCCTGAAGGCGCGAGAAACTCGTGAGTTGGCCATTGAAGGCCACCGCCTCCCCATCGGCGATGAAATCGCTGCCCGGTTGCGCGGCCACGGCCTCGGCGAGTTCGGGATAGGTGTCTGTCACGTCTTGCCCGTTGCGCGTCATCAGCCGGGTATGCGCGCCGGTGCGGAAGACAAGCAACCGCTCGCCATCGAGCTTGCGCTCGAAGATCCAGTCGCTGTCGGAAAAGCGCTGATCGGTCAGAACCGCGAGCATCGGCTCGGCCCAGTCTGGCATGGGCGTTTGCGGGGCTTGCGAAAGCAGGTTGGATATGGCGGCTCTCTCGTTCACGAGCCATCCTCCCTGGCGATTTCCTTGAGGCTCCGGCCCGAGGTCACTGAGCGCGGCTCGGTGGAGACGGGGTTGCGCCGGGCATCGGCCTCGTCGTCGTCCATCTTCACGAGCAGCCACTGGTTGTCGTCCGCGTCGATCCGCTGCAGCGCGTAGCCGCCCTGCAGTTTCTCGCCCGCCAGGCACACCAGAAGGTGTCCGGCGTCGATCGCCTCGTCGATGGGGCGGAGGCCGTCTTCCTTCTCGGTGATGTTCTCGAACGTTCCCTGATCCCACACGAGCACCGTGCCGGCGCCATATTCGCCTTCGGGGATAACGCCCTCGAAATCGGCGTAGTCGATCGGGTGATCTTCCGTCTTGAGGGCGAGGCGCTTGTCGCGCGGATCGGTCGAGGGGCCCTTGGGCACGGCCCAGCTGGCCAGCACCTCACCCGTCTCGAGCCGCAAATCGTAATGCAGCGAGCTGGCGTCGTGCTTCTGGATGACGAAACGGGGCTTCTCGCCCTTGTGGCTCTGCACGCCATTGCCAGCGGGCTCGCCGCTTCTGGCGAGGTCTCGTTTCGACAGGTATCTGGACAGCGCACGTATCATCGCTCGGGCGCACCTCCTTGCACCGTTTTCGTTGTCATGGCGAACCAACGCATCGAACGGCGTTTTCGTTCCGCGCGATCACACCTTGCGGGCCGCGCGCTCGATTGCGTCGTTGAGACTCTGGCCCGGCATGTCGGCGCGTTTGCGGATCATCAGGCGGCAGCCGCGCCCTTCTTCCACGGGCTCGAAAAGCCCATCCGGATCGGCGATGTTGGGCAGGCTGAGCGTGATCCTGTCATCTTCCACCAGCATCAGGCAGAAAGGTTCGAGCGTGCCGTTTCTTTCGAGGTTGAAGGAAAACTCCCCCTCGGCGAAATTCGAGACGACCGTCCCGGGCACGAGCTCGAGAATGGTGTCGTGCAGTGTCTTGGAGATGGCGTCGCGCTCTTCCGGGGGAAACATCCGTCTCTTTCCGCAGCCTGCCTCTATCCGCCTGCCGCATCTGCGGGCACATCGCGCTCGTCTTCCGGCACGACGGGAGAGGACACAATGATCACGGCACCGACCGTGCCGAGCAGAACCACCGCCAGCATCCAATAGAGCACCGGGCGGTGCCTGCGTTTCTCTTTCTCGATATTTGTCTTCGGGGATGACATTCCTGCTATTCGTCCTTTCGACAGTGATCTGATTTAAAAAGCCGGAGGCAGCCAAACACTTGGCCGCTATCTTCGAAATGCGCCGCTAAGGCGTCGGAGGACACGCCAGAAGCCATAGCGCTTGAGGTTTGAGCGCTCGACGCCGCCATAGGTCGTGACCGCCGGCTGCTCGCGCGGCATGTCCGTCTTGAGCTTCGAGCGCGCCTGCAGCGCGTAGATCGCCCCCTTTACATCCTCACGTGTGCCGTTGCCCGCCTTCCCTTCAGCCAGATGCGCGAGCCATGTCTGCAACATGTCCAGCCTCGTCTCGTGCGCGATCTCCTCGCTGTCGACGAGGTCCATGGGATCGTCGAAGCACAGATCAGGCCGGTCGAGCTGGTCCGGTTCAACGCCTTTTTCCAACGTTCTGTCGTTCATTCGGGGCCGACCTTGTGGCGCGTCCGCCTTGCTGCCGGCACTTGTCGTTCCGTATTCATGTGGCTTGAACGCATGAGCAGGCAGTTTGTTCCCTCGCGGCGGTTTTCAACGGCGCACGGAACAGAGGCCACCCTCCTCCCGTTTCTCCCTTAAAACAATTGTCGCACCTCGGGTGGCCGTTCGGCACATTTGTTCGCAGCCAGGCGCCTGCCCATGAGCAAGCTCAGGAGAAGCATGTTTCCAGACCGTCTCTACGCCTATTTCGAACGCCTCGTTTCCGCCGCCCTGTTGCTGGGGATGGCGGTTGTGATCCTTCTGGCCACTTTCAGCTTCCTGCGCTCGGTGGGGGAGGCCTCCATCGCGTTCACCGGGCCGCTCGATTACACCTCGTTCCAGCTTCTGTTTGACCGCGTTCTCGCGGCGATCATCGCGCTGGAGCTGGCGCATTCGGTGCACCAGATGGTCTCTGGTCATCGCGGAATGGCGCAAGTTAAAACCGTGGTCGTCATCGGCCTGCTGGCCATCGTGCGCAAGCTGATCCTGCTCGAGATCGAGACGACATCTGGGCTATTCCTGCTGGGAATTGCCGCGACGGTGCTCTCCCTCGGCATCGTCTTTACCCTAGTGCAATGGGTTGAACGGCGGCACTCGGCCGCAACCGAAATCGCCACGCCCGGCGCCAACCCGATGGACAACGACTCGAAAGGCTAAGCCCTCGCAGGGTTGCTAGAAACCGGTTGAGCGGGCGTTAGGCGCTACTCGTGCCGTGGGCGCAATGGAACAAGATCATTCCGGCGGCGTTGGCCGAGAAGGAGGCATCATGAAATCCTTGCGCAAGAAATTCCTGACCCGTCCCATCTTCCGTGTGGCAAAGCGCGCCCTGCCCGGCCTTTCCGAAACCGAGGCCGCCGCAATCGAAGCGGGCGACACGTGGTGGGAGGCCGAAATCTTCACCGGGTCGCCCGACTGGGCGCAGCTGGAAGAGGTGGAGGCGCCAAGACTCAGCGAAGTGGAACAGGCTTTCATCGATGGCCCGTGCCGCGAGCTTTGCCAGATGCTGGATGACTGGGAGATCAACCACACCCGGGTCGACCTGCCCGAGGATGTGTGGGACTTCCTTCGCGCGCATCGTTTCTTCGGCATGATCATTCCCGAAGAATATGGCGGGCTGGGCTTTTCGGCCTTCGCCCATTCCGAGGTGATCCGGCTTCTTTCCACCCGCTCGATCACGGCTGCCGTAACGGTGATGGTGCCCAACTCGCTGGGGCCGGGCGAGTTGCTGCTGCAATTCGGCACGAAGGCGCAGCAGGACCACTGGCTGCCCCGCCTCGCCGATGGGCGCGACCTGCCCGCCTTTGGCCTGACGAGCGAGGAGGCGGGCTCGGACGCCGCCGCGATGGTGGATGAAGGGATTGTCTGCCGTGGCACTTACGAGGGCGAAGACACGCTCGGGATCCGCCTCAATTTCTCGAAGCGCTACATCAGCCTTGCGCCGGTCTGCACGCTTCTGGGGCTCGCCTTCCGCCTGCAAGACCCCGATGGCCTGCTCGGTGGCGAGACGGATCTGGGAATCACCTGCGCGCTCGTTCCGGCCGATCTTCCGGGCATTTCGCGAGGGCACAGGCACATCCCCTCTGGCACCATGTTCCAGAATGGTCCGATCTCGGGCGAGGATGTGTTCATCCCGCTCGACAGCATCATCGGCGGCGCTGAGAATACCGGGCGCGGCTGGGAGATGCTGATGTCGGCGCTCGCCGCCGGGCGGGGCATCTCGCTGCCCTCGCTCTCGGCGGCCGCGACGGCGCTGGGCGCGCACAGTTCCGGAGCCTATGCGCGGGTTCGGCAACAGTTCGGCATCCCGATCGGCAAGTTCGGCGGCATCCAAGAGCCGCTCGCCCGGCTCGCCGCCGCCGCCTACCGGCTCGACGCCGCGCGGTATCTCACTTGCTCCGGCATCGACGCGGGCCACAAGCCGGCGGTGATCTCCGCCATCATGAAGGCCACGGCGACCGATGCCATGCGCGAGGCGATCAGCGACGCGATGGACATTCACGCCGGCAAGGCGGTGATCGACGGGCCGCGCAACTATCTCTCGGCGATCCACCGCGCCATTCCCATCGGCATCACGGTGGAAGGCTCAAACGTGGTGACGCGCTCGCTCATCATCTTCGGGCAAGGCGCGATCCGCGCGCATCCGCATCTGCTCGATGAGATCCGCGCGCTCGACGAGGCGGATGACGCCGCCGCGCTCGACGGGTTCGACACTCATTTCTGGGCGCATGCCGGGCATCTGGGCAGCAATCTGCTGCGCGCCATGACCCGCGCCTATACCGGTGGGCGTTTCGCGCCTGCGCCGCATGCGGGCGAGGCCACGCCAATCTACGGCGAGGTGTCGCGCTGGTCTGCAGCCTTCGCGCTGACGGTGGAGGCTGCGTTCATAACGCTCGGCGGCGAGTTGAAGCGCCGCGAGATGATTTCGGGCCGGCTGGGCGACGCGCTCTCGGAACTCTACTTTCTCACCGCCGTTCTGAAGCGTTGGGAAGACGAAGGCCGCCAGAAAGCCGATTTCCCGCTTGTGGAATACAATGCCGAGCGTGCCTTCAAGCGCATCAGCGACAGCCTCGACGCGGTGCTGAGCAACCTGCCGGGCACTGTTCTGCCGGGGCTCGTGCGCCTCTTGTGTCGCCCCGCTTCGGCAAGGCGCGGGCCCGATGACAGGTTGATCGAGCGCTGCGCGGAGCTTGTCTACGAGGATACATCCGCCCGCAGCAGGGTTCTCGGCCGAATGTTCGAGGGCTGCAACAGCGACGGCATCGACCTGTTGAACAGAGCCTACGCGCTCGTCAATGAAGTCGAGCCGACACGGCAAAGGCTGCGCCGCACTGGCCAGAGCGCCGAGGAGGCGCTGAAGGCCGGGGTGATCTCGGAGGCTGACCGTGACAGGCTCGCCGCTGCCGATAGGGCCGTGCGCGAGGTGGTTCGGGTGGATGAGTTTTCTCTCGAGGAATTTCGCCGCCTCTTCCCCGATGCGGCGGAGCACGACATCGCGTTGAAGCAGGTGGCGGAATGACCCGACCTGTCTACATCACCGACGGCGCGCGCACGCCTTTTCTCAAGGCGCGGGGCGAGCCCGGCCCGTTCACGCCTGTCGATCTCGCGGTGCAGGCCGGCCGGCCGCTGCTCGCGCGCCAGCCCTTCGGTGCGGAGGCGGTAGAGCTGGTGATCCTCGGCTGCGTCAACGTGATCGCCGACGAGATGAACCCCGCCCGCGTGGCCGCTTTGCGCCTCGGGCTGGGCAACGACCAGGTGGCCTTCACCGTGCAGATCAATTGCGGCTCCGGCATGCAATCCATCGACACCGCCTACCGCTACATCCGCGAGGGCAGCCACGACATCGTGCTGGCCGGCGGGGCCGAGGCGCTGAGCCATTCGCCGCTCGTTCTGCGCGAGGCGGCCGTGGAGTGGTATGCGGGCATGGCGCAGGCCAGGGGCCCGCTGGACATGGTGAAGCGGCTGGGGCAGGTGCGGCCCGATTTCTTCAAGCCCGTCGTCGGGCTGGAGCGCGGCCTGACAGACCCGATCAGCGGGCTCAACATGGGGCAGACAGCGGAGGTGCTCGCCTATCGTTTCGGCATCGACCGGGCCGAGGCCGACGCCTATGCGCTCGACAGCCACAAGCGGCTCGCCCGCGCGCAGGCGGAGGGTTGGCTGGAGATCGAACCCGCCTTCGACCGCGTTGGGCAGGCCAATGACCATGACGACGGGATGCGCCCCGACAGCACGCTCGAGGCGCTGGCACGCCTCAAGCCCGCCTTCGAGAAACCGCATGGCAAGGTAACCCCCGGCAACGCCTCGCAGGTGAGCGACGGCGCAAGCTGGGTGATGCTCGCCTCGGAGGAGGCGGTGGAGAAACACGGCCTCACGCCGCTTGCCCGGATCACCGATAGCGAGTGGTCCGCGCTCGACCCCTCGGTGATGGGGCTCGGCCCGGTGCTCTGCGCCACCGAAATGCTCAAGCGCGGCGGCTTGGCGCGCGAGGATGTGGACCTCTGGGAGATCAACGAGGCCTTCGCCGCGCAGGTGCTCGCCTGCCTCGCCGCATGGCAGGACGAGGGTTTTTGCCGCCACGTGCTGGGCCTCGACGCAGCCTTCGGGCGGATCGACCGCGATGCGCTCAACGTCGATGGCGGCGCCATCGCGCTCGGCCATCCGGTGGGCACCAGCGGCAACCGGATCGTGCTGCATCTCGCCAAGGCCATGCAACGGCTGGAAAAACAGCGCGGTGTCGCCACCGAGTGCATCGGCGGCGGGCAGGGCGGCGCGATGCTTCTGGAGGCGGCGTGATGGGCAAGGTTCTCGATCATCTGGGCCACGAGCGGCTTGAACTCGGTCTGGCAGGCAAGGCGAAGCGGCGGGGCCACTGGCGTGCGGCGCGCGACGACGAGGGCTTCGCATGGTTGCTGCTCGACAGGCCCGACAGCTCGGTCAACACCGTCTCGGACGAGACGCTGGAGGGGCTGGAGGCGCAGCTCGACGCGCTCGAGGCAGACCCGCCGCGTGCGCTTGTACTGCGCTCGGCCAAGCCCGGCGGCTTCGCCATGGGCGCCGACATCAATGCGCTGGCCGGTCTCTCCGCCGCCGAGGCGGAAGCCCTTCTGAAGCGCGGGCACGCGGTGTTCGACCGTCTGGAAGCGCTGGATGTCCCGACCATCGCCGTCATTCACGGTGCGGCGCTGGGCGGCGGGCTGGAGCTTGCGCTCGCCTGTTCGCGGCGCATCGCCATCGCGGGCGCCTCGGCGGGCTTCCCTGAGGTGAACCTGGGCCTGCATCCCGGCCTCGGCGGCACGTTCCGCCTCACCGAAACGATCCCGCCCGACGAGGCGATGACACTCATGCTCACCGGCAAGACGGCGCATACCGACAAGGCCAAGGCGCTTGGCATCTTCGACGAGGTGACCGAAGAGCGCCACCTCCGCGCGGCGCTCCATGCGGCGGCCGACGGAGGACCGGAGGAGCGCCGTGGCCTGAAGGCCCGCGCGTTGGAAACCGGGCCGGGCCGGGCACTCGCGGCGCGTCAGATGCGCGCGAAGACCGCAGAGAAGGCGCGGGCCGATCATTATCCCGCCCCGCACCGGCTGATCGAACTCTGGGAAGAGCATGGCGGCGACCGCGAGGCGATGCAGCGCGCGGAGATCGCCTCCTTCGCGGAACTGCTCGGCACCGAGACCTCGCAGAACCTCGTGCACGCCTTCTTCCTGCGTCAGCAACTCAAGCAGGGGGGCGAGGGCAAGAGTGGCATCGCCCATGTGCATGTTCTGGGCGCGGGCGAGATGGGTGCCGAGATCGCCGCCTGGGCCGCGGTGCAGGGCTTTCGCGTCACGCTGGGTGACCTCTCGCTAGAGGCGCTGGGCGCGGCAGTGCGTAAGGCGGCGAAGGTTTGCGAGGGCGCGCATCTGGGTTCCGCCGAAACCCGAGATGCGCTCGACCGGATGATGCCCGACCCGGCGGGCCACGGCGTGGCGCGCGCCGATCTGGTGATCGAGGCGGTGCCGGAGGAGCCCGGACTCAAGCGCAAGATCTACGAGCGATTGGGCCGCGAAATGAAGAAAGACGCGATCCTCGCGAGCAACACGTCGAGCCTGCGGCTGGAGGAACTAGCCAAGGACGTGGCCGCGCCGGGCCGCTTTGCCGGGCTGCACTTCTTCAACCCTGTCTCCAAGATGCCGCTGATCGAGGTGGTGGGGCACAAGCGGGCCAACAAGAAGACGCTCACGCGCCTCGCCGCCTTCTGCACCGAACTCAGCCGCCTGCCCGTGCGGGTGGCCGATGCGCCGGGCTTCCTCGTGAACCGCGCGCTGATGCCCTACCTGATGGAGGCGCTCACGCTGATGGAAGAGGGCGTGGAGCAGGAGACGATCGACCGCGCCGCGCTCGATTTCGGAATGCCCATGGGGCCTGTTACACTGGCCGACCAGGTGGGGCTCGATGTGTGCCTCGACGTGGCGCGCAGCATTTCGGGTGAAATCGATAAGCCGATGCCCGAGATTCCCGACCGCCTGCGCGAGATGGTGGAGACGGGCCAGACCGGCAAGAAGGCGGGGCAGGGCTTTTACGACTGGTCCGGCGGGCAGCCCGAGCCCGAAGACGGTGCGGATGCGCCCGACGACCTGACCGACAGGCTGATCCTGCCGCTCTGCGATGCCTGCGTGGAATGCCTGCGCAAGGAGGTCGCCGGGAGCGAGGACGAGGTGGATGCAGCGATGATCTTCGGCACCGGGTTCGCGCCCTTCCGGGGCGGGCCGATGCGCTATGCACGGGCGCGCGGCCCCGCCGAGATCCGCGGCAGGCTCGCCGCGCTGGCCGAGGCGCATGGCCCGCGCTTTGCGCCGGATGACGGCTGGGCGCGGCTCGGGTGAGCGATGGCGACGCGGCACACACAGGAGGCGGAGCGCCTCGCCGAGACCATCGCCGAAGAGATCGGCCCCGAGATCCGGCTGGCGCTGCCGCTGGGGCTGGGCAAGCCCGTCACCCTCGTCAACGCGCTGACGGAGCTGGTGGCGTCGCGCCCCGATCTGCATCTCTCCATCTTCACCGCGCTGACTCTGGAGCGCCCCGCGCCCTCAGATCCCTTGGCCAAGCGCCTGCTCGACCCCGCGAAGGACAGGCTCTTCGGCACCTACCCGGAGATCACCTACGCGCGCTGGCTGCACGAGGGGCGGCTGCCGGACAATATCGAGGTGAGCGAGTTCTTCTTTCTCGCCGGGCGCTGGCTGGGCGTGGAGGCGGCGCAGGCGCGCTATGTCTCGGCCAATTACACCCATGCGCTCGACGTGCTGGCCGACGCCCGCCCAAACCTGCTGTTGCAGCTCGTGGCGCCCGTGGAGGAAGGCTTCAGCCTTTCGTGCAATCCCGACATCACGGTGGATCTCCTTGAAATGCGGCGCGCGGGGCAACTCGATTTCGCGTTCGGGGCCGAGATGAATGCCGAGTTGCCGCCGATGGGCGGAAGCGCTCATGTGGCGGCGGGCGAGGCGGCCTATATCCTCGACCAGCATCCGCCCTTCGAGCTTTTCTCGGCGGTGCGCCGCCCGGTGAGCGAGGCCGAGCATGCCATCGGCCTGCATGTCTCGCGGCTGATCGCGGATGGCGGCACGCTTCAGATCGGCATCGGCAGCCTTGGCGATGCCGTGGCCTCGGCGCTTATCCTGCGCGACCGGGGCGAGATCGCCGATATCTGGGAGCGCTGCCCCTTCGCGCTGGGAAACAGCTTTTCCGAAACCGGCCCTTTCGACGCCGGGCTCTACGCGGTGACGGAGATGTTGGTGGAAGGCATCCTGCGGCTTTTCGAAGAGGGGATCCTGCGCCGCAAGGTGGCGGGCGCGGCGATCCACGCGGCCTTCTTCGTCGAGACGCGCGATTTCTACCGGCGCCTGCGGGAAATGCCCGCCGAAAAGCGCGCCCGCATCGCGATGGAGCCGGTTTCCTTCACGAACAGCCTTTACGGCGAAGAGGCCGAAAAGCGCGCGGCCCGCGTCAAGGCGCGCTTCGTCAACGAGGTGATGAAAGCCACGCTCATGGGAGCCGCCACATCGGATGGCACCGAGGACGGGCAGGTGGTGAGCGGGGTAGGCGGGCAGTTCAACTTCGTCGAGCAGGCTTTCGCGCTCGACGATGCCCGCTCCATTCTCACGCTGCCGTCCACGCGCACCCGAAAGGGCCGTACCGAGAGCAATATCCTCTGGTCTTACGGGCATGTGACGATTCCCCGGCACATGCGCGACATCGTCGTCACCGAATACGGCGTGGCCGATCTGCGCGGCAAACCTGATGGCGAGGTGATCGCGGCAATGCTCGAGATCGCCGACAGCCGTTATCAGCCAGAGCTGCTGGAGACAGCCCAGAAGGCCGGCAAGATTGCGCAGGATTACAGGCTTCCCGACGCCGCGCGCCGCAACACGCCCGAGGCGCTGCGCTACTGGCTGGCGCCCTTCCGCGAGAGCCGTTTGCCGGATTTTCCCTTCGGCACGGATTTCACGGAAACCGAGCAGCGCCTCCTGCCCGCCCTCGACCGCCTCAAGGAGGCGAGCGGTTCGCTGCGGGCGCTTCTGCCCTACATCCGCGCAGGCTGGCCCCGCGCCACCGGGGCCGAGGCCGAGGCGCTCGGCAGGCTGGGCCTTGCCAGACCCGAGGGAGTTGGAGACCGGGTGCGCGCCCTCGCGCTGCGCGGTGCGTTGCGGGCGGGGAGCCCACCTAGCGGATGAACCTGTCCCAGTCGCCGAAGCTCTTGTGAACCGGTCCGCGCGGGATGGCCAGAAGAATGAGTGCCAGGCCCGCCACCGCTGACAGGGCGAAGACGCGCCAGCTTGCCCCGGCCACGAGCGGCGCGAAGAGAAGTGCCGCGCCGATGATCATGTTGAGCATGCGTGCCGGCCGTGCCACCGGGGCGAAGGCGATGACGGAAGCGGTGATGGTCAATGCGCCCGACACATGGAACGTGCCGGCCATCGGATTCTCACAGCTGGTCCAGAGAGGCAGAGCCATCAATGCCAGCCCGAGGAGAACGCTGGCCGCCAGCGTGCGCGTCACGGTGATTCCGCCGCTCAGCATGTCGTGGAGCACCATGCCGGGCTCACGCTCGAAATCTTCCTTGGGGTAGCGCGTGGCGCCCTCGTCGGTATCGCCGGTGAAGAAGATATTGAGCCACGGCTGCCCGACTTGGTGGCGCCGCCGCAGGAACTGATAGGTCGCCACCGGCTTATCGACCGAGAAGGGAAGCTTCAGCAGCATCGCCGTGGCGGCCACGAGGCAGAGTGTGCAATAGGTGCCGATCACGATGGGCTGGATGATGATGAAGAAGATCGAAACGGTGCAAAGCGGCATGATCATGATGCCGAAGGCCACAGCGAGCCACGGCATCGTGCGCCAGCGCGCCGCCGAACCGACGGCGCCGACGATGATCTCGAGCGCGTAGGTGAGCGCGCCCAATCCCGCATCAGGCACCGGCCATGCCTCGGAGACCCGCGAGGTGACGATCTGCCCGCTGCCGTTGAGCCCGGGTTCGGGGCCCGTGAAGAACGGCTCCCAGATGCCATATTGCGCTGGTGATCAGCACGATTTCGGGGGCCTTGCCGCGCTTTCTGCTCGCCATTCTTGTGCCTCCTCTGCCGGCTGCCGCGTGTCTCGGCGCCTGTCACATCGCCGGGCCGGCCGTGCCGCTGTCCACGGGGGAATCTTCGCAGCGGATCGCTTCCAGCCGGTCGTGGTGGGCTGCGCATTGCCCGAGCGCTGCGCGCAAGGCGCGCCGCAGCGCTTCTTCGTGGGTCGGGTGATAGGCGGGCATCCTGAGCAGGGTAGGGATGTCTGCCTCGAGGTCGATCGCGAACGCCATCAGATGTGCGAGGTGCTCTGCCTCGGGGGCCAGAAACGCCGCGCCCAGAATCCGTGCGGTGGCTGCGTCGGCATAGATGCGGATCGCGCCGCCGACGCCGCGTTGCAGCTTCGTTCGCCCGGTTTCATCGAGCGATGCGCCGCCCGCCACGGCGATTTGCGGTTCGCAGAAGACGAGGCGCAGCGGTACCCGGCGGTTGAAGGTCGCATCCTCGCCGCGCGCCGCGCAATAGCCCGCGATCCGGCCCTCGTCGGAGGCCTCGTGCAGAAGTGCCGGGCCATGTCCCGAGTCGCCTGCGAAGTAAACGGAGCGTCCGGGCGGATTGAGCTGCCCTTCCGGAAGCTCCGGCACGCCGCTTTGGGTGCAGGCGAGGCCGAGCGCGTCGAGATTCACGCCGGAGAGGTTGGGCTTGCGCCCGGTCGCCGCCAGTACGCAATCGACATCGCGCGCGCCGCCATCCCATGTCATCCGCACGGAGCCGTTCTCCTGGCGCTCGGGTTCGGGCTCGGCCTCCACCAGTTCCATCTCGTCGGAGAGCCTTGCACGCAGTTCGCCCTGCAGTTCGGGGTCGGTCAGCCCGCCGATTTCGGGCGAACCGTCGAACGCCACCACCTCCACGCCGAGCCGCGCCATCGCCTGCCCGAGTTCCAGCCCCACCGGCCCGAGGCCGATCACGGCCAAACGCCCGGGCAGGTCTGCCAGTTCGAAGACATCCCCCGATGTGAGCAGGCGATCTCCGAGCCGGTCGCGCCAACCGGGGGGCAGGGCGTGGCTCGAGCCCGTCGCGATGATCGTCGCGCGCGGTGCATAGGCATGCCCGCCCGCGCAAAGCCGCCCCTCTGCGTCGAATGCGGCGGCATGGGGTGCCAGATGGGTCTCGCGCCAAGGCTCCATGCCGTCGATTGCCCCGCTCACGAAATGATCTCGCAGGGCGCGCGTTTTGGCCAGAACATGCGGTGCGTCTACCTCCAGCGCCGTGGCGCCGCGCAGGCCCATGGCTTCGAAGGCGTCGCGGCGGTGAAAGGCGTGGGCCGAGTGCAGCAGCGCCTTCGAGGGCATGCAGGCCGCACGCGCGCAACTCGTGCCGAGCGGGCCAGGATCGAACACAAGATAGCTGTCGGTCACTTTCGCCACCTCGGCCCGAGCCGAGAGCCCGGCCGTACCGGCGCCGAGAATGGCCACGTCGAGCGGAAGGGCGGTCATCGTCGGCTGGGCTTTCTGGCGGGCAGGTATTCGAGCGCGCCGACGCGCCGGACGGTGCTCGCCTTCAGCCCGACGGGGCTTTCTTCGCGGCCGACCGCCAGTTCAACCATGTCGCACGGCTCGAGCGCCTCGCAGTGGCTCCCCACCACGCTGTTCTCGTGCAAACATATGACCCGCCCGTCGATGGTTGTGAGCTGCCCGAAGCCCTTGTCTTGTTGGATCTCTACCACCTTGCCCTGCCGCACCACCAGCTCGGTGCCCGGCACCCGCACCTCCAAGCTCACCTCGTAGAGATTGCCGGTTTGCCCGCTCTGATGCGGCGCCTTCACATAGTCGCGGCAACTGGTGATCCTGTCGTGGTTCTGGTCGAGCTTATCGGCCTTCTCGTGGATCAAGCGCTTGATCTCCTCGAAGGGCTCGACGTGGTGAAACACGATCTCGATCGGAGTTTCCATTGGGGCCTCCTGCCTCGTTCGCATCGGCTTTCTTGCCTCCAGAGTGCACGCGGAGCCCTGCGGCGCTCCATAACGCAGGTTAAAGCAAACTCGTGCCCGCTGCGCCCGAGCCTTGCCGGCTTGGGGAACCTGCGTTCTTTGAACCTCGCTCCAGCCCCGCTGAACACGCTGTAAGAGGCCATCTCATCACGCCCGGTATTCTGCGCGGTGAACCGCGCTTCGGGTGTGGCATGTTGTCCGCTTGGCGTGGTGTCATTACATTTGGGGTTCCGGTCAGGCCTCGTGGAGGAACGGCCTGACGGCTCCGGCAATGCAGGAGGACGTGATGCGCAAACCGACCGCGAACGAAACAAGGACCATAAGGGCTCCTTACTCGGCGGGCGCTTCCGAAGAAGCTGTAGAGGCGCTCAAGCAGATCTGTGCCGCAACACGCAACGAGATTGGAAAGGACCGGCTGCTCGAGCTTTCCAACGAGGCGACGGACCTGATCTATTGCGTCGAAACCGGTTGGCTGATGGTGGCCAAGACCACCGAGGAGGGCCAGCGGCAGATCATCGATTTTGTGCTGCCGGGCGATGTTTACGATCCCGGCTCGGCTGCGGTGAAGCGCGCCTCAGCAGATCTCTCCGCGTTGAGCGATGCGAAAATCTCGATGATCCCGCGCACGAAGTGGAACCAGCTTCTGGCCGATCATCCGGATCTTAAGGAAATTCATGAGCGACAGGTCGCCGCGGGTTATGCCCGGCTCTCCGAGCGGATGCTCCGCATCGGCAAGAGCCATGCCGAGGCGCAGATCGCCTATGCCGTCTGCGAGCTTTGCCTGCATGCGAACGATCTGGAGCCCGAGGATGGCAGCGCCTTTCACCTGCCTCTCACGCAGCAGGTTCTGGGCGATTTCCTGGGTCTTTCCTCGGTGCATGTGAGCCGCACGCTGCGCCGTCTGCGCCGCCAGAACGTGCTGAGCACAGGCGACCAGATGGATATCATCATCCACGACATCGACAGGTTGGCGGAGGTGGCAGAAGTGGATCTCGAGCAGCTACGAGCTGAGATCATCCCGGCGGTCTGATCTTGTGGCCCGGGGCGCCGGTGTTGCGGTCTTCGCAAATCTCGCCCACAGCTTGGCCCGCGAGTTCTTCGGAGGCGTTGACCGCGATATCGCCCACGGAAAGGACGCCCACAAGTCGGCCTTGCCCGTCGACGACGAGCAATCGCTCGATCTGCTCATCGCCCATCAGCGCGGCGGCATCCGCCACGCTCTGATCCTTCCGGCAGCACACTGGCCTGGGCGACATCGCCTCGTGCACGGGCCTGTCGATCGCCTGCGTCGCATCCGGCAGGATGTTCAAGACGATGTCCCGGTCGGTCACGATTCCCACGGCCCTGTCCTTCTCGACCACCGGCAAAACGCCGATATCGTGGCGCCGGAGCACCTCTGCGGCTTCGCGAACGGTGGCGTCTGGCGCGATGGATACTACCGCGCGAGACATGATCTGACTGACCTGCATGGTTGATTTCCTCGTGTCGCTGCGTCGCGCGTAAGGTCCGCGACTCGGTCGCGGACTGGCTGTTTCGGGGCGGGGGCAGCGGGGAGGTGCCTCAAGTCTCCGACGTTTCGGCCGACCGGCGCCCGCGGGGTTTGCGCACTTCGCGCCCGGCATCCCACGCGGGGTCTTCGCGCTTGATCTGGCGTGAAATCAGGTAGGCGGCGGGCCATGTCAGCACGAGGCCGAGCCCCGCTGCCACCGCGATGGCGAGCCATGTGTAATGGCCGAGCCCCAGAACAAGTGTTACCAACCCACCCACGAGAATGGAGCCGGTGATGAATGTCAGGAATATGCTCAAGCGGTCCATGATGCCTCCTTCTTGCTTGTTCAGCCCTTCCGGGTCAAATTTTCCCTTATTCTCGCGATCCCGGACGCAGGCGCATTAACATGCGTCAAGGCCCGCTGCAGCCGGAGCAGAGCGCCGGGCCGTGTGCTTTTCCTTTGGCGCCTTCCTGCCCGCTTCGCTAGAAGGGGGCAAAGAGGCGGGCGGGAGGCCCCGGAATGACCACAGGCGACGGCGCGGCGCGGCGCGTTCTCATCACCGGCACGGCGGGGTTCATAGGGTTTCATCTCGCCCGGGTTCTGCTCGACGAGGGGATGCGCGTGCATGGCTTCGACGGGATGACCGACTATTACGATGTTACCCTCAAGCAGCGCCGCCACCAGATGCTTCTGCAAAACCGCCGCTTCACCGCCACCGAGGCCATGCTTGAGGAGAATGAGGCGCTCGGGCAGGCCGCCGACGATTTCGCGCCCGACATCATCGTGCATCTCGCCGCGCAGGCTGGCGTGCGCTACAGCCTCGAGCAGCCCCGCGCCTATATCGACGCCAACGTGGTGGGCACTTTCAACGTGATGGAAGCCGCGCGCCGGCACGAGGTGGCGCATCTGCTGATGGCTTCCACTTCCTCTGTCTACGGCGCCAATACCGAGATGCCCTATGCCGAGACGCAGAAGGCCGACAGCCCGATGACGATCTACGCCGCCACCAAGAAGGCGACCGAGGCGATGGGCCATTCCTATGCCCACCTTTGGAATATCCCCACCACCATGTTCCGTTTCTTCACCGTCTACGGCCCGTGGGGGCGGCCCGACATGGCGCTTTTCAAGTTCGTCGACGCGATCCTCGAGGGGCGGCCGATCGATATCTACAACAATGGCGAGATGTATCGCGATTTCACCTATGTGGATGACCTCGTGCGCGCGATCCGGCTTCTGATGGATGTGCCGCCCGAGCGCCCCGCCAGCCCCGACGATATTGCCGAGGGCGACAGCCTGTCGCCCGTCGCGCCCTACCGTGTGGTCAATATCGGCAATTCTCAAACCGTGCGCCTGCTCGATTTCGTCGATGCGATCGAGGCGCGGCTGGGGGTGGAGGCGATTCGCAACTACATGCCGATGCAGAAAGGCGATGTGCCCGCCACCTGGGCCGATGCCACGCTGCTTCAGCGCCTCACCGGCTATCGCCCGGAAACAAAGGTCGCAGACGGGATCGACCGTTTCGTAAGCTGGTTCCGCGACTACTACGCGAAATGAGCGCGGCACGGGCAAAGGCGTGATATTTCGATTGCAGCGCCGCGTGATGTGATCGGCATCGCGCGAGGATCTCTTGAGAAAACGCGCACCTCACCATAGCATGGGCAGAAATAGCGCCTTGGGGGGTGTACCCGGATTTCCGCAGTCCCGGCGGGCGTGAGCGACTTGTGCGACACAGGCTTATTGCAAGGGAATATTTCGTGTTCAACTTCAAGACACTGGGGAAAAGCGTGGCTGCAGCGGCCGCCGTGGCCGCCGCTCTGGCCACCGCGCCGCTGGCCGAGGCGACCGATCTGAGCAAACCCGATGCCGCGCTGATCGAGCAGCAGCTGGCAGACTTCCGGCAAGATCGTGTGCGCGCCATGCGGGAATTCCAGCCGTTCCGCCGCGAGGCGCGCGCCGAGGCCGCCGATGGCACCTCGCTGGTGCTGACCTCGCTCAACCCGAATTTCAACACCTGGTTCCTGCTCGATGTCACCACCACCGGCCGCTACAAGAAGACCGAGACCTATCATATCGAGCTGGTCGATCCGGAGAACGTTAGCCTCTCGCTGAAGGATGGCACCGAGCCGGTGCTCGTCTTCGAGAATACTGGCGTCACCTTCCGTTGCGCGCCCTGGGAGGGCCAGCGCTCGGAGCTTGAGCAGGCGCGCAACTCGTCGCTGCCATACGCCCCGATCTGCGACAAGCGCGCGTTCCTGCGCAACGAAACGCGCGGCTCGCGCTCGAGCCGCGAGGCGGTGGCGGAATTCCTGCGCGATAACGTGGTTTTTGGCGAGAGCATCGTGGGGCTGATCAAGGGGTCCTTCTACGAGGATGCCTACATGAGTTCGGGCGAGGTGGTTGCCGGGGCGGATGCGGGCGCGGTGGCCGCCGCGCTCGGCACCGCCAATCTGCGTGCGAGCCCGGTGCTGCGCACCTATTTCGGCTTCGACGTGGAGGGCGCCGAAGGGGGCATGCAGGCCGGAGCATGGTATGCGGTGACCGATGCGCCGGGTATCTACGCCAGTGCGATGCAGCCCGGCATGATCCACCCCGACATCCTCAACCGCCGGGGCGAAACCCATGGGCTCGACGGTGTGGAGAGCCGCGCCGACGTCTATCTCGTGGCCTTCGATCTGAGCCAGTTCGAACTGGGTTACGAAGTGGGCACCGATCATCCCCGGCTCGATTGGTCGCCGCGCCCCAGCGGCTCGGGCAAGGACTGGAACCTGCCGGGCCCGGATGGCTTCAACAGCTCGGGCGATATCGTGCGCACCGGCATGCTCAGCCCTTCGCTGACAGACCGCGTCGCCGCCACCTTCGCCGCCGGGTTCAAGCGCGACCACGGCGCGTGGCGCGCCTCCGACAAGGCCTTCACCCGGCATGGCCACCATTACGGATTCCTGCAGGATGGCGTTGTGTTCAGCCGCCTGCATCCGAGCCTCTCCACCATCTACGTGCTGGATGACGGAACCATCGGAATGCGCACATGGACGGAGGCCGACGAGGCGCTCCTGCCGCGCCTGCGGTTTGCCCGCCAGAACGGCGTGCCGCTCATCGAGAACGGCGTGCCCGGCGATCAGGTGACAAGCTGGCTCGGCGGCAACTGGTCGGGTTCCGCCGAGGCCGATCTGCGCACCCTGCGCGGCGGCGCCTGCATGAAGACGGTCGATGGCCGCCAGTTTCTCATCTACGCCTATTTTTCCACCGCCACGCCTTCTGCCATGGCGCGCACCTTCCAGGCCTATGGCTGCGACTACGCGATGCTGCTCGACATGAACTCGCAGGAGCACACCTACATGGCGCTCTACACCCGCGAGGAGGGGCGAATCCTGCCGCACCATCTCGTCAGCGGGATGAAGGCGATCGATTCCACCGCCTCGGATGGCTGGCCGATCCCGCGGTTCGTGGGCTTCGCGGATAACAGGGATTTCATCTACTTGCTCAGAAAATAACGGGGAGAGAGCATGCGCCTATTTTCCAGAGCCGCCATCGCGGCCGGGTTCATCGCCTTGGCGGGCACGCTGCCAGTGCAGGCCCAGACGATGCAGGAAAACAACGAGAAGATGTTCCGCGAGATGCAGGCCGCGCGCGGCCTCTCGAGCGGCGAGATGCAGAAGATCCGCGCCATCTTCGCCCGGGCGCCGTGGATGGGGCAGGGCAACCCCGCCGTCACTCGCCACCCGCTCACGCCCGAGCAACTGGCGGCGAAGCTGGGGCAGGATCCGAAAAGCTATTACCGCAATTCAACCTTCGAGCGGATCTGCGGCGAGCCCTTCATGGCGCCGCTCTACGACCCCGCCACCGAGACGGCGGCCGATGCCAAGGTGTGCGCCGACATGTTCGAATATCCCAACGTGCCGGGCGTCTACCCGGTGACATGGGTGCGCGCCAATGAGGCGGCAGAGCTTTGCTGGGCCGAGGGCAAGCGCATGGGGGATGCGCATGAATGGGAGGGCGCCTCTCACGGCGCGCTCACCCCGCCGGATTACTTCTTCGGTATGAGCGTTCAGGCCGCCCGCGCCGCGCATAACGCCAAGTACCAGAGCACCGCGCGCTACTCGATCGGGCCGGAATGGCGCTCCGGCGTCTGTGCCACTGGCAGCTTCAAGAACGCCAGCTGCAATGGCGGCAGCTTTCAGGGCTGTGGCTCGAACACCTATCCTGCCGGCAGCTTCCCCGCCTGCAAGAGCCCGCTTGGCGTCTATGATCTCGATGGCAATGCCGCCGAGCACATGAACCTGCCGCTTGCCCCCGATCAGATGGCGAGCCGGGGCAGCCGCACGCTGGGCGTGACGGAGATGAAAGGCAGCTGGTTCATCTGGGATACGGTGCGCGCGCATACCCACTGGAGCCGCTGGCGTGCGCCGTTCTGGCATGGTGGGCGGGTGATGGCCTCGAACAGCCATCACAACTACCATCTGGGTTTCCGCTGCTTCAAGGATGTGAAGTAGGCGTCAAGCCCCCGGGCAAGGCGCCGTGGCGCGGGTTACAGGCACATGATCCATAGAAAAGGCGCCTCTCGGGGCGCCTTTTGCTTTCAATCTTCGAGGTGGCTCAGTTCGAGGCCAGCACCGTGCGGCTCAGCGCGCCCTCGCTGCTAAGGAGCCCGGCATAGCGCGCATCGGACATCAGGCTCGCAAGGTCCACTTCGCGGCCGTTGAGGTAGGCGGTGCGGCTCACAAGGCGCACGCCGTGGCTGTAATCGGCATAACCCGCGCCATGCACCGTGGAGAGCGGCTGGATGGGCTGCCCGTTGCGGCGGTGCCAGCCATAGATCGCTACGCGGCCCCGGTTGGAAGCAAGGCGCGAGGTGAGCACGAGGTCTTTCTTGTGGCCCGAGATGAGCGCGCCCGCCGGGGCGCCCACCTTGCGGCGCTGCGCCTCTACCGTGTCGTTGTGGCGCATGAAATAGGCGGTCGAGGTCATCTGCGCGCCGGGTGTCATCGGGCTGGGCGAGAGCCTTACCGCTGCCGAGCGGTAGATCATGTCGACCATGCGCGGCGTGGGCAGGAGCATGTTGAACTCGTCGGCGATGCGAGTGGCTGCGCTCAGGCCCAGAGGCAGGCGCACGAAATCGCGATCTCCTCCGAGGGCGAGATAATCGGGCGTCACGCAGATGGTGATCTTGGCGCTGCTGCCGTCGCCCGCGCGGCCCGAAATCGTGACCGGCACGAGGTTGCGCAGGAAGTCGGGCACGTTGCCACGAAGGATTTCGCCGATCACCTGCTGGTCGCGTTTCACGCCATCGACGCCCTGAACGCTGGCCAGAACCGCCTGCGCGCTCTTCGCACCGCCGCTGCGGCGCGGTATGTCGCGCGCGAGGCGGCTGGGGCAGGCGCCCGAAATGGCGGAGGTCTGCGGCACGGCGGGAAGGCTCGACACCTCCGGCGCGGTATCTGGCTGCACGTCCTGCAGGCCGCTGGGCGCGCTGAGCCGCGCCACCGTTTCGCCGCTCTCGAAATTCTCGGGCGCGGCGAGGCTCGCCAGGCGCACGGGTTCTTCGGCCTCGGCCGGGGCGGTGTCGAGCGCCTCGGGGCGCACGCGCGGCCGCAGCCCGGCAAGGCGCTCGGCCTCGCTCAGCGGCGCGCCTCCCAGCCGCGTGGGGCGGCGTGGCGGAGTTTTCTCCGGTGTGCCGAGGAAGACGCGCGAGAGCGGCGAGGCCAGCATGTTGCGCAGGCCCGTATCGGGCAGGCTCAGCGCCGCGAGTTGCGGGCCCGGCTGGGCGCGCGAGGTCTCGGCGTCGGCCTGAGAGATGTCCATCCCCAGGGCTGCGGTGACAACCGGTGCCGGCAGCGTGTCGGCGATGGCGGTGGTGACCACGGGGCGGTTGAAGATCTGGTCGCGGAGAGCGTAGGCGCTGACGCCGATCGCGCTCATCCCGACAAGGAATACCCCCATGACGAGTGCCTCTTTCGGCACGGCCTGGGACATGGCGAAACGGGGCGCGCCGCGCACTGCTACCGTCTTCTGCCTGTATGACGTCTCTATTTTCATGTGCCGCCCCTTAAAAGCGAATGTTTAAGGTCGCAATAACCACGTCAACGCCCATGTGTTGGCGGGGGGTCAACAGGCGGGAAACCGCCACTTGGAGGCTTCGTGCGCGGTGGCTTGCCGGGAGATCGTTTGCACTTCGGCATATCCGCTATGCGCCGGACGGGATTGTTTCCCGAATCCGCAACAGACGGCGCCAAAGACAGGTAGCTTTTTTCCCGGCGGGCTGGCAGGTTTGAGGCAGCATTTCCGGTGGGTCCGGCGCGGGCATCCCGCGGCGGGCTGGGTTTGAGAAAGGAATTTCACATGCGAGTATCGAGTGCCGTGCTTCTTGCGGCCTTCCTGGCAGGCGGAGTTGCGGGGGGTGGCCCCGCCTTGGCGCAAGACGCGGCCCAAGCCTGCAGGGAGATCACCGGCGCGCCGGATGCGGGCGCCCCGGTGAGCCGTGAGGCGCTCAGCGCCTATTTCAGCACCATGGCCAAGGCGCGGCCACATTGCGAGGCGGCCGTGATCGGGCCCGAGCCGGATGCTTCCGCGCTCTTCCACCTTGCCGTGATCATGCAGCGTGAGGGCGTGCATGACCGTGCCCGCGATGTCTTCGCCATGGCCGCCGAACGCGGTGTGGCCGCGGCGCATACCAAGCTGGGCGATTATTATAATTTCGGCATCGGTGGGATGCCGGAGGATCATGCCCGCGCCGTGGCCGCCTATCGCGAGGCGATCAAGGGGGGCGATCCGGTGGCCAAATCCACCATGGCGGTGATGCATCAGATCGGGCGGGGCGTGCGGCAGGATTTCGAGATGACGCTGGCGCTCCTGCAGCAATCGGCGGATGCGGGCTATCATTTCGCGCAGTTTCGCCTCGCCGAGCTCTACATGAGCCCGCAGATGATGCCTGCCTATCTCGCGGAAGAGCTCGACCTGCCAGACCCGGTGAAGGCCGCCGAGCTGTACGAGAAGGCCGCGGCGCAGGGCAGCGAGGATGCCCGCGCCAAGCTCAACGATTTCTACGAGGGCACCGGCGCCTTCGACGATCCGGCGGTGCGGCTCAAATGGATCATGCAGGCCGCAGACCGGGGCGAGGCCGAGGCGATCAACCAGCTCGGCTTCCTCCACGAAACCGGCGATGGGGTGAATTATGATCCCGCGAAGGCCGCCCAGCTCTACGTGGAAGCGCTGGAAACCGGCGACCTGCCGGTGACGAGCCTGCGCGGCAAGATCAACGGCTACACCCCGCCCTGGGACAGGGAGACGGCGCTCGAATTCCAGATCATCCTGCAGGATCGCGGGCTCTACCTCGGTGCGCTTGACGCGATGGTGGGGCCGGGCACGCTGGGCGCGGCGCAGAGGCTGGCGCAGTAGTAAGGGCGTTGAAGCCGGTTGGACCTTGGTTGAAACAACCTTGAGGGGACCTTTGGCCACTATTTGAGGAGCCGCGCGATTGCTGGGCCGCGGTGCGGCGATCCGACGGGTGTTCAGCAGCGCTCTATGCCTGCCAAATCCGAGAAAGATCCGAGCGATGTGCTGGCGGCTCCCAATCGCCGGGCCGTTGGGGCGGCCCAGCAATCGCGCGGCGGGCTTCGCCCTTGATTCCGCGCGGTGGCGCTCGTGTCGAACGACCGCTCAAGGCCGCTTCAGTCCGGCCGTGTCCAGCCCTAGATGCTCATCTTCTTGAATATCGCCTCGGGGATGTTGCGGATGATGAGCATCACCAGCCACCAGATGGGCTTGACATAGACCTCGTTGCGGCGTTTCCCGGCGGCGCGCAGCACGGCCTTGGCCAGCGTCTCGGGGTCGGTCGTGAGCTTCTCGGGCAGGTCCTTGCCCTCGGTCATCTTCGTGGCAACGAAGCCCGGTTTCACCGTCAGCACATGCACGCCCTTCTTTGCCAGCCGGTTGCGCAGGCCCGAAAGGAAGGCGGTGAATCCCGCCTTGCCCGCACCGTAGATGTAGTTCGAGGCGCGGCCCCGGTCTCCGGCGACCGAGCTGATCCCGATGATGAGCCCATGCCCTGCCGCCTCCATCCGGTTGGCAAGCACCGACAGCATATTGGCCGGCCCCTCGAAATTGGCGCGCATTACCTCGCGGGCGGCGGCCAGATCATGCTCCAGCTCTTCCTGCTCCGCGCCCAGAAGGCCAACGGCGCAGACCACCACTTCCGGCACCTCCGGGAGGCCGTCGGCGAAGGCCTCGTGGCCCTCCACCGCCAGCGCGTCGAATTCGTGCAGGCTGACCTCCACGCCGTGCCGAAGCGCGATATCCGCCTTCTCCGGTTCAAGCTCGGCGGCCCGGCGCGCGGCGAGCCGGATGGCATGGCCCTCCGCCGCATAGGCCCTTGCTATGGCGAGCCCGATATCCGAGCGGCCGCCCAGCACCAGCACCGCGCCGCTCACAGCCCCAGCCTTTCCGATTGCATCGACGCGAAGCCGGTCGCCGCGCCGGTTTCCTTGCGCATCGCGGCGAAGGCCTCGGCGCGGGGATCGGCGGCGCGCAGGGTTTCGGGGCCCACCCTTGCATCCTTGGCGAGGTAGAACCGCCCGCCATGGGCGAGGGTGATGCTGTCGAGTTGCTCCATAAGGTCGAGCCCTTTTTGCGTTACGGGAAAATCGAGCGCGAGCGTGTAGCCCGGCATGGGGAAGGAGAGGCCAAGCCCCTCGGGCCCCAGCTTCTTCAGCACCGAGAGGAAAGAGCCAAGCCCGGCCTCGGCGATGGCGCCGATAAGCGCTTCGAGCCCTTCGCGCGCAGAGGCCTCGGGCAGCACGCATTGAAACTGCATGAAGCCCTTGCGGCCATAGATGCGGTTCCAGCCGAGGATGCGGTCGAGCGGGTAGAAATAGCTCTCCCACGGCACCAGCGACGTGCCGGCGCCGCGCAGGCCCTGCCGGTAATAGAGCGCGTTGAAGGCGCGCACGCTCCAGCGGTTGAGCGCGAAGCCTGGCGCATCGACCGGCACCGCCCGCGCCCGGGCCACGGGTGGGCCAAAGGGCATGGCGCGATAGCGCGTGGGCAGCCCCTCGAGCGGCATATGCTCGCCCAGCATCACCAGCGACCGGCCGAGCGCGTCGCCCTTCGCGAGGCAATCTATCCATGCCACGGAATAGGGCGCGTCGGCATGGGCCTCGAAGAGATCCATCGCCTCGGCGAGGTTGGCGGCGGGCAGGGTGCGCTGCTTCATCCAGCCTGTTTCCACCCGCCGCAGCCGGATGCCGGCCCGCAAGATTACACCGGTGAGCCCCATGCCCCCCAGCGTCCAGCCGAAGAGCTCTTCGTTCTCCTCGCGCGAGGCGCGCACCACCTCGCCATCGGCGCGCATGATCTCGACCCAGTCGACGAAATTGCCGAAGCCGCCATCGACATGGTGGTTCTTGCCATGCACATCTGCCGCGATCGCACCGCCCAGCGTCACGTAGCGCGTGCCCGGCGTGACAGCGGGAAACCAGCCGAGCGGCAGGAAGGCGGAGATCACGTCGCCCAGCAGCACGCCCGCTTCAGCGGTGAGCAGGCCCGATTGCCTGTCGAAGGCGATCATCCGGTTAAAGTGCCGGGTGGAGAGCGTGCGCTCCCGGTTCATCGCGCTGTCGCCATAGGCCCGCCCATTGCCGCGCGCGATCACCGGCCCCTCGGCAAGGGCCGCGCGCAGCTCGTCTTCGCGGCGGGGCGCGCTCAGCGCGCAATCGGCCACCGGGTAGCGGCCCCAGCCGGAGAGCTTGCGCGGGCGGCTCATGTCCGGGCCTCCCGCGCCATACGGTTGAAGACGAAGCGCCGGTCGAGCTGGTACTTGGTGACGTAGCCTACCGTGAGCCCCAGCACCGCGCCCAACTCGCGCATCGCATCCGTGCCCCAGATCAGCCAGAAGGCCGTCTCCGTGCCCCAGAAGATCGCCGTCGTCACCAGCCCCATCACCGTGTAGAGCGTGAATTGCCGCGAGTGGGCGGCAAGGCCGGTTTCGGTGTCGTGAAAGATCCAGCGCTTGTCGAGCAGGTATTTCACCACGAGCCCGGTAAGCGTGCCCGCCGCGATGGCCAGTGCCAGCCCCAGCCCCTCATTCTGCCAGCCCACGCCCAGCACCAGCCTTTGCGTGCCGAGGTTCACCAGCACCGCCAAGACCGCGAAGAGCGCATAGCGCAGGATGAGCCCGCCCCGGGTCACAGCAACGTGGCCCAGAGCGCGAACCCGACGATGAGCGAGATGCACACAAGGCTCACCCTGTCGCGCAGTGCGTAGACGATCGGGTCGTCATCCATCAGCCCGCGATGGGTTTTCAGTGAGATCCGGCTCAGCCAGTAGAGCAGCACAAGGCAGATCCCCCAGAGCATCCACGGCGAGGCATAAAGCTCCTGCACGGCGGGCGTGTTGAGATAGAGCGC
Source organism: Roseovarius sp. (assembly GCA_040222155.1). Classification (GTDB taxonomy): domain Bacteria; phylum Pseudomonadota; class Alphaproteobacteria; order Rhodobacterales; family Rhodobacteraceae; genus Roseovarius. The sequence continues at coordinate 32,926 of JAVKDQ010000006.1, forward strand.
CAGCACCAGCACCGAGACGAACCCCGAGGCAATGGCCATCTGCGAGACGAGGGGCAGGTCATCCACCGTGTAGCCGCGCCGCCGGGCGGTGGGCACGCCGCGCGCCTGCAGGTCCACCAGCTCGGCCTGCCGCTTGATCGCGGCGAGCGCGAAGAAGAAGAACATCGAGAAGGCCAGCAGCCATACCGAGAGCCCCAGCCCCGTGGCGAGCCCCCCGGCGATGATCCGCATGGTGTAGAGCCCCGCCAGCGTGCCGATATCGGCGATGGCGATCTGCTTGAGCGCGAGCGAATAGAGCGTTGTCAGCAGGAAATAGGTGGCGATCACGCCGAAGAGCGGCCAGCCCCCGAGCGCCGCCACGCTCAGCCCGCAGATCAGGAGCAAAGGCACCATCAGCGTGCCATGGGCAATGGGCACCCGCCCCGAGGCCAGCGGCCGCAGCCGTTTTCGCGGATGGGCGCGGTCCGCCCGCAGGTCCATCAGGTCGTTCAGCACGTAGCCGCAGGAGCTGACGAGGCTGAAGGAGACGAAGGCCAGCAGCGCCTTGAGCAGGATCATCGGCTCCAGCGCATGGGCCGCCGCCACCGGCACGAAGACGAGCACGTTCTTCAGCCATTGATGCGGCCGGAGCGCGCGCAGATAGGCCGAGGGCGGGCTGTTCTCCAGCGCCTCCGTCTCGCGCCCGAGCGCCGCGACCTGCCGGGCGAGCGCTGGCGTGACATCCACGGTGATCGCCCGGCGCGCGCCCTGCCACACCGGCAGATCCGCCGCGCTGTCGCCGATGTAATCGTAGCCCATCGCGCCGTAGCGCTCGGCAAGAAACGCGGCCTTCTTCGGGCCCTTGAGGTTGGTCGTGCCGTCCGAGCCATGCGCTTCGTCGAAGAGATCCAGATGCGCGGAGATGCGGCGCACCAGCTCCTGATCGGCGGCGCTCACCAGGGCGGTGCGCCCACCGCCCTCGCGCCACGCGCGCACATAAGCGAGCACAGCGTCGTTATAGGGCAGCGTCTCGGCCTCGAGCCGCGCCAGCCCCGCGAGCCGGTTCTTCAGCGCCGCGCGGCCCCGAATCAGAGCCTTCATCGCCACCGGCACCGTGCGCCAGCCTTCCGAGAGCCCGGCCCAGAAGCTTTCATACAGCAGATCCGTGCGGATCAGCGTTCCGTCGAGATCCACCACGAGAACCGGGGTGTCGTCGCGCCTGTCCTTGGCTGTCATGAAAGGTTTGGGCCTGTTTTCCAAGATTTCGGAAACACTAGCATGGTGATTCGCAACGCGGAAGCCGTGAGACGCGCGCACTGGCCAAGCGCGGGCGGAAAAGGCAGGATCGGCCCAGGGCAATCGCGCAGGCAATAAGGAGCGGACGGGAATGGCGGAGCTGGAACAGCGTATCGCGCAGGGCCGGGGCGACGAACCGGCCGATATCGTGCTGCGCGGCGGGCAGGTGTATGACCTCGTGACAGGCGAGATGATCGTGGGCGACGTGGCGATCTGCTGCGACACTGTCGTGGGCATCGGTGCGCCCTACGAGGGGCGCGAGGTGATCGACGTGGCGGGCCTCACCCTCGTGCCCGGCTTCATCGACACGCATCTGCATATCGAAAGCTCGCTCGTCACCCCCTTCGAGTTCGACCGCTGCGTGGCCCCGCGCGGGATCACCACCGCCATCTGCGACCCGCACGAGATCGCCAACGTGGTAGGCGTGGAGGGCATCCGCTACTTCCAGCGGGCGGCGCTCGAATGCGTCATGGACATTCGCGTGCAACTTTCCTCCTGCGTGCCCTCTACCGATATGGAGACGGCGGGTTCGGCTATCAGCGCCGAGGATCTCGCCCCGCTCATGGGCCACCCCACCGGGCTGGGGTTGGCGGAATTCATGAATTACCCCGGCGTCATCCACCGCGATCCGGGCGCGATGGCCAAGCTCCGGCTCTTCGAGGGCGGGCATGTGGATGGGCACTGCCCGCAGCTTTCGGGCAAGGATCTCAACGCCTATTGCGCCGCCGGCATCCGCACCGAGCACGAGGCCACCACGGCAGAGGAAGCGCGGGAGAAGCTGCAGAAGGGGATGCGCGTGCTCATCCGCGAAGGCTCGGTGAGCAAGGACCTGCATGCGCTGCAACCGGTGCTGAACGAGCTGACCGCGCCTTACATGTGCCTCTGCACCGACGACCGGAACCCGCTCGACATCGCCGAGCACGGCCATCTCGATTACATGATCCGCACGCTCATCGCGCTGGGCACTCCGCCGCTTGCCGCCTATCGCGCTGCATCGCTCTCGGCGGCGGAAGCCTTCGGGCTGAAGGATCGCGGGCTCATCGCGCCGGGGCGCCGCGCCGATATCGTGGCGCTGGGCAGCCTCGAGGATTGCGATGCGCGGCTGGTGCTTTGCGGCGGGCGCGTGGCGGATGAAGAGGCGTTTGCCGCGCGCGAGGAGATCGCCCCTGTGGGCCGCAATTCGGTGCGCGCGCCTCGCGTTTCCCCCGAGCAGTTCCGCGCGAGGGCCAACCGCGAAGAGACCGATGTGATTGGGATCATCGAGGGCAAGATCATCACCGCGCATCTGCGCGAGACCATTCCCATCGAGGATGGCGACAAGCGCCCCGACCCCGCGCGCGACCTCGCCCGGATCACCGTGATCGAGCGGCACGGGAAGAACGGCAATATCGCCAGCGGCTTCGTGAAAGGCTTCGGGCTGAAGGCAGGTGCCATTGCCTCGACCGTCTGCCACGATCACCACAATATCGCCTGCGTGGGGGTGGATTATGCCGACATGGCGCTCGCCGCCAACCGGCTTTCGGAGATCGAGGGCGGCTTCGTGGTGACGGAGAAGGGCAAGATCCTCGCGGAGCTTGCGCTGCCGGTGGCCGGGCTGATGAGCCTCGAGCCCTTCGAGCAGGTGCGTGAGCGGCTGGACATCCTGCGCACCGCCGCCAAGGGGCTTGGGGTGACGCTGGAAGAACCCTTCCTGCAACTGGCCTTCCTCGCCCTGCCGGTCATCCCTGCGCTCAAGATCACCGATCGCGGGATGGTGGACGTGACACGCTTCGAGATCATCGGCTAGGGCATGGTGGGGTGGAAACCCACCCAAAGCCCGGCCGGTTGGGTGGGGGTTGAACCCCCCATTAG
>JAVKDQ010000007.1:0-31696 GCA_040222155.1 Roseovarius sp.
AGCGCCCAGCTGCCCACCAGCCCGGCGAGCGGTCCGGTGGCGACAGGGGCCACGTTGATCTCGCGGCGCACGCCCGACACATCGGCCATCGCCATCATTCGCGCCTCGTCTGTCACCGCGATGATCTGTCCCGGAATTCCCAGACACATGGTTCAGCCCTCCTCTTCTTCGGTGGCGTCGTCGCGGCCGGGTTCGGCGATGCCGTAACGATCTATCTTGGCGCGCAGCCCGACCCGGCTGAGGCCGAGTTCGGCGGCGGCGCGGCTCTTGTTCCATTTCAGGCGGGTCAGCGTCTCGCGCAGGATGCGCATCTCGATCTGCTCCACCCGGTCCTTCAGTGTGCCTTCCGAGGTGAGCAAAGTGCTGATCGCGCCGTCGCGGCTGCCATCGAGCCCGGGGCTGGCCTGCAGGATATGCCGGCTGATGAGCTCGGGGCCGAGCACCGTGTCCTGCGAGAAGATCAACATGCGGATCAGCTCGTTCTCGAGTTCGCGCAGGTTTCCCGGCCAGTCGTAATCGTTGAGAAAGCGGATCGCATCCTCCGAGAGGCCATGAACCGGCTTGCCGTGGCGCGATGCGGCGTCGAAGAGCAGAGCCTCGGCGAGGATCTCGAGGTCTTCGATCCGCGAGCGAAGCGGCGGCACCCGCAGCGTGGCCTTGGCGAGCGCATAGTAGAGATCTGCTCGGAACCGCCCGGCCTCGACCTCGGTGCGCAGGTCGCGGTCACTCCCGATCAGGAGGCGCACATCGCTGCGCAGCGTCTCGTGGCTGCCCAGCGGACGAAACCGCCCCTCGTTGACAACTCGCAGCAGCGCAAGTTGCATTCGCGACGACATCGCGGAGATTCCGTTGATAAAGAGCGTTCCACGGTCAGATTTCTGCAAGAGTCCGGTCTTCGTCGTTTGCAGGCCCGGCACGCCGCCCTTGCGGGCACCGAAGAGTTCGATCTCCAGAATGTCGTCATCCACGCTCAGGCAGTTGATCTCGTGAAAGGGCCGATCGGAGCGCAGCGAGGCATAATGCATGGCCCGCGCCAGCTCTGTCTTGCCGGTGCCGAGTTCGCCGATGATAAGCACCGGCACGTCGAAGCTGGCAAACTGGCGCGCCTGAGCGACCACCGCGTTCATGGGCGAGTTGGGCCGGCGCAGCACATTCTCGAAGCCGAGCCCCTCGCGCAGCGCCTTGCGCCGATCCTCGAGCTTGGTTTCCACCTTGTGCGAGAGGAACCGCATTTCGAGCGACATGCGATCATGCTCGCGGGTGAGGTGAAAGAGATCGGTGGCGTTCTTGGCCGACATCATCAGCTGGTCGGGATGCCACGGCTTGGTGAGGAACTGGTAGATCCCGGCCTCGTTGATCGCGGCGATCATGTCGTTCGTCTCGGTATAGCCGGTGATGATGATCCGCACCGTTTCCGGCCACCTTTCGCGCACCTCGGTCAGGAATTCCACGCCGGTCTTTCCGGGCATGCGCTGGTCGCAGAAGATAACCTGAACGAACTGCTCCTCCATGATCCGCGTGGCGCTCTCGGCGTTCTCGGCGGTGAGGCACTCGAAATCGTCCTCGAGCGTCATGCGCATGGCCGAAAGCGAATGCTCTTCGTCATCGACCAACAGGATGGTGGGCAGCGGGCTGGCCATGGGTCACTCCGCCGCCTGCAGGGGCGACTTGCGCGCAAGGTTCTGCCGAAGCCAGCCGATCCAGGCGTCCATCCCCTCGCCGCTGCGCGCCGAGACGCGGATCACCTCGATGAGCGGATTCACCCGGCGCAGGTTCGCCTCGTAGAGATCCAGATCGACATCGCAATGCGGCGCAAGGTCGATCTTGTTGAGCAGCGCTATCCGCGAGGCGGTGAACATATCGGGATATTTCAGGGGCTTGTCCTCACCCTCGGTCACCGAAAGGATCGCCACCTTGCAATCCTCGCCGAGGTCGAACCCCGCCGGGCAGACGAGGTTGCCGACATTCTCGATGAAGAGAAACGAGGCCGGAGCGAGGGCGAGATGCTCCATCGCATGGCCCACCATATGGCCATCGAGGTGACAGCCCTTGCCTGTGTTCACCTGCACCGCCGGAGCCCCGGTGGCGCGGATTCGGTCTGCGTCATTCGCGGTTTGCTGATCGCCCTCGATCACCGCGAGAGGCGTATCGCCAAGGGCTTCTATGGTGCGGCAAAGCAGGGTCGTCTTGCCCGAGCCGGGCGACGATACGAGGTTGACGGCGAAGGCTCCAAGGCCTGCCAGCACCTTGCGGTTGGCCGAGGCGTAACGATCGTTCTTGGCCATCACATCGGTTTCGATCTCGATCAGCCGTTCCTGGCTCATCCCCGGCACCTCGACCCCGGCCGGGCCCTGGCCGAAATGCAGGTCACCGTGGTGATGATGGTGGTGATGATGATCATCGCCGTGTTCGTGGTGATGATGCCCGTGCCCATGCTCATGCTCAAGCTCATGCTCATGCTCATGCTCATGCTCATGAGAGTGCCCGTGATCATGGGCGTGGCCATGGCCCTCCACGCTCGCCGTTCCACATCCGCATACGTTGCACATCACACCACCTCCAAATCCTTGATTCTGAGTTCTTCGCCGGCAACCGGCAGCAATCGCCCGCCGCCGCAATCGGGGCACGGGTCGAGTCTCTCCGCGATCTCAACCTCCGAGACGCAGTCATAACACATGGCCTTCCCGGGCAGGTCGATCATCTCGAGCTCGGCCCCTTCGGCGACCGATCCGCGCATCACCACGTCGAAGGCGAATTCGAGCGCCTTCTTCTCCACGCCCGAAAACCGCCCCACCTCGAGCCGCACACGCTTGACCGTGCCGAAGCTGTGAAGGGCGGACTGGTCTTCGATCACCCGGCGGATCCCTTCGCAAAGCGACATCTCATGCATGGTCCGGCCCTTTCTCGATGCGCACCGGGCTGCACGGGTCGAGGATGTCGACCAGAAGCGGCGCCAGCCCCTGCTTGATCGCGGGCAAGGTCGCGAGAGAATGATCCATCACACCGCCGCGGAAAAGCAAGTGATCCGTCGGTGTCACACGGGAAAACGCCATGACTATGCCGTTCTCCACCCGCGCGGATACGCCATAGGCTCCTCGCGCGGCCGGCACCACGGCCGTGCCGCAGCCGGACCGCCACGGCGCAGGCAGGGCGCCGCGCGCGCAGGCGTCCATATCGAGCGCCCGCGCCACGACCCGCCAGAGCGGGCCACGGCCCCAGCGCATCTCGACATGCCGCATAACCGGATGCGCGAGATGGCGCACGGCCACCGTGTTTTCGAGCGGTGCGTGCGGCAGGGCCTGCCCGGGGCACGGCATACCGAGAACCGGTGCCACCGCCTCACCCGGCCCGAACAGCAAGGCGATATCCCGCAAGAGCGGCGCCATGCCGGTGTCAGAGCCGAGAAAGGCGTCGAAATCGTCGGGCATTGCGGGAAAGCCGGCATCGCCAAGGAGCGCCGCGACCGCGGTGTCGTCGATGCGCAGTTGCAGCGGCGCCTTGCCGAGCCGGGCGGGGAGTGTCACAGCCAGCCGCAAAACGTGGTCGCGGCGCAGCTCGCGGGCGAGCTCGACGCGCTCGTCGACGGGCGCCATCCCGAAGACCAGCCGCGCCGCCGCCACCTGCGCCGCGCGGCAAAGGTTGAAGAGCCGCGGCAGAAGCTCGGCGGCCTCCTCCACGCGCTTGCCGACGAGCAAAGCCTCCACCGGGAGCGGCGGGGCGGCTCGGGCACGCAGCGTTGGAGTCGGCGCATCCAGCATCCGGTCAGCCCGCCTCGCCCGAAAGACCCGCGGTCACGATCTGCCGACGTGTCGGAGCCTGCGGCAGCCCGGAGGCCACCTCCTCTTCCTCTGCGACATCGGCATCCTGCGCCGCGATCTCGGCCTCGCGTGCGGCACGGATATCCGCCGCGCGATCGGTGTCGGCGCGGTGCTCCTCCTGAAAGAGCGCCACCATCACCGCACGCGCTACATCCACCGCCTGCGCCTGCGTGGTGAAGGTGCCCATCGGCGAGAAGAGCGAGCAGGCCTTGTAGCCGCCTGTCATCTCGCGGGTGTTGTGGATGAATTCATAGGCGCCGGAGGGAAATTGCTGCACCTCTTTCTGGCCCGGCGTCAGGCCATCCCAGTCTTCACCCTCGGCGGGAAGCTGAACGAGATTCATGAACCACGGGCTGATCAGCACGCCCAGCGGGCGGCCCTCATGCATCCGGAAGCCCACCGCCTGCACCTGCAGCGCCTTGTTGACGATCGGAACGTCGCGCATTTTCGCATGCCAGACCTCTCGGAAATCGGTCACCAGCGCCTCGGTTTTCGCGTCGATCAGCGCGGCCATCCGCACGGCCTCAGAGCCCGGATCCTGGAGCACCATGAACTGCTCCGGATCGGCACCGCAATTGGGGCAGCTCCAGTCGTCCGGCAGGGCCACGAAGGGCGTGCCGGGCTCGATCTGGCGCGTGTCGTCGCCCTCGGCGGGGTCATAGGCAGTCCAGCAGATCTTGCATTCCATGATCGCACGGGGGCTGATCTTGTCGGCCGCGCCCATGTAGGAGCCCTCGAAGCCGGTCATCGGATCGCCTCCAGCACTTCGAGAATGCGGGCGCTGCTCTCGGCGAGGTCTTCCGATGCCGCAAGCGCCACCTCGGGCATGTCCGTTACCTCGAACGTGTCGAGAATGAGCGTATCCATCGAGTTGAAGAACTGAACGCGCCACACCCTGTCGAGCGCCGTGGCGGTGATGCGGCAATTGCCGTAGCCGCGCGACAGTATATCGACCGAACCCTTGCCGAGCGCCAGGTCGAGCCATGCGAGATCTTGCTCGGTATGGGGCAAGAGGGTGAGGTTGACCACGTGCGGCAGGTCGTCCCCGGCGCGCGCCACCGATTTGTCGACCAGTTCGGTGAGGATCGGCAGCGCGTTGACCACACCCGGAATCGCCGCCGTGGCGGTGAGCGTGGCCGGCTTGCACGGCGCGAAGGCTCGGGTGAAGGCGCGCCGCGGCGCCGAGCCCACCTCGATCGCATCCATGCCCGCGGCCTTCAGCCCCCAGACCCCCGCGAAAACGCTTTCCTGCACCGCCACGGCAGGGATGTCGTGCACCTTGATGGCCACCTCGCCCTCGCCCATCGTCTCGGCAACGAGTGCGCGATTGGCGGCATCGAGCCCCGCAAGATCGAAGACCTCGTTTTCGCCTCCCCGGGCCACACGGTCGGCGGCGGCGGCGATCTCCTTCATCAGGCTCATTGCCGGCATGAGTGCATCGTCAGCCTCCACATCCGGCACATGCGCGCTATAGGCCCGCATCCCCTGCGGCATCGGCATGTATTCGAGCTCTTGCCCATCGCCCTCGGGCGGTTGCGAGCCGGGGCCGAAGCCCATCGGCGGAAAGTTGAAACTGTTGACCATGGTATTCTCCCTCTGGCGTGTTCAGGCGGCGGCGGGTTGCGCGAGCATGTGCGAGATCCGCGCGAGGTAGTCATCCCAGTCGCGCACCCGAGGGATGCCACCGAGGAGCGCGCCATCGCGGTAGAAGATCAGGCTGGGCGTCTTCAGAACGCCGGTGTCGTTGCGCAGGCGTGTCTCGATCGCATCATCCACCACCGCGCAATCGAACCGGCCCTGAAAAGCCTGCACGAGTTCGGGCAGGATCACCGCCGCGTCGGTGGTTTCGAGGTTGCGCCGGGGGTCTCCAGGCACGAAGAGCACATGCACTCCCGGACGCCCCGTGAAGGCGGCGAGGGCGGCCTCATCCTCGAGCCGGGGCCAGCCCAGCTCGGTTGTCAGCCTGTCGATCAGCGGGTGGGTCATGCGAGGGTCTCTCCGTTTTCAAGGGCAGCCTGCAGATGCGGCGGCAGGCGCGGTCCGGTTTCTTCCAGATCGGCGAAAGCGTCGCCCATGTCGCGTCCCTCCATCACGGCGCGCAGGGCCTCGAGGGCGTCGGCGATCTTCGCGGCCTCCTCGGCCCCGATGACCTCTCGCGCCGCTCCGAGAAAAGTGAGCACCCAGGTGCCCGGCTCGAGCGGACCCGTGAGCGACAGGTCGATCAGGGTTTCCGCCCGGCCATCGCTGGCCCGCCCGGCTATCCCGTCGACCGAGAGAATCTGCATGGGGATACCGAGGCACATCTTCCTATTCCGCCGCCGGGAAGAAACGGTCGTCGCCGGTGCGGCAGGCCTCGGTGGCACTGGGGCGCCCGGCCTCGTAGGCGTCATGACGAATTGCGCTGTCGGCGAGGTCTTGCGTGTCGCTCCGGCCTTCCTGCGCGACCACGCCGAGCGCGGCCAGCTTGTCGAGGGCGATGGCGATGGCCGGGTCGATCCGTGCGGCCACGATGTCGCGCAAGCCGCCGCCATAGTCTTCCAGCTCCTCCGGCTGGCAGCCGATCAGGATGAGCCTTTCGGGGCAGGTGCCCATCAGCTGCGCCGTGGCGATCACGTCCTGAAAGCCGGTCTGGTGCAGGCTCATCTTCTTGGCGCCCATGAAGGCGGGCACCTCGTCATCCTCGACGATCTTCAGCGTGCCGGGCTCCAGCCCGTAATCGACCGCGTCGAAGACGAGCAGCACGTCGGCCTCCTCGAGAAAGGGCAGCAGGTAGAGACCCTGCGTTCCGCCGTCCATCAGCCGGACGTTCTCGCCGAAGGCACGGGTTTGCGCCAGCCTTTCCACGCAGCGCACCCCGAAGCCCTCATCGGCCCAAAGCACGTTTCCGATTCCCAAGATCAGGATTCTCGACCCCATGTCCCCTGTCTCCTCTTTGCCGGTCAGCTGGATGTTTACTTTCCGGTTCCCTTGAGAATCGAAAGTAGATGACATGGAAGGCACACGAACAGGGTTTTCTGAATACCGCCGCACACAATTTAAGTATTGAAAAATAGGGCATTTTCTCGGTGTGATGAGAAATAGCGCCATGCAATATGGAAAGATGATTACCATTTATTGTCTATAGTGAAATTTATTTATCCACCAAAGAAGAAGGGCGGGGTTTGCCCCGCCCTGCCTTTTTCGTTTCGCTTCTGGCGCCTTGCGGCGCTCAATCCGGGCGGTCGTCCTTGAAGGTGCGCGTGCCCGAGATCATGGTCGACACGATCGACTGGCGGCTCATGATGTCTTCCCGGATGGCCACGTAGACATGGATGATCATGAAGATGACGATCCAGTACATGCCAAGGTGGTGGTAGGTGTGCACCACGTGGCTGTTGCCCCCGAAAAGCGGGATGACCCAGCCGAAGAGCGTGTCATAGAAGCTGCCCTGCCCTGCGCCTTCCGCATAGAGCGCGAGGCCGGTCACGATCATGAAGCTGAGGCCGAGCGTGATGAAGCAGAACATCGCGAGCTGCGCCAGCGGGTTATGCCCGATATACTTCTTGGGCTCCCTCTCGAGGAACAGGTACCAGCGGATCTCGAAGAAGACCTCCGACCACCAGTGGCGCCGCCAGACCGGGATGAAGAAGAGCTGCCGCGCGTGGTGGTTGCCGGCGATGGCCCAGTAGATGCGGCCGAGGAAGAACACCGTCAGCACCAGCCCCGCGGAGAAATGCGCGAAGCGGATATAGCCGAAGACGAACTGGTGGGTGGCCTCGGCGATCTGCATCGAGGGTGGCGGTGAGCCGATGAAATAGCCGGTCACGCAGAGCACGACGATGGCGAGCGCGTTGACCCAGTGCCAGATGCGCACCGGCACCTCGTAGACGTAGACGGATGTTTGCCGGCTGACGCTTTGCAAGTCTTCGGGGGAGGCATCGGCGCTCGGCAGGGGTTCGCCCAGGTTGGTCATGGACATGGCCGCCTCCTCAGGTCAATGCGAGCCACAGGCCCGATCCGGCAATGGCGACACCGAGGGCGCGCTTCGCCGTAAGGCTCTCGGCCACCGCCCGGGCGATGCCGACCCCGACGAGATGCAGCACCGCCGTGGAGATCAGGAAACCCGCGAGATAATGCGAGATCGTGCCCGCGGCTTCAGACGCGTGGGCATGACCATGCGCCGAGGCAAAAACCGCGATGGCCCCGAGCGAGGCGGCCGTAGCCAAAGGCGGCTGGCCGTGCCGCGCGAAGAGCACGAGGGCGCCGAAGGCCACGACGGACGCGAGGATCGCTCCCTCGACGGCCGGGTAGCCAAAACCCGACCAGCTCAGCGCCGCCCCCGCGGCCATGGCCGACATGAAGGCCACGGCCCCTGCCCAGAAGCGGCGTGGCAGCACGAAGCCCGACCAGAGGCCCACCGCCAGCATGGCCAGCAGGTGATCGGCTCCGAAAACCGGATGGGCGAGCCCTTGAACGAACCCGTTGGCCGGTCCATGCCCGGTATGGGCCAGCGCCGGGCCACCGGCGACCAAAAAGGCGAGTGTCAGTAGCTTCTTCATTTCATTCCTCCCTCAGCGAACTTTGACTTGGGTCAGCTCGTCGCCCTCCGGCGACATGACATGCGTGGAGCAGGCAAGGCACGGATCGAAGCTGTGCAGCGTGCGCAGGATCTCCACCGGCTCTTCCGGGCGCTCCATCTTCGTGTTCATCAGCGCCGCCTCGAAGGCGCCGATATTGCCCTTGCTGTCGCGCGGAGAGCCGTTCCAGGTGGTGGGCACAACGCATTGGTAATTCTCGATGCGCCCTTCGGAGATGTGCACCCAGTGGCCCAGCGCGCCGCGCGGAGCTTCCGTCATGCCCACGCCCTTGGCCGAAGACGGCCAGGTGGACGGGTCCCACTTGGCGACATTCGCGGTGGATTCGTCGCCCGCCTTGATGTTCGCCACCAGCTTGTCGAAGAAATACTTCTGCAGCCGTCCGCAATATTCGCTCTCCAGCGCCCGCGCGGCCGTGCGGCCCAGCGTCGAGAAGAGCGCATCCACCGGCAGGTCCATCGTGCGCAGAAGGCCCGTGACCTGATCGGTGATCTCTTCGTGGCCGCTGGCATAGCCGACGATGTAGCGGGCGAGCGGGCCCACCTCCATTGCATTGCCCCGCCAGCGCGGCGCCTTGATCCACGAGTATTTCGCGGCCTCGTCGATCTGCTCGATATTGGTGCGGGTGCCCTTCATGTTGGGGCCGAGCTCGAACTTGGCTTCGGTCACGCCATCCCATGGGTGCAGCCCCTTGCCGGGCTCGCCGTATTCGTACCAGGAGTGATCGACGAATTCCTGCACCTGCTCGGGGTCGCGCGGGTCGACATCATGCACCGTTGTCAGGTCACCATTGATGATGGCGCCGCGCGGCAGGTAGAGCTGATCTGCGTCGAAATTGTTGGCATGTTCCGGAATGTCGCCATAGGCGAGGCAGGCCTGCGACGAGAGCCCGCCGCCATAGAGCCAGTTCTTGTAGAACCCGCCGATGGCCACGACATCGGGCAGGTAGACGTTCTTGTTGAACTCGATGCATTTGTCGATGATCGAGCTGACGAGATTGAGCCGCTCGATGTTGATCGCGCCCACAGCCCCGGTGCTGTGCACGTTGATCGGGCAGGGCACACCCCCCACCAGCCAGTTCGGATGCGGGTTCTTGCCGCCGAAGATGGTGTGGATCTTGGCGACATCCTTCTGCAGGTCGAGCGCCTCGAGGTAATGCGTGGTGGCCATCAGATCGGCCTCGGGCGGGAGCAGGTAGGCGGGGTTGTCCCAATAGCCGTTCTTGAAGATGCCGAGCTGGCCGCTTTCCACGAATTTCTTCAGCCGGTTCTGCACATCCCGGAAATACCCGGGAGAAGAGAGCGGATGGCTGGGCGACACGGCCTTCTGCAGCTCCGACGTGGCCTTCGGATCGGCCCGCAGCGCATTCACCGGGTTGACCCAGTCGAGCGCGTGCAGGTGGTAGAAATGCACGATATGGTCGTGGATCTGCAGGTTGAGCTGCATGATGTTGCGGATCGAGTTGGCGTTCTCCGGGATGGTGATGCCCAGCGCGTCTTCCACGGCGCGCACCGAGGTCAGGGCATGGGTTCCGGTGCAGACGCCGCAGATGCGCTCGGTGAAGGCCCAGGCATCGCGCGGGTCGCGGCCCTTGAGGATCACCTCGAGCCCGCGCCACATGGTGCCGGTCGAGACCGCGTTGGTGATCACGTTCTCCTCGTTGACATTCACCTCGCAGCGCATGTGCCCCTCGATCCGGGTGACCGGGTCGACGACGATCCGCTTGCCGCTGGTGTCGAGCTCGAAACCGTTGGGTGTTTGCACGACCATGGCTTATGCCTCCTCGTTCTGGGACGGTGCGTCCTGGGTTTTCTTCTGCGCCGATTTCAGCGCCGAGACGGCTGCGTGCAGCGCGACGCCCCCGCCCACCACACCGGCGGCGGCAAGCCCCACCTGATCGGCATTCGATTCCACGCCGAACTGCGTCAGGTCGGTCACGCGGTTGTAGAAGCTGCCCTGATCCCAGAAGCCGTCTTCCGAACAGCCGATGCAGCCGTGGCCCGACTGGATGGGGAAGGAGGTTCCCTCGTTCCAGCGCACGGTGGAGCAGGCGTTGTAGGTGGTCGGCCCCTTGCAGCCGACCTTGTAAAGGCAATAGCCCTTGCGCGCGTTCTCGTCGTCCCAATGCTCCACGAACTGGCCCGCGTCGAAATGCGGGCGGCGATAGCACTTGTCGTGGATGCGCTGGCCGTAGAACATCGCCGGGCGGCCCTGCCTGTCGAGCTCGGGCAGGCGGTCGAAGGTAAGCATGTAGGTGATCACCCCGGTCATCACCTCGGCGATGGGCGGGCAGCCCGGCACCTTGATGATCGGTTTGTCCTTGATCACCTTGTGCACCGGCGTGGCCTGGGTGGGGTTGGGCTTCGCGGCCTGAACGCAGCCATAAGAGGCGCAGGCCCCCCAGGAGATGATCGCCTTCGCGTCCTTCGCGACATGGCGCAACTGCTCGACGAAGGGCTTGCCCGCGTTGATGCAGAACATCCCGTCTTCGTTGAGCGGCGGGTTGCCTTCGACGGCGAGGATGTAATTGCCCCGGTGCTTCTCGATGGCCTCCTCGAGCGCCGCCTCGGCCGCATGCCCGGCCGCCGCCATCAGCACGTGGCTGTAGTCGAGCGAGATCATCGACAGGACGACATCCTTGGCCAGCGGGTGCGCACCGCGAATAAAGCTCTCCGAGCAGCAGGTGCATTCAAGCCCGTTCACCCAGATCACCGGGGTCCGCGGCTTGGTTTCCATCGCGTGGGCGATCTTGGGCACGAAAGACGGCGATAGGCCGAGCGCCGCCGCCGTCAGCGAGCAGTATTTCATGAAGCTTCGGCGGGTGATCCCCTGCCGGCGCATCACGTCATAAAAGGTTTCGATCTGGCTCACTCCGGGTCCTCCCTACCGATCCGTCTTGCTTCGGGATGCAATGGTGCACATCCTCTCGAGCTTACGTTAGGCGCAGCCGGAAGCGGCAGGCAAAGCAGAGGTTCAAAATCCTCTGAAAATTTATTACCCAATATAAACAGATATTTAAGGCCGAGTTGAACAGCGCCAATCGCAGGGCCACCGGTGAACTGGTAACCGGGCCACCCGCAAGGCGGTTAGTCGCTTTCCGCCTCGCGAAGCACCCGCGCCGCCGCCACCATGGCCTGCCCGAGCGCGAGGCCGCCATCGTTGGCGGGCGTCTTGCGGTGGATCAGAACGGGCAAATCGGCCAGTGCACGGGCGACCAGCCCCAGGAGGGTGGCGTTCTGGAAACACCCGCCGGAGAGAGCCACTGCCCGCGCTTGCCCAGAGGCCACAAGTGCCCGCGCAGGGGCGGCGAAGGCCGCCGCCAGCCCGGCATGAAACCGGGCCGCCATGATCTCGGGCCGGGTCTCGGCGGCGCGGTCTTCCGCCAATGCCCGGAACATCGGAGCGGGGTCGATCTCAGGGCCCTTGGCGCCGAAGGGATAGGGCGCCGAGAAGGCCACTTCGGGCGCGGCCTGCGCCAGAGCTTCGAGCCGCATCGCCGCTTCGCCCTCGAAGCTCTGCGCACCCTCGACGAGGCCAAGCGCCGCCGCCACGGCGTCGAAGAGCCGCCCGGCGGAGGAAGAGAGCGGCGCGTTCACACCGGCATTGACCGCTTGCCGCAGAAGAGCCACCGGATGCCCTGAGAGAATATCCTCCGCGAGCGTTTGGAGCCCGGCCTCGTCGAGCCGCACCAAGAGGTTGCGCCATGGCTCGCGCTGCGCCGCGTCCCCGCCGGGCAGGGGTGCGGGCCTGAGGAAAGCGCGCCGCTGATATCCTTCGTAATCGCCCAGCAGAAGCTCGCCGCCCCAGAGCGTGCCATCTTCGCCGAGGCCGAGACCGTCGAGGATGATCCCCGCCACCGGCCCTGCGCCCCGCGCCCAGCCGTTCTCTGCGAGGCAGGCCGCGAGATGCGCGTGATGATGCTGAACCGCAAGCGTGGGGAGCCCTCGGGAGGCCGCGTGGCGCGAGGCGCGATAATCCGGATGCAGATCGCAGGACACATGGCTCGGGCGATGATCGAAGAGCGCCGCGTAATCTGCGTCGGCCTGCAGGAAGGCATCCCAGGTGAGCGCCTCGTCGAGTTCGCCGAGATGGTGGCCCAGAAGCGCCTGCCCGTTCTTGAGCAGGCAAATCGCCGCCTTCATCTGGCCGCCATAGGCCACGATCTGCGGGGCCTTCTCGAAACCCTCGGGCAGAGGCAGCGTTCCGGGCACGCGCCCTCGCGCCCGCCGCAAGATCATCGGGCCTTCGGGCGTGATCCGTTCGACGCTGTCGTCGAGCCTGCGAGCGATCTCCCGGTCGTGCATGAGAAAGGCATCCACGAAGGGTGCAAGGGCTTCGCGGGCCTCGTCGTTGCCGATCACTTGCGGCTCGCCCGAGAGGTTGCCCGAGGTCATCACCAGTGGCGTCTGCACCCTGTCGAGAAGCAGGTGGTGCAAGGGCGTGTAGGGCAGCATCCAGCCAAGCGTGGCCTGCCCCGGCGCCACCGCTTCCGGCAGGGGCGCGCCCGCCTTGCCGAGCAGCACGATGGGCGCCGCAGGATCGGTCAGAAGCGCGTCTTCCTCGGCGGAGATCTCGGCATGGCGCCGGATCATTTCGGGCGTGCCCATCAGCGCGAAAGGTTTGGCCGGGCGGCGCTTGCGGGTGCGCAAGAGCGCCACCGCCCGCGCATTGGTGGCATCGACCGCCAGATGAAACCCGCCGAGCCCCTTGATGGCCAGCACCTCTCCTGCCCGCAACCGGCGCGCAGCGGCCTCGATCGCATCTCCCTCCTCCGGCCCGGGCTCCAGCCAGGCCCAGGGGCCGCAGGCCGGGCAAGCCACCGGTTGCGCGTGAAAGCGGCGGTCGGCCGGGTCCGCATATTCGGCGGCGCACTGGGCGCACATGGTGAAGGGCGCCATCGTGGTCTGGCCCCGGTCGTAGGGCAGCGCCCGAAGGATGGTGAAGCGCGGGCCGCAATGGGTGCAATTGGCGAAGGGATAACGATAGCGCCTGTCCGCGGGGTCGCGGATTTCATCGAGACAGGCCGGACAGGTGGCGGCATCGGGCGTCACGCGGGTTTCGGCCCCCGTGCCTTGCGACGCCACGATCTCGAAGCCCTCTGGCAAGGCGCGCGGCTCGGGGCGGCTCTCCACCGCATCCACCCGTGCAAGCGGCGGGGCCTCGGCACTGAGCGCCGCCTCGAAAGCATCGAGGTTGTCGCCACAGGCATGGATCAGCACGCCCTCCGGGTCGTTCAGCACCTCGCCGCGCAGCCCCATGCGGCGCGCCAATTGCCAGACGAAGGGACGAAAACCCACGCCCTGAACCTGCCCGCGCACGCGTATGCGCCGCGTTTCGCTCAATGGACCGTGCACACCATGCAGGGGTCGAAGCTGCGCACGATATGCTGAACGCTGATCGGCGTGTCTTCCCCCTCGCGCACCGGTGCGCCCTCGAGCGCCGCCTCGACGGGCCCGGGCGTGCCCTGAGAGTCGCGCGGGCTGAAGTTCCACGTGGTCGGCGCAACGATCTGGTAGGCGGCGATGCGCCCATCTTCGATTCGGCACCAGTGGCCGAGCGCGCCCCGCGCCGCCTCGACCAGCCCTTCGCCCGACCCGTTTTGCGGCAACTCCAAAGGAGCCATGAAGGTGGCCGAAGGGTCGATCCGCTCAAGCAGCTCTTCAAGAAAGACCTGCAGGCGCGCGATTTCGAGAAGGCGCCCGACGACGCGGGCGCGCACGCCGCCCTCACAGGCCAGCGCCCTTGCAAGAGGGTGGCCATCGACCACCTGTCGCGCCAAGGCGCCCGTCTCGTAGCCGAGGCCGGCAAGGCGGGGCGCCTTGCACCAGCTATAGGCCGCATCGCGCATCGCCTCGTCGGGCAGGGTTAGGCCCTCCGCCGGATGCGCGGCCTCGCCCAGCATCCATGCATGGCTCAGGTCTTCCACGATCTGGCCCGTGTCGAGCGCATGGAGCGCGCCGTCGCGCCAGACGCCCCGGGCAAAGGCCGGCCCATCGGGGCCCGGATAGGCGCCGAAGGAGAGGTAGCGCCCCTGCCCCGTGCCCATGTTTGCAAGGCCGGTCTCGGCGGCGATTTCCAGAAAGAGGCCCGCATCGCCCTTGCCCCACGCCTCGAGCCCCTCGAGCGTGTCGAGCGCGGCGAAGGCCTCTGGCGGCGCACCGAAGAGCGTTTCCGTCAGGTAGGCGCGGAACGCCCCCAGATCGGCCTTGATGCGTATCTTGTCGCGCATCGTGGGCGCGCGGGTTACGCCGCCCGGCTGGATGGCGAGCGTGTGCGGCCACTTCCCGCCAAGCAGGCCCACCACATGAAAGAGCTGCGCCCGGGCCTGCAGCGCGGCCCGCACAGACGCACCCTGCTGCGCGGTGAAGCGATCCGCCACCCGGCCATGCCAGCCCTGCCCCGCATAGGCCGGCCGGGCGAAATCGGGCATGAAGAAGAGGTTGAAATGAGTGAGATGGTCGGCCAGGTTCTCGACCCCGTGCAGGAGCGCGGCCACTTTCTCGCCCTCCGGCGCGGGCACGGTGCCCCCTGCATGGGCAAGGGCGTGCGCGGCGGCGGCAGATTGGCTGATCGAGCAGATGCCGCAGATGCGCGGCGTGATCGTCAGCGCATCGAGCGGGGCCTTGCCGAGGAGGATCCGCTCGAACCCGCGAAAGAGCGGCGAATTGGCATAGGCCGCCCGCACCCTGCCATCCGCCACCTCGAGGCGGATCTCGAGATCGCCCTCCACCCTGTTGAACGGCCCGACGAGAAGCGTGGTTCCGGTCATTGCCGGGTTTTCTTGAGGCTTGGGGGCACGGTGATGCGGTCTGATTTCGCGTTGACCCCGATCCGGTGCGGGGTGGCGGCCTTGGAAAGGCTCGCGAGCGCCATGAACCAGGCCTTGGGCATGTCCGAGGGCAGGCCCACGGGGATACCGGCGAATTTCGGCGTTTCGGTGAACCTGTGGCCCGGCTCCTCGAATTCGGGCGCGGTGCAGTTGATGCAGGGGTAGCCCGCGCGCGTGCAGCTGCTGCCGCCGTTCCAGCCGCGGATGTTGCAATCTCCCACCGCCTGCGTGCCCACGCAGCCCAGATGCTCCATCATGCAGCCGATCTCGGAGAGGTGCGTGGCGCTGGCCTTGTATTCGTAGAACTCGTTCTTCGGGCAAGCGTGATGCACAAGGTTGTCGACGAAGAAGCGCGGCCGCATGAAGCTGTCGAGATCCGCCGCCCCGAGCGCGCCGGCCTTGAGCATCAAGAGCGTTTCGGTCACCCAGTCGGGGTGGGTGGGGCAGCCCGCGACATTGATGACCGGAAGGCCCGAGCGGCTGGTGAAGCCCGCCTCGAGCGCGCCGCCCCGGTGCTGGCCGTCGAATTGAAGCCCGATCGCATCGGAGGGGTTTTCGCCCGCCGTTGGAATGCCGCCGAACGCGGCGCAGGTGCCGACCGCCAGCACATGCTCCGCCATCGGCGCGAGGCTCCTGACCCAGTCCAGCATGGCGCGGCCCGTGCCGGAGAGGATGTGGTATCGCCCGGTGCCGTTCGGCCCGCGGGTGATCGCCCCCTCGACGCAGAGGATATCGAGCCGTTCCTCGCCGCTCTCGATCCGTTCGAGCAAGCGGCGCACCTCGGCGCCGGTTTCGATGCTGAAGGCGGGATGCCACAGAAAGGAAAGCCCCGCGCCCTCCAGAAGCTCCATCACGCCCGGGCTTTCGGCGCAGAGCAGCGACATGGTGCAGCCGCCGCAACCGGCCGACTGAAGCCACAGGATGTTCATGGGTGATCCCCCCTTTTCAACGCAAGCCGGAAGCACGCCCCCTGCCCC
This sequence comes from Roseovarius sp., assembly GCA_040222155.1. GTDB lineage: Bacteria > Pseudomonadota > Alphaproteobacteria > Rhodobacterales > Rhodobacteraceae > Roseovarius. Next base: position 16,199 of record JAVKDQ010000007.1, read on the forward strand.
TCTTCGCCCACGGGCGCCACCAGCGAAAGCTCTCCGCCATGTTCTTCGGCGATCTTGTGCGAGATCGACAGGCCGAGGCCGGTGCCCTTGCCCACATCCTTGGTGGTGAAGAACGGATCGAAGATCTTCTGCGCCACCTGCTCGGGAATGCCCGGCCCGCTATCCCTCACGGTCAGAACCGCCTGCTGCCCTTCGTAGCCCAGCGTCAGCGTCACGGTCGCGACATCCTCCTTGTCCATCGCGTCTATGGCGTTCTGCACGAGGTTCATCACTACCTGCTGGATATGCCCGGGGCGCCCGATTGCCATGCAGCGCTCCTCGCCCTCGAAGGCCACGGTCACCGCGCGCTTGGTGCCGCGCTCCACCCATTTCGACGCCACCCGCGCCGTATCCGTCAGATCGAATGGCGCAAGCTCGCCCGCGCCTTCGGCCGAGAGGCGCCGAAGATCCTCGACGATGCTGCGCACGCGCTCCGCCCCGTCGCGCGCGCCCTCGATGGCGGTGCGCAGGTTTCGCAAGTCGCGCTCCAGCCGCAACTCCTCGCGCAGCGCCACCAGCTCCTCGCGGCTGGCCCCCGACTGAACGCGTTCGAAATAGGTTTCGAAGCGGTCGAGATATTTCTCGAGGCTGTGGGTATTGGCGTAGACGAAGCTGATGGGGTTGTTGAGCTCATGCGCCACGCCGGCCAGCAAGCGGCCGAGCGAGGCCAGTTTCTCGTTGCGCACGAGCTGGCCTTGCGTCTGCTTGAGCACCTCGTGGCTGTCTTCCAGTTCGGAATAGGCGCGGCGCAATTCGCCGAGCGGGCGGCCGGTGAGCACCACGCCGGCGCGCTTGCCACGGCGGTTGAGGCGCGGGGCCACGCGAAATTCCACCGGGTCGCGCCCCCGCGACGATTGCAGCTCCGCCTCGAGCGTTTGCTCCACTCTCTGCACGATCGCGCGCTCAACGGCCTGCAATACCGCCTCGCGGTCGGTGCCGTCGAAGAAATCGCCGATATGCCGCCCGGCAAGAGCATCGACCTTCACCCCGAGCGCCTCGCAGAAGGAGCGGCTGGCATCCTCGATCCGCCCGTCCTTGTCGGCGACCACGAGGTAATCGCTGATAGATGCCATGATCGAGGCGAGAAACTGGTGGAGAACCAGCAATTCGGCATTCTGCGACTCGAGTCGCTCCTGATATTCGACGAGCTCCGAATAGGTCTTGTCGACCGCCTGCAGAACCTCGACCCACGTCTCGCTGTCAAACGTGGAATCCAGAACAGTTGCGCGTTTGTCAGTCTCCGGCACCATGCGGCCCTCCGCAGGTGCAGACTACCGGGAGAATTCGAAAATGGAAGCCATCTCCGACGGTTCCGCGGGAGGCGCGCCATATCGGGCGGGTCGTTCGGCGCCGCGCCGGGGTGGGCTGCACGACAGGCCGGGCGGCGCGGGAGGGGCGGTTTGCCGGTGGCTGTATCATGTCGGTATCACGTCGGTATCCGGTCGGTATTTTCTCGCGACCTTGCCGCATGCCGCGCATCGCGCTTCGGCCCGACAGGGCTGGCTCGGGGATGCGGGCGAGACGAAAGAGGCACGCCGCCCCGGGCGGGGGCGGCGTGCCGTGAAACGGCCCGGCGGGCGGGCCCTGCGTGTCAGGCGGCGCGCATCAGGCGGCGCGGGCCTTGCGCTGCGGGAAGTCGATATCGGTATCGGCCACGTGGTTGAGGTAGTTGGTGAAGATATTGGCAACCACCTGCGCCACGGTCTCGACGATGTCGCCCTCTGTCAGCCCGGCGCCGCGCGCGGCGTCGAGATCGGCATCGGTGACGAAGCCTTTCGAGCCGACGATGGCCACCGCCAGACGCAGGATCGCGGCGGTGCGGGGGTCGTCGGACTGCCCGGCGAGATGGGCGTCGATTGCCGCGGGCTGCACCTTCAGCCCCGCCGAGATCGCGGCATGGGCGGAGGCACAGTAATCGCAGCCATTGGCGCCGGCCACGGCGAGGGCGATCGCCTCGCGGGTGCGGGCATCGAAGGCGCCGGCCGAGAGCGTCTCGCCGAGCCCGAGCAGGGCGGCCAGCACCTTGGGCTGGTTCGCGGCGACGCGGTAGAGGTTCGGCACCATGCCGATCTTGCCCTTGATGGCGCCGAAGAGCGCGGCGGCCTCGGGGGAGGCGGCGGAATCGGAAAGCTGAGTGATACGAGCCATGAGAGTTATCCTTTCTGTGGGGTCGGTCTTGGGAGGGGTGAGAGGGGTTTGGAGGGTCAGGCCCGCGCCTGCGCCGAGCCGGGGGACGAGAGGCCGATCACCGCGACGACGGCGAGGCCGTTGACCCAGTAATAGGCCGCATCGATCCCGGTGAAGCCGAGGGCGAAGGGCAGGACCAGAAAGAGCAGCCCGACCGCGAGATCGACCGCGAGATGCAGGCTGTAGGGAAGCACCCGGACGAGGCCGAGATGGTGATCGGTGAAGACGGTCAGGAAGAACGCCGCCAGGCCGATCACCGGCGAAACCTGAAGCGCGAGCGGGTTGGATTGGCCGAGCCCCAGAAGGAAGGGCAGGCCGATGAGCGCCAGCGCGACCGGGTAGTCGAGCCTGGCATGGAGGGTCTTGGTGACGAAGCGCATGGCGCGATGTCCTTTCGGATGGGTGGTTCTGGCGGCGGGGTGACCGCCGACAGCCCATAGCTAGGCCCCATCCACTGGACGTTGAATTTCAGATCATCCGAAAAATATTGCAGATCGTCCGAACCGGCGGACGAGATACTAGGGCGCGCCCGCCTGACGGAAGGCCGCCGGCGACAGGCCGATCTCCTTCTTGAAGACCCGGCTGAAGGCCGACTCGGAGGCATAGCCCGAAACCTCGGCGGCCTCGGCCACCGACAACCCGCGCTCGGCGAGCGCCTCGCGCGCGATCTGCATCCGCCACGAGGTGACATAGGCCATCGGCGTCACGCCGAGCCTCTCGGAGAAGCGCTCGGCGAAACCGGTGCGCGACAGCCCCGCCTCGCGCGCGAGGCCGGCCACCGTCCATTCCGCGGTGGGTGCGCGATGGAAGGCGGTGAGCGCCCGGGCGAGATTGGGGTCGGCGAAGCCGGTGACGCCCGCATCGGCTCCTTCGGCCGCGCGCGCGGTTTCGATATGGGCCCGGATCGCCTGCGCGAAGATCGCCTCGGACATCTTCAGCGCGATCAGGTCGCCGCCGAGCCGGGCGCCGCCCGCCTCGGCCCCGATGACCTTGAGCGTTGCCTCGAGCCACGGCCCGGCCTCCTCGCCGTAGCCGCGCAGGTGAAGGAAGGGCGGCAGGCGCTCGAAGAGCAGGTGGCGCGACCCCTCCGCCAGCGCGAAATGGCCGCAGATGAGTTGGGTGTCGCGCGGGCTCTCCTCGCCGCCCCAGACCAGCGTGCCATGCCCCGGAAAGCCCGAGCGCGACAGCACGTCATCGAGCGGCAGAGCTTCTTCCGGCCCGGTATGGCGGCAGGAGAGCACATGCGCCGTGCCGTGCGGAATGACGATGAGATCGCCCTGCGCGAGCTGCACCGGATGCGCCACGCCCGCGACCCGCACGAGCGCGTCGCCCCGGTGGGCGAAGTGAAAGCGCGCCACGTCGCGCAGCGCCGGCACGCGCACGCCCCAGGGCTCGGTGAAGCTCGTGCGGAAGTAGAGCGTGCCGCGAAGCGAGAGGCGGGTGAGGATGTCGCTGAGCAGGTCCAACATGCGGCCTCTTAGAGCAGGTTCTTGGCGAGTCGTCCACAAGGCTGAACGATTGGGCATGAATCCCGGATCATCCGGCATTAACACGCCGGGCTGCACGGGGTTTCCTGTTTCCTGTCACCGGCAATTCGCCCGGCGGCGCAACCGGCCGGTCTCGGTCATACGGGAACCCAGGAAAGGAAAAGATCCCATGTCTCGCAAATTCGCCATCACCGCCGCCGTTCTCGCGGCGCTCTTCGTCACCGGGCCGGCCATGGCCGCGGACGAGGTGAACGTCACGCCCGGCCTGACCGCCGCGGGCGCGCCGCTCGGCCTGCACGGCGCCGACCCTGTCGCCCTCATCGACACGGGCCGGATGCTCGAAGGCGTCGCAGCCGAGACTGCCGTTTACGAAGGCGTCTCCTATTACTTCGCGTCGAAGGCGAACCGGGAGGCCTTCGAGGCCGATCCGGCGCGCTACGTGGTGCAGAACGGCGGCTTCTGCACCTTCGGCGTGTCGGTGAACAAGAAGTTCGACGGCGACCCCAACTTCGCCGCCGTGGTCGACGGCAAGCTCTACGTGTTCCTCAGCGAGGAAATCTACCAGGCCTTCCTGAAGGACAAGCAGGGCACCATTGCCAAGGCCGCCGAGAACTGGAAGAAGATCGAGCACACCGCCGCCGCGGACCTCTGATCTGGCGCAACCTGTCCGGGCCGGCGGCACATGCCCGGCCCGGATCCTTCCGGGAGAGAGCCATGCCGCACACCCAAGCCACCGCCCGCGCAGGCCATCGCACGGCGCCCGAGATCCGTTTCGCGCGGCTCACGGAGGTGCCGCTCGAGAGTCTCGTGGCGCATATGTCGGATCCGCGCATGGCCGAGCACATGCCGCTGCTGCGGGAGCCGTGGAACCGCGAGGTGGCGGAACGCTTCGTGGCGGGCAAGGAGGCCGCGTGGCAGCGCGACGGGCTCGGCCACTGGGCGGTGCTGGCCGATGGGCGCTACGTGGGCTGGGGCGGTTTTCAGAAAGAGGGCGAGACGTGGGATTTCGGCCTTGTGCTCCGGCCCGGGGCCTTCGGGCTCGGCGCGGCGATCACCCGCAAGGCGCTGGCCTTCGCGCGGGCCGATCCGCGGATCGCGGAGGTCACTTTCCTGCTGCCGCCCTCGCGCCGCAACCTCGGCGCGCTTGCCCGGCTGGGCGCGCGCTTCGAGGCGGAGGTGGAGCATGACGGCGCGGTGTTCCGGCGATACCGGCTCGCGACCGCGTAGGCCCCGCGCGGAGCGCGTGCCTGAACGACCCGCACACACCCTCGCAAAAACGCACACTCAATGCGCCATTCGGAAGCTTGTGATCGTGTGTCCACCATATACCTGTCTGTCCTGACCAGACGAGGAGACAGCCCGTGGCGGAAGCGGTGGCCCGGTTCGTGGAAGGCAACATGATGCGGCACGTCTCGGCGATGTCGCTGACATCGAGCATCGGGCTGATGGCGATCTTCGCCGTCGACCTGATCGACGTGATCTTCATCTCCATGCTCGGGCAGGAGGCGCTCGCCGCGGCCGCGGGCTATGCCAGCGTGGTGATGTTCTTCGCCAGCGCGGTCAATATCGGGCTCTCGGTCGCGGCGGGCTCGCTCGTGGCCAATGCGCTCGGCGCCGGAAAGGACGTCCCCGCCCGCGAGCACGCCTTCAGCGCCAGCATGTTCGCGGTGGCCTTCGGGCTTCTCATCCCGCTTCTCGCGCTGCCCAACATAGACTTTCTGCTGGGGCTTCTCGGGGCGAGCGGCGAGGTGGCCGAGCGGGCGGCGGCCTATCTCTGGATCATCCTGCCCACCACCGTCTTTTCGGGCCTCGGCATGACCACGGTGGCGGTGCTGCGCGCTTATGGCGACGGGCGGCGCGCCATGTATCCCTCGCTCGCGGGCGCGCTCGTCAACGGGGTGCTCGACCCGATCTTCATCTTCACCCTCGCCATGGGGCTCGAGGGGGCGGCATGGGCCACGGTGGCGGCGCGGTTCGTGACGATGCTGATGGCGCTCTGGCCTGCCTTCCGGCTCTACAGGGGCTTCGCGATCCCGCGCGCGGGCTGCTTTCTCCACGACATCCGCGAGGGCATGCAGATCGCCTTTCCGGCGATCCTCGGCACCATCGCCACGCCGGTGGGCACCGCCATCGTCACGCGGGAGATGGCGAAATACGGCACCGACGCGGTGGCCGGAATGGCGGTGATCAACCGCATGGTTCCGGTGGTCTTTGCCGTGGTGCTGGCGCTCTCGGGCTCCATCGGGCCGATCATGGGGCAGAATTTCGGGGCGGGGCGGCTCGACCGGGTGCGCGAGGCCTTCTTCGACGCGCTGATCTTCTCGGCGGTCTACGTGCTGGGGGTGTCGCTCTTCCTGTTCCTCTTCCGCGGGCAGATCGCCGATTTCTTCGGCGCGGAGGGCATGGCGCGCGAGCTGATCCTGCTCTTCTGCGGCCCGCTGGCGCTGGCGAGCTTCTTCAACGCGGTGATCTTCGTGGCGAGCGCCTCGTTCAACAATCTCGGCCGCCCGAGCTATGCCACATGGGTGAACTGGGGGCGCCAGACGCTGGGCACGCTGCCGCTGGTGCTGCTGGGCGGCGCGGCCTTCGGGGCGCCGGGGGTGCTCATCGGGCAAGCGGTGGGCGGCATCTTCTTCGCCGCGATCGCCGGGTGGCTGAGCCTATGGATGATCACCGATCAGGCGCATCCGCTGCGGCAGCTCACCTGCCGGTTCCAGCTGCAGCGGCGGATGCACGAGATGTATCAGAAAGTGGCATGAGCCGCGGAGGGCGCGGCCCGCGGGACGCGCCCTGCCCCGTTCAAGCCGCTTTGAGCCCCTGCGCATTGCCAACGCGCGCCCCCCTGCGGTAATGGCACGAAACCTTCGGGCCGATCCGCCCCCAGACTGGAGCACCCCATGCGATCCTTCGACTCCCATTTCAGCTACCCGTTTCTGCGCAAGTATCAGGACGGGGTGATGACCTACCGCTACAAGGGCGTCGAATGCCTGCGCTCGCCCATCGACATGGCGATCCAGGGCCGCGCGATCTGGGATCTCGCCCCGGCCACGATCATCGAGATCGGCTCGCATCACGGCGCAAGCGCGATGTGGATGGCCGACCTCGTGGGCAATTACGGCCGGCCGGAGACGCGGATCTACTCGATCGACCGCAAGGTGCCGGAGCTGAAGGACGAGCGCGTGACATTCGTGGAGGGCGACGTGATGGATCTTGGCCCCGCCTTCGAGGGCGCGGGCATCTTCGACGCGCCGCGCCCGTGGTGGGTGCTGGAGGATTCGGCGCATACCTACCCCGCCTGCCTCGCCGCGCTGAAGTTTCTCTCGCAGCACATGCAGGCGGGCGAGATGCTGGTGATGGAAGACGGGCTGCTGGTAGAGCTCGGCGTGGGCGAGAATTACGAGGGCGGGCCGAACCGGGCCATCACCGAGTTCTTCGAGGAGAACCCGGGCGTGTTCGAGGTGGACGAGGCCTATTGCGACATGTTCGGGCCGAACGCCACCTATGCGCCGAACGGGTATCTGCGCAAGACCTGACCTCGGCACCCCGGCGCGGACTCAAGGGCGACGCCCGCCGCGCTATCGCTGAACCGCCCCCGGCACAGCGCTGGCGCGGCTCGGCGAGGGGGCAGACCCTGCCCCGGCCTTCTCACGCCAGAAACGCCTCCGGGTCGTCCTCGAACTCCTGCTGGGCGCGCTCGTATTCGCCCGGGTTGCCGATGTCGATCCAACGGCAGGGCGCGGTGAAGCCCGACACCTTCTCGCCGCGCTCGATCAGCCGCAGCACGAGCGAGGGGGCATCCAGATGCACCCCCGGCGCGACCAGCGATTTCGCGAGCGGCGAATAGACGTAGATGCCCATGCTCGCCGCGTAGGACATCTTGGGCTTCTCGTCATAGCCGGTGATGTTGTCGCCCGCGTCGAGCGAGAGCACGCCGAGCTGGATCTGCACCTCGGTGGACACCACGCCCACCGTCAGGCAGGCCCCGGTATCGAGGTGGTGGCGCATCATCGCGTTGAAGTCGATGTTGGAGAGCAGATCGCCGTTCATCACGAAGAAGGGCTCGTCGAGCCCCTCGATCCCGCCGATGGCGCCGGCGGTGCCGAGCGGCGCATCCTCCATGTGGTAGGTGATGGTCATCCTGTCCGAGATGGCGCTTTGCGCGAGGTAGGTCTGGATGAGGCTGCCGAGATAGCCGATGGCGATCACCACATCGGTCACCCCGGCCTTCTCCAGCCGCCGCAGGATGATCTCGATGATCGGCAGGTCGCCGATGGGCAGAAGGGGCTTGGGCAGAACCGATGTGTAGGGCCGCATGCGCAGGCCCTTACCGCCCGCAAGGATCACCGCTTTCATCTCCGCATCCTCAAATCTGGTAGCCGTCGACGGCTAGGTAGCCGATATTGGCCTCGATCCACCGGGCGGTGCGCGTGAGCCCCTCGGCCAGCGTCACCTGCGGGCGCCAGCCCAGCATCTCCTCGGCCCGCGCGGTGGAGGCAATGAGCCGGTTCACCTCGCTCTTCTCGGGGCGCGTGCGCTCGGGCTCGCCCGAGATGATCCGGGGCGACTTGCCGAGCAGGCGGCAGATTTCGGTGACGAGCTCGCCGATGCTGATCTCGACCCCGGTGCCGAGCTGCACCACTTCGCCCACGCTCGCCTCGGCCTCCGCCACGCGCAGCGCGCCCGCCACCGTATCCTCGACGAAGAGCATGTCGCGGGTGGGGTGGAGCGCGCCCAGCCGCACTTCGTCGCCGCGCAGCGCCTGCCCGATGATGGTGGGGATGATGGCGCGGGCGGGCTGGCGGGGCCCGTAGGTGTTGAAGGGGCGGCAGATGGCCACCGGTGTGCCGAAGGCGCGATGGTAGCTGAGGCCCAGCTGATCGGCGGCGATCTTGGAGGCCGAATAGGGCGACTGGCCCTGCAGCGGGTGCGCCTCGTCGATGGGCGAATAGAGCGCGGTGCCATAGACCTCGCTGGTGGAGAAGAGCACCACCTTGGAGACACCCGCCGCGCGGGCCGCCTCGAGCACGTTCGTGGTGCCCATCACGTTGGTCTGCACCACGTCGACGGGGTGCACGTAGGAATAGGGAATGCCGATATGGGCGGCGAGATGGAAGATCACGTCGCAGCCCGCCGCGGCGGCCATCACGCCGGCCGGGTCTTTCAGATCGCCCATGACGAAGCGCATGTTGGCGCGCAGGCTCTCCTCCATGTAGCCCACGGCGCCGCCGAGGCCGCGCGACGAATACCGGGTGAACACGACCACATCGGCGCCCGCGCGCACCAGCGCCTCGGAGAGGAAACTGCCGATGAACCCGGCGCCGCCGGTCACCAGCACGCGCTTGCCCTTCCAGAATTCGGTCATCTCTCGGCCTCCGCCCCCCGGTTGGCCCGCACCGCCGCGATGGCGCGCGCGAGCGCTGTTTCGAAATCGTGGCGCGGCTGCCAGCCGGTTTGCGCCACGAGGCGGGCCGGATCGCCGTAGCAGATATCCGCGCTGCCCTCGCCGGCGCTGCCGCTCTCCCATCCGGCGCCTGTCGCCGCGCCGATCGCATCGAGCAGGTCGCCGATGCGGGTGGGCCGGCCTGTCGCCACGTTGCAAATCTCGCCGGCGCGCCCGCGAAGAGCCAGAGCGATGAGCGCCTCGGCCGCATCCTCGATATCCATGAAATCGCGCACCGCGTCTACCTGCCCCACCTCGAACGTGCCGCCCCGCGCCGCCAGCGCCCGCTCGATGAAGACGCGCGGCGCCATGTGCGGCGCCTGCCCCGCCCCAATGAGGTTGAAAACGATGCCTGTCTGGATGTCGTGCCCGGCCCGCGCATGGGCCTCGCGCCCGAGTTCCAGCGCCGCGAGCTTCGCGCGGCCGTAATCGGAGACGGGGCGCATCGGGTCATCCTCGCGCGTGGCCCTGTCGGGCGCGGCGCCGGAGCCGTAGACGGCGGCGGACCCGGTGAGCACGAGCCGGGGCGCGGCGCGGGCCTGGCCCAGCGCCTCGATCCAGCAGCGGGTGAGCGCGACATTTCCGGCCACGTCGCCACGGCCGGGCAGAATGCCGGCCGCGTCGATCGCATGGGAAGGCTGCACCTCGTCGAGAAACTCCGCGAAGCCCCGCGCCGCGCCGAAGAGCGCGCGCGGGGCGGGCACCGCGCGCAGCCCCCATGCCCGGGCCCGCGCCATCACCGCGCGGCCCAGAAACCCGGTGGCGCCCGTCACGAGCAGCGTGGCGCCTTGGGGCCGGGATGCTGGGGCGGGGCTGTCTTGCATCCGGTCTCCGGGCCTCAGGCGGCCGCCGCCTCTTCCGGCGGGCGCGCGACATAGACCTGCGCGAAGAAATGCCCGGTGGTCTCGAAGCCGCTCGTCTCGTGCCCGGCGGCGCGGGCGATGTCGATCGCGCGGGCCTGCTCGGAGAGGCTGTCGAAGCGGCGGTGGGGAAAGGGCGGCAGGCCCAGCGTCTCCACCGTGTAGCCGTGATCGCGCAGGAGATCGAAGGCCGCCTTGCGCTCGTTGCCCCGCACCGGCGAGGTCACGACCCAGGGGCGCTTGCCGGAGGTGGCCCGCAGGAGGCGCTCCAGCGCGGCGGGCATCAGGTGGGCCACGCTGCCGCATTCGATCACGAGGTCGATCTCGGCGAGCCGCGCGGCAAGCCGGGCCGAGGGCTCCGCCTGCTCGAGATCCTCGTCGAAGGCGCTCTCGAAGAGCCCGATCTCACGCCCATAGGCCACCGCGTTGCCCGCCACGTCGATGCCGGTGAAGCCCGCGCCGGGGTGGCTCTGCGGCAGGCTCGCAAGCCACGCCGCATCGCGCGCCGCCATCTCCCGCGGCGTCAGGCCATCGAGCGCGGGCGCGTCGTAGCGCTCGAGAAAGGCCTCGGCGGAGACCTCGTGGCGCACGAGGGCGCTCACGATCCCGTAGCTGCTGGCGAAATCGAGCACCTGCGGCGCCGAGAGCCCGCGCAGCCGCACGAGATCTTCAAGAAGCCCGCGAAACACCGGCACCGCATGGGCGTGGTTGCTGTAGCCCAGCGATTTGAGCATCCGGTAATAGGCGCGGCAATCGGGCTGGTCGTAGGTATCGTCGAAGAGCGTGACGAAACTGGTGCTGCTGCTGGGGACGGGCTGATTGAGCGGCATCTGGCATCCTTTGATGGCCTTCCGGTCCCGCGGCAGCGGGTGTTGAGAGCCTGCAGATACTGGCAGGCGCGTTCAATTGCAAATTCTGTAACAAAGCTGATTTCTGCGTCAGTGGCCGCGGCGCAACTCTCACACATCCGCGACTGACGCGAAATTTTGTTGTATGGAGGGAGGCCGCCGGCTTACCGCAGATGGAACGGGCGGGTCATCAGGGCGCGCCATGCGGGAGGAGACGCATCATGACAGACACGGCAAAGGTTCCGGCTGCCGCCTCGAAGGCGGTGATGGGCGCGGCGCTGGCCTGGGTCGCGGTGCTGATCTACGCCTCCTCGAACTCCATCGTCACGCTGCTCACCCAGATCGGCGAGGTGCATCAGGTTATGGGGCGCAACGCGATCACCTTCTGCAACCTGCTGGCGCTCGGCTCGCTCATCTCGCTGGTGCCGATGGTGTTCTTCTTCCACAAGGACTGGACGCGCGAGAACCTGCGCGCGCTCACCCGGCGCGACTGGGGGCTGCTCACCGTCTCGGCGGTGCTCTCCTCGGCGGTCACGCCCGGGCTCTTCTTCTACGCGCTCGAGCATACCACGGTGACGAACGTGGTGCTGATCGGCCGGGTGGAGCCGCCGCTCTTCCTGCTGGCGGCGTGGTTCTTCCTGAAGGAACAGCTCGACCCCTGGGCGCTGGCGGGCGGGATCGTGGCGCTGGTGGGCGCGGTGCTGATCATCTCGCTCAAGGGTGGCGGGGCATCGCTGGAGCTCGACGCGGGCGAGATCGCGGCGCTGGTGGCCACCATCACCTTCATCGCCTCGACACTCGTGACCCGCACCGGCCTCAAGGGCGTGCCGCTCGGCATCTTCTCGATCTACCGCACCGTGCTCGGCACGATCATCTATGCCACCATCGCGCTTTACCTCTACGGGCCGGACCACTTTCAGGATCTCTTCGCGCCGGTGGTGCTGAAATGGATCTGGGTCTACGCGATCATCGTCATCATCATCGGGCAGTTCGCGTGGAACATCGGGCTGAAATACGCGCGCTCGGGCGATGTGGCGCTGGCCACCTCCTTCTCGCCGCTGGCGGCGATCACCATCGCGATGATCCTGCTCGACGAAGACCCCGGCGCGGGGCTCGTCCCGGGCGGCGCGATCATCCTCGCGGGCGTGGCGCTGGCGCAATACGGGCGTTTCCGCAAAGTGCGCGCCGAAAGGCTCGCGAGCGAGCGGGCGCTGGAGCTCGAGGGGAGCGCCAACTTCAAGGGCGTGTGAGGGGGCGGCGGGCGCAGAGCCGTGCGGTCGCCGACCCGCGGGGTGGCGATCCAACCTTCGTCTTGAGCACTTTATGTCTCCACAATCGCTGAACGAGTGAGCCGCGCGCCAACGTCACCCAATCGCCGCCCCGGGGGGCGGGTCGGCGATTGCGCGGCGGGCTTCGCCCTTGACTCCGCACGACAGCCCTGTTGCAGCATGCCCAATTCAGCCAGTGCGACCGCAGCCCTCAGCCGCCGTCCTTCGCGTATTCGCTCCTGATCTGCCGGGCATAGTGCTGCAGGAAAAGCTGCAGGATGTTGTCGGCCATCAGGTTGTAATGCTCGACATTGCGCGGATCGTGCCCGATCTGGCCGATCTCCACCTCCACCACCTCGTGCCCCGCCTCGTGCACGCGCAGCATCACGTCGATATCGGCGGCGTTGGTATCCACCAGCGCGTCGAGATCGATGAGATCGCGGTTGAAGAGGTAGAGCCCCGAATTCACCGCCCGCACATGCCGCAGGCCGGGAAAGAGCTGCCGGATCGCGGGCCGCACCAGCAGGCGGGTCATCGGCATGTCGTCGTTGGGATCCTGCCACTTGCCCTTCACGAGCCCCACCCCCGGCTCGCGCGCCTCGACGAGGGTCAGCACGAGATTGGGATCGAAGACTTCGAGATCGGCGTCGAGCTTCATGACCCACGGGTTCTTGGCCGCCGCGTAGCCGGTCTTCAGCGCGCGCCCCATGCCGAGGCCCGGCTCTTCCACCACCACGGCCCCCGCGCTGGCGGCGGCTTCGGCGGTCTGGTCCCAGGAGGCGGTATCGACCACCACGACCTCGCGCACGCAGGGCAGGTTGACCACCGCCGACACCACCTTGCCGACGGTTTCCGCCTCGTTGCGGGCCGGTATGACAATCGAAATTCCGTCGGGCATCCCGGTCTCGCTCCTCGTGCGGATTGCAAAGTCCCGGTCTTGTGGCAAAAGCGGGCGCGGTTTACAATGCGCCCCATAGGCTGCTGACGAGAAACTGAACTGTGTGTCAGCGCGCATTCACGAACGGCAAGGTGAGGAAGATGCGACGCAACGCGGCACAGGGGCGGGTTCGCCCGATCGTCAGGAAACTTGCGCGGCAGGCCCGCGACGGCGCCATGGACCGGCGCGAATTTCTCGCACTTGCCAGCACCTTCGGCGCCTCCGCCACGGCGGCCAACGGGCTTCTGGGCCTCGCGGCGCCCGCCGCGCGGGCCGAAGAGACGCCGAAGCGCGGCGGCGTGCTGCGCTTGGGCAGCCGGGTGATCGAGATTTCCGACCCTCGCAAATTCGCCAAGTCCGAGCAGGGCAACCTCGCGCGCACCTTCTGCGAGCCGCTGGTGCGCTGGGAATATGACGCCACCTTCGCGCCCGTGCTTCTGGAAAGCTGGCATGTGAGCGACGACGCGCAGACCTACACGCTCAGGGTGCGCCCGGGCGTGACATGGACAAACGGCGACACGCTCACCGTCGATGACGTGATCCACAACCTCCGGCGCTGGTGCGACAAGGGCGCGGAGGGCAATTCGATGGCCTCGCGCATGGCCTCGCTGATTGATGCCGACACCGGCAAGATGGCCGAAGACCGCGTGGAGCGGGTGGATGACATGACCGTGCGGCTCAACCTGCCCCGCCCGGATGTGACGCTCATCGCCGGGCTGGTCGATTACCCCGCTCTCATCGTGCATCGCAGCTTCGGCAATGACAGCAGCCTGATGACGAACCCGCTGGGCACCGGCCCGTTCGAGCTGGTCTCGGTCGAGGTGGAGGTGAAGGCGGTCGTCAAGCGGCGCGAGCAGGGGCAATGGTGGGGCGGCGAGGCGCATCTCGACGGGGTGGAGTTCATCGACCTCGGCGCAGACCCGGCGGGCATGCTGGCCGCCTTCGATTCCGGCGAGATCGACGCCAACGAGGACACGCCCCCCGATTTCGCCTCCGCGCTCGACGGGATGGGGCTGGTGCGGCAGGACCGCACCACCGCCAACACCATCGTCGCGCGGATGCGGGTGGATGCCCCGCCCTATGACGACCCGGGCTTGCGCCGCGCGATCCAGAAGAGCATCGACAACCGCATCGTGCTGGCGCTCGGCGTCGATGGCGATGGCGCGCTGGCCGAGAACCACCATGTCTCGCCCTCGCATCCCGATTACGCGGAGCTGCCGCCCTTCGAGGCCGACGCGGTGGAAGGGTTCGCGATGGCGAAGGCCGCCGGCCATGCGGAGACGGAGATAGACCTCGTCTCGATCGACAGCGACTGGCGCACCGTCACCTCCGATGCGATCGCCGCGATCCTGCGCGATGCGGGCTTCAACGTGCGCCGCACCATCGTGGCGGGGCAAAGCTACTGGAACGCGTGGAACGAATACCCGTTCAGCACCACCGCTTGGGGCGGGCGCCCGCTGGGCGTGCAGGTGCTGGCGCTGGCCTACAAGACCGGCCAGCCCTGGAACGAGACGGGCTTCTCGGACCCGGAGTTCGACGCGCTCCTGGAAGAGGCGCTGGCCACGCCCCACCCGGAGGTGCGGCGCCCGCTCATGGCGCGGCTGCAGACGATCCTGCGCGACAGCGGCATCATCATCCAGCCCTATTGGCGCAACCAGACGATGCATCATGCCGAGACGGTGCGGAACTACAGCCGCGCGCGCTACCGCGAGCTGCACTTTCACGATGTCTGGATGGATGCCTGACGGCGAAACCCTGCGGCCGATGCCGGAAACGCGCGACCTGAGCTTCACCAGCGCCGGGGCGCGCGTGCAGTATCTGCTGCTCATGGCGCTCTTTCGCGTCGCGGTGACGCGGGGGCTCTACGGGCGGTTCGCGCGGGCGCTGGGGCGGCTCTTCAGCGCCGAGAACCAGGCCTTGCTCAGCATCGACGGCGCGCCGCCCTTCCGGGTGCCGTTGAACGACGGCTACTGGACCCGTTTCGCCCTCTGGAACGCGCAATACGAGCCCGAGATCGCGCGCGTGCTCCATGCCGCGGCGGGCACCGCGGAGCTTTTCTGCGATTGCGGCGCCAACAAGGGCTACTGGACGGTGCGCGCCGCGCCGCTCTTCGCGCGCGTCGTGGCCGCGGAGGCCGCCGGGGCAACCTTCGCCGCGCTTCAGGCAACGGCGGGGCAGCTGCCCAATGTCCGCCTGCACCGGGTGGCGATCCATGCCACCTCGGGCGCGCGGCTGACCTTCGTCAATGTCGCCAACAGCCACGCCTCGGCGCGGCTCTCGGGCGAGGGCGGGCCGGGCGGGGGCGGGCCGGGAAAGGGCGACACGACCGAAACGGTCGAGACCCGCCGGATCGACGATCTGGTTCCCGAGGGCATGCCCGCGCTCATCAAGCTCGACGTGGAGGGCGCAGAGATAGACGCGCTCGACGGGGC
>JAVKDQ010000008.1:0-13635 GCA_040222155.1 Roseovarius sp.
CTTGGCGATGGCGAAGGCGGAATAACGTTTCATGCGCGCTCTCGGGTCAGGTGGATTCGCAACGGTCTGCGTTGTGCAGGGTATGCGACAGATGGGGCGCGAAGAGGATCGTCCGGGCGGCATGTTATACATGATTAGCGACATGCGCGCGTCGCCCAGCCGCCCTGCCCCGATCGTGGCCCGGTCGCGGCCCGGATCAGGCCCCCGGATCGGGCCTGCGGCACTTCGGCGCCGCTTTGTCTCTTTTGCTCGGGCGCTGGCTTGGCTACATGGGAGGAGGTTTGCTTGGGCAGGTGCGGGAGGCCCCATGCTCTTCTGGATAGTCGTCGTTTCGATCGCGCTCTTTTCCGGCGCGCTTCTGGCACTTGCGGTGCTCAAGGGGCGCGTGGGGGCAGAGCCGCCCGCCGCCTACGATCTGCGTATCTATCGCGACCAGCTCAAGGAGGTGGATCGCGACCGCGCGCGCGGGGTGATCGGCGAGGCCGAGGCCGAGCGGCTGAGGGCCGAGGTGTCGCGCCGCATTCTCGCGGCGGATGCCCAGCTGCAGAAGGCCGAGGCGGGCGGCGACCAGCCCCGCGTGGCGGGCCTCGCGATGGCGGCGCTGGCGCTGGCGGGCGTGGCGGGCGGCGGGCTCTGGCTTTATTCGGTGGTGGGCGCGCCGGGTTATGCCGACCTGCCGCTCAAGACCCGCATCGCCGCCTCCGACGAGCGCCGCCTGAACCGGCTGAGCCAGGCCGAAGCCGAGGCGCAGGTGCCGGCGCCCACGGTGCCGCCGGAGGCGTCGGAGGAATATCTCGCGCTCATGGAGCGGCTGCGGCAGACCGTGGCGGAACGGCCCGACGATGTGCGCGGGCTGGGGCTTCTGGTGCGCAACGAGGCGGCGCTTGGCAACCTCTCCGCCGCGCACAAGGCGCAGGCACAGCTGATCGAGGCCAAGGGCGAGGAGGCCACCGCGCGGGATCATGCCATTCTGGCCGACCTGATGGTGTCGGCGGCGGCGGGCTATGTCTCGGCGGAGGCCCGCGAGGTGCTGCGCGAGGCGCTGGAGCTCAACCCGCAGGAGCCGCGCGCGCGCTACTATCTGGGCCTCTATCTCTGGCAGGTGGACCGCCCCGATAGCGCCTTCCGCATCTGGGACGAGTTGTTGAAGGAAAGCCGCCCGGATGCGCCCTGGGTGCCGCTCATCCGCAGCCGGATCGAGGAGGTGGCGTGGCGCGCGGGCGTGACCGAATACACCCTTCCGCCCCTGCCGGAGGACGCGCCCGGGCCCAGCGCCGCAGATATCGAGGCGGCGCAGGACATGAGCGCGGAGGACCGCGCGCAGATGATCCGCGGAATGGTCGACCGGCTCTCCGACCGGCTCGCCAGCGAGGGCGGCACGGCGGAGGAATGGGCGCGGCTTATCGGCGCGCTGGGCGTTCTGGGCGAGCGCGAGCGCGCGCAGGAGGTCTGGGAGGAGGCGCAGCAGGTCTTCGCCGGGCGCGACGAGGCGCTGGCGGCGCTGCGGGCCGCCGCGCAATCGGCGGGCCTTGCCGAATGATCTGCGAGGAGATCGGGAGCCTTGCCGCCGCCCTGCCCCCGCACCGCGCGCTTCTGGGCCTCGATCTGGGCGAGAAGACCATCGGTGTCGCGGCCTCCGACAGGCTGCTTTCGAGCGCGACGCCGGTGGAGACGATCAGGCGGAAGAAGTTCGGCCTCGACGCCGCCCGGCTTCTGGAGATCGCCGGGGCGCGCGAGGCAGGCGGGCTGATTCTCGGCCTGCCGCGCAACATGGATGGCTCGGAGGGGCCGCGCTGCCAGTCTACCCGGGCCTTCGCCCGCAACCTCGAGCGACTCACGGAGCTTCCGATCGGGTTCTGGGACGAGCGGCTCTCGACGGTTGCGGCGGAAAGAGCACTCATCGAGGCAGATTTGACGCGAAAACGTCGCAAAGAGGTTATCGACGCGGTTGCGGCAACGTATATCCTGCAGGGAGCCTTGGACAGGCTGAGGCACATGAGGGCTGAGCAGTGAACGATATTCCCGTCTGGACCCGCAAGGAGATCGAGAGCCCCTGCGTGCGCGTCTGCGTGGTGCATCCCGAGGCGCGGATCTGCACGGGCTGTTTCCGCACGGTCGACGAGATCAGCCGCTGGTCGCGGATGACGCCGGACGAGCGGCGCGAGATCATGGCCGCCCTGCCCGGCCGCGAGGGGCTTCTGCGCAAGCGCCGGGGCGGCCGCGCGGCACGGCTGGCGCGCGGCTAGGCCTTTTTTTCACGACCACTGACACTGCTTGCTTAAAGCGCGTGCCTGAGGGCGATGGCGCGGCTTGGGGGCTCAGGGCAGTTCCAGCCAGCCGCGCGTGCCCTCGGGCAGTTCGGGGCGGAAATAGGCGATCATCCGGCCCTCTTCGGGGGCGCGGGCGCCCTCCTCCCACGGGGCCACACCGTGAAGCGTGTGCCGATGCACCAGATAGGCCTCGCCCGGCCTTGCGGGCAGCGTGATGCGCTTGCAGGTGTCGAACACCTCGCGACGGGTCTGCTGGTAGACCTCCGTGAGATCGACAGAGGCCCACTCGCTTTCGGGCAGATGGCCCAGCGCGGCCTCGAAGGCGCGGCGCATCACATGATGGCTGCCCTCCCAGAGGCTGAACGGGCTGGCCCCCGGCCCGCAATCGGTGAGCGGCAGGCCGAGAATATAGGCGTGGCGTTCCTTCAGCATCCGGTGGCGCATCGCGCCGATGGCGAGCAGCCCATCCACGTGCGCGGCATCGCGCTTGAGGCGGTAGCGGAAGGCGGCCTCGTTTTCGCCCTCGCGGGGGCGCGGATAGCCCGGGTAGATCACCGAGACCTGCCCCCGATGCAAGGGCAGCGCGCCGTAGAGCGCCTCTGCCGCCGCGCGCGCGGTGCCCGGCAGCGCGCCCGCGCCCAGATCGCCCGTGGCGTCGTTGGGCAGCGTATCGACCCCCACGAACCATGTGCCCTCGCAGCGCAGCCACTGACGGCGCTCCTCGGGGTCGCTGATGCGCGCGCAGGCCACCCCGAAGGCGTGGCCCGCCCATCGGGCCACCGCCTCTTCCGCCGGGAAGCGCGCCCAGCCCTTCTCGAGCAGCGCCTCTACCATCCCAGCGCCTTTCGGAGCATGTTGACCGCGACGAGCGTGAGGAAGACCGCGAAGATGCGCTTGAGCGGTTTCGGGTCCATCGCATGGGCGAGCCGAACGCCCATGGGCGCGGTGATCAGCGTCATCGCGATGGTGACGGCGAAGGCCACGAGGTTGACCGCGCCGAAGGTGAGCGGCGGGCGGTTTGCCGGGTCGATCTCAAGCAGCAGGAAGCCCGCCACCGAGGGCACCGCGATCATCACGCCGAAGCCGGCCGCCGTGGCCACCGCCCGGTGGATCGCCACGCCATAGAGGCTCATCAGCGGCACGCCGAAGCTGCCGCCGCCGATGCCCATGAGCACCGAGAGAAAGCCCAGAACCGGCGACATCAGGGCGCGGGTGAGGCCCTTGGGCATGGCCGCGCCCAGCCGCCATTCGGCGCGCCCGAAGCCGAGATAGAGCCCGATGACGATGCCGAGGCAGCCGAAGATGCCCTGCAGCACTGTGGAGCGCAGCGAGGCGGCCACCAGCACGCCCAGCACCGCGCCCACCGCGATGCCCGGCGCCCAGCCGCGCAATATCTCCCACTCCACCGCGCCCTTCTTGTGATGGCTCATTACCGAGCGCAGCGAGGTCACGATGATGGTGGCAAGCGAGGTGGCGAGGCAGATCTGCATCAGCTGCGGGCCGCCATAGCCGAGCGTCTGGAAGGCATAGAAATAGGACGGCACCAGCACGATGCCGCCCCCCACGCCAAGGAGCCCCGCCAGCACGCCCGCGAAGGCGCCGATGACGAGGAGCAGGCCCAGCATCTGAACCAGGAGCATCGTGTCGGGCAGGACGATCTCTTGCATGTCTCTCTCCGTGCGTCTGTCGCGCGCAGGCTTACACCGCGGCCCGGGGAAGGGAAAGCACCCGGGAAGAGATGCCGTGCGCGAGAGGCAGAGAGCCTCAGAGAACCGGAGCCCGAGACCCACGGCGCTCAGAGCGCCGGCGCGCCCTCGACATGCGCCAGCGCCTCGCGCAGCAGCTCCGGCCCCGCGCCGGGGCGGGTGGCGCCCTCCGAAAGCACCCGCCGCCATGCCCGCGCGCCCGGGCGGCCCGCGAAAAGGCCCAGCATGTGCCGGGTGACCTGATGCAGCTTGCCGCCCGCCGCGAGGTGGCGCTCGATATAGGGCAGCATGGCCACCACCGCCTCTTCCGGCCCGCGATCAGGGCCCTGCGCGCCGAAGATCAGCCGGTCGGCGGGGCCGAGAATCTGGGTGGGGTCGTGATAGGCCGCGCGGCCGAACATCACCCCGTCGAGGCCTGCGTCGAGAAAGCCCTGCGCCTCGGTCAGCGTGGTGATGCCCCCATTGATGGAGATGTGGAGCGCCGGGAAGAGCGCCTTCATGCGGTGCACGAGCGGGTAGTCGAGCGGCGGGATGTCGCGGTTTTCCTTGGGTGAGAGGCCCTTGAGCCATGCCTTGCGGGCGTGGATGGTGAAGCGCCGCACCCCCGCCGCGGACACCCGCGAGAGAAACTCGGGCAGCACCTCCTCGGGCTCCTGATCGTCGACCCCGATGCGGCATTTCACCGTAACCTCCACCGGCTGGGCAGCGATCATCGCCGCGCAGCACTCGGCCACGAGGCCCGGCTCCTTCATCAGCACCGCGCCGAACGTGCCCGATTGCACCCGGTCGGAGGGGCAGCCCACGTTGAGGTTGATCTCGGCATACCCCGCCTCCGCCCCCATCCGCGCGGCCTGCGCCAGCTCTTCGGGGTCAGAGCCGCCGAGCTGCAGCGCCACGGGTTGCTCTTCGGGGGAGAACTCGAGCAGGTGCACCGCCCCGCCGCGCACCAGCGCGGGCGCGGTCACCATCTCGGTATAGAGCAGCGCGTGGCGCGACAGGCACCGATGCAGGATGCGGCAATGCCTGTCGGTCCAGTCCATCATGGGTGCCACGGAGAGGCGGGCGGCCTTGGTGGCGGTGGTGGAGGGTGTGCGGGGGCTTTTCATCGGGGGCCGTGGTGAATTGCAGGTATGGCGCCCAACATAGGCGGAAGACCGACGGGTCGCCACCCCGGCCAGAGAGGCGCGGCGCCGATGCGGGCCGGCGCGCGGGGACGGGGTCGCCTGATGCCAAGCGCGGGCGGGCAAAGACACAAAATGGCCGGGCCCCGAGGGAGCCCGGCCAAGGGTGTTCAGGATATTGCGAGAGGCGTTAGCCCTGCCACTCGCGCATGCCTTCGAGCTCTTCGCTGGAGTGCTCGGTGGTTGCGCGCAGCGCGCCCATCATGTCGCTGCCATCCTCATGCAGCGAAACCTCGTCGAAGCTGATGGCCACAGGCTTTTCGCCCAGCCCGAGGAAGCCGCCCACGTCGATCACCACTTTCGTGATGTCGCCATCGTTGGTCACGACCAGCTCGGAGATCTCGCCGATGCTTTCGCCCTCGGGGCCGTAGACGGTGAGGCCCTGCAGCTCATCGGCGGTGAGCGCGTCGCGCGCTGCGGTGTCGAGCTCTGCCAGATCGGCGCCCTGGTCGTTCTGGCCGTAGGGGTCGGTGCCCGACTCGTTCCCGGCGGTCTGGTCGGCGGCGGTATCGGACGCCTTGTCGCTGCCGCTCATGTCGGCCTGTTGCTCGCCGTCGTTCCGGCCGCTCTCGTTGCTCGACTGCATGTTCTCGGTCTCGCCCGATTGCAGCTTCTCGGTGCGGTCGCTCCAGAAGCTCCGGCCACTGTCGCGGACGGTGTTCTCGTCCATCTCGTCGCGGTCCTCGAGCGCGCTGCGGTCGCCGGTGAAGACGACGAAGAACTCGTCGGACTCTGCGGCGTTTTCCTCGCCGTCGAAGGCCACGAACTCGAGCTCGTCCATGCCGGTTCTGACATTCTTCTCACCCATGCCGAGGAAACCGCCGGCATCGAGGGTGACACCGTCGATCTGGCCGTCAGCGGTGAGAATGATGTCGTCGATCTCGCCCACGCGCTCCCAGCTTTCGGCGGGCTGGCTGGCGCTCTTGGCGATCTTCTCGTCGGCGGCCTCTTCGCTGCGGATATAGACCGGGTGGCCGATCATGTTGGAGGCGTGAATCTCCTTGTCGCCCACCTTCGCGGTGAGGTTCGTCTCGGCGGCCTTGCCGGAGGCGTTGCCCGACATCTCGGCCTGTTCACCGTTCTGCATCTCGTTGGTCTTGTCCGAATGCGAGTCGGCCATCACCGGTGCGGCTGCGAGGGCCACGATGGCTGTGGTTGCGAGAAAGCGTTTCATGGTGTTGCTCCTTTCAAACGTCATTCCTGTGGCGTCGCGCGTCTTGCGGCGCCTCGGCAACACAACCTGCGGGGGGCGCCGGTTGTTTCCGCCGATCGCCGAAATTTCGCGAGTTTTTTTGCGGAACCCCTGCGGGGCGGGTCGCGTTTCTCGGGGGATACGCGCGCAAGACGAACAGGAAAGGACGTGGCCATGCTCGAAGTAACCGGATTGGGGGGGATCATCCTTCTCGTGCTCGACATCTGGGCGATCGTCTCGGTGATCGGCTCGACCGAAAGCACGGGGAAAAAGGTGCTCTGGGTGCTTCTGGTGCTCTTGCTGCCGCTTCTGGGCTTCATCATCTGGCTCGTCGCCGGGCCACGCGCGCCATGAGGGCCGCCCGATGAGCCAGACGCAGGTGGATCGCGAGCGCGCCCGCGACGCGCGGAGACCGGGGCAGCTCACACGCCGGGCATGGGGGCGCGTGCTGCGGCGGATGATGGCCGAGGGCGACAGGCTCAATCTCGGGCTGATCGCGGCGGGCGTGGCCTTCTACACCATGCTGTCGATCTTTCCGGCCATTGCGGCGCTCATCGCGATCTGGGGCATCGCCGCCGACCCGCAGACCATCGTGAGCCAGCTCGGCATGGCCGAACGGCTCTTGCCAGAGGCCGCCTATGGCATTCTCGAAAGCCAGACCGAGGCGCTCATCCGCTCGGCCGACAGCACCTTGCAGCTGGCCAGCCTCGTCTCGATCGTCGTCGCTATCTGGACGGCGCGCAACGGCGTGGCAGCGCTGGTGCGCGGGCTCAACGCCGTCTATCGCGAAGAGCACCGCCGCAACGCGCTGATGCGCTACGCGGTGGCGATCGGGCTCACGCTGCTGCTGATCGGCGTGGCGATCATCGCCTTCGCGGCGGTCATCCTCGTGCCCATCGTGATGTCGCTCGTGACCCTGCCCTTCGGCGTCGAGGCGCTGATCAGCGGGCTGAAATGGGTGATCCTGCTGGGTGTGGTGCTGTTTTCCATCGGGCTGCTCTACCGGCATGGGCCGAACCGGCGCGGCGCGAAGGTGGCATGGCTCACGCCGGGCGCGGTCTTCGCGCTCCTGGCCTGGGCGGCGGGCTCGGTTGCCTTCTCGGTCTACCTTCGGAATTTCGGCTCGCTCAACGAGGTCTACGGCTCCATCGGTGCGGTGATCGCGCTGCTGCTGTGGTTCTATCTCAGCGCCTATCTGGTGCTGCTTGGCGCGCTGCTGAATGCCGAGATCGAACTGGAGACGGGGCGCGACACCACCATTGGCGCGCCCCGCCCGGCAGGTGAGCGGCGCGCGGTGGTGGCCGACAACGTGGCCGACGGCGCGGGCGGGCTGCGCCCGGCGCAAGACCCCGGGCCGCAGGCACCGGAGGAGCGGCGCGGATGAGCGGGGAAAATCCGCGCCGGCGCGGAACCTTTCGGCCCGGCGTGGCGTTGGGGAGATGAAACCGGCAACGTAGCCCGGTTTGCCCGGGCTCATCCCTGTCCCCATCCCCCAGATGAGCCCGGGCCACCCGCCGAAATCACCGGGTGGCTTGGCCCCCGTCCCGCGCAGGACGGGGGCTTTTTCGGAACGCCTTTCCCCGCCTTGCGCGCAGGCCTTGAAGCGCGCCGACGAGGGCGGAGGACGACACCTTCATGGAGTGCGCATGAGCACGGCACCGGATATCGCGAGGCAGACACCCCCGCCCCCCGCCGAACGACCCGCAGAGTGCGCGGCCATCGAGCGGCTCGAGGTGCTGGTGACGGCGGAAGAGGCCTATCCCGCTTTCGAGCGCTCCTTTCTGGATGCGCGCTCGGAGATCATCGGCAGTTTCCGGGTGATCGACCTCATGACGAAGCTGCGCTCGCCCGAGGCGCGCGAGATCGGGGAAGACTGGATGGACCTGCTCGTGCACACGCTCGACCGGGGCGTTTCGGTGCGGCTGGTGGCCTCCGATTTCGACCCGGTGGCGGCGCCGCACCTGCACCGGCTGGCATGGCGCACGCTGCGCCAGATCGCGGCGGTACGCGAATTGACGCGGCGGCCCGAGCTGATGGATTTCACACTGGCGCTGCACGACGCGCATACCGGCGCGGTGCCCCGGCTTGTGCTCTACCCGGTGGTGCGCCGCAAGATGGCCGAGCTTGCCAGCACATGGCAGGAGATGAGCCGCGAGGAGCGCACCCACTTCAAGCGCGAGACGCCGCGCCTGCAGCGGATCTGCCACGAGGATGCCGAGGGGCGGCTCTGCTTTCCGCTCCGCCCGGTCGATCTCTACCCCGCGACGCATCACCAGAAGATGGCCGTCTTCGACCGCGAGACGCTCTATATCGGCGGGCTCGACCTGAACGAACGGCGCTACGACACCAAGCGCCATCGACGCCGGGCGGAGCGCACATGGCACGACGTTCAGGCGGTGGCCACTGGGCCCGTGGCGCAGGCGGCGGAGGCACATCTGCAGAGCTTCCTGGCCAGCGTCGCGGGCCGGCGCACTCCGCCCCCGGCCGCGCCGGGCTTCCTGCGCACGCTCTCGCGGCGCAGGCTGGGGATGCCGCTGCGGCTCGCACCTCGCGCCATGCTGCGCGAAATCGAGGCACGGCACATGGAGGCGATCGGGCGGGCGCGCCACCTGGTCTATCTCGAGACGCAATTCCTGCGCCACCGGCCGCTCGCCCGCGCGCTGGCGCGGCGCGCGCGCGTGTGCCCTGGCACAAGCTCATCGTGGTGCTGCCCGCAGCCCCCGAGGATGCCGCCTTCGACAGTCACCAGGGGCTCGACCTGCGCTACGGCGAATACCAGCAGGTGCGTTGCCTCGCGCGGCTCTACCGCGCCTTCGGCCCCGAGCGGCTGCTCGTGGCCTCGCCGGTGCAGCCGCGCCCCACCGGGCGCGACGGGCGGGACGAACTCGAGGATGCCCCGATCATCTACGTGCATTCGAAAGTGTCGATCTTCGACGACCGCGCGGCCATCCTGTCCTCGGCCAATCTCAACGGGCGCAGCATGCGCTGGGACAGCGAGGCGGGGCTGCATATTGAGGCACGCGCGCAGGTGGAGGAGGTGCGCCGCCGGGTGATGGGCCATTGGCTGCCCTCGGAGGCCGGGGCCGAATGGCTCGCACCCGAGAGCGCCTTCGCGCATTGGCGGCGGCTGGTGGAGACCAACAGCGCGCTACCCCCGGCACAGCGCAAGGGCTTTCTCGTGCGCTACGATTCGGATGCCGCGCGCGAGGTGGCCGCCCCCGTGCCGGGCCTGCCCGACGAGATCGTCTGAGTCCGGGGCCCTGCCCTAGCCCCGCGACTTGCCTGCCTTCTGCGAGATGGCACTATCGGCGCCGATCTCGCTGTCGATCTCGAAGATGTCGAGCATCACGAGCACCATCACCAGCACCGGGATCGCGACGATGCCGCCGATGGGCCCCCAGATCCAGAGCCAGACCACCAGCGAGACAAAGATCAGGAGCGGGTTGACCGAGATGTGCCGGCCCACCATGGCCGGAGTGACGAACTGCGCCTCGATCATGTTGATCGCGAGGAAGATCGCGGCGGGAGCAAACACCATGAGCCCGTCGAAGACGATCAGCCCGGCGAGCAGCAGCGCCCCCACGAAGACCATCGGCCCGGCATAGAGGATGTAATTCATCAACGCCGCGCAGATGCCCCAGATGATGGGCTCGGGCATGCCGATGAGCGCGAGGCCCGTACCGAGCGCCAGCCCGAGGCCGCCATTGACCACGGTGATGGTGGCGAAATAGCGCGCGACGAGCCGCTCGGCGGTGGCGAAGCGGCGCTGGAGGATCTCGGTGTCGCGGGAAGTGCCGATCCAGCGGGCGAGCCACGGGTAGATGCCCTTGCGGGTGAGCAGGAAGAAGAAGAGCGTGCCTCCGAAGATGAGCACCTGTGCCAACACCACCGGCGCCAGCAGGAGCGTGGTGGTGAGGCTCGGCACCGGGTCGGGGGCGCTCTCGCCGGCGCTGGCGGCGGAGGCCGTGCCGAGCGCCTGCTCGACCTCGCGATTGACCGCGTCGAGCCCGCGCACGAGGCCGCGGAACTCGCCGATGATGGCGCGCAGCTCCCACTTGATGACGGGCAGTTGCTCGACCACGCGCCAGACGAGCGGCTCGACGAGGATGCCGAGCACCGCGATCACCGAAATGCCGAGGATGAGCATGACCGCCGAGGCGAGCCCCGGCGGCAGGCCCCAGCGCTCGAAGAAGTCTGTCATGGGCGCGAGAATCACGCCTGTCACAACGCCGAGAACCATTGGCGCGAAGATGTCGGCGCCGAGCCTGAGCGCCCCGAAGAGCAGCACCACGGCGATCACGATGACGGCTGTCCGCAGGATCGGATCGCCGGGAGGATTTCTGTGAGGCATGAGCGCTCAACGCCGCCCGGGGCGGAAAGGTTCCGCCGGGCTGCCGCGGAACAAAGCCGCCCTGCCCGAGTTGGGTGGAAGAACGCCGCAACGGAAAGGAGTGCAGCATGAACTGGGAACAGATTCAGGGCAAATGGAACCAGCTCAAGGGCGACGCCCGCGTGGAATGGGCCAAGCTCACCGAGCAGGACGTGGACAAGGTGGAAGGCGAACGCGACAAGCTCGTGGGCCTCATCCAGGAGAAACACGGTCGCAGCAAGGAAGAAGCCCGCGCGGAAATCGACGACTGGTGCCGGAGAGTGGCCTGATGACCGACAAGACCGATCTCAAGACAGAACTCTGGCAGCGGCTCGACGATCAGCGCGCCGGCATGATGGGAATCGAGGGCACCGGAATGCACCTGCGCCCGATGACACCCCATGCGGAGCCCGAGGCGAACCGCATCTGGTTTCTCTGCGCGGCCGACAACACGCTCGCGGAGAAGAAAAGCGAGACTGGGCGGGCGCATTTCACGCTGCAGAGCCCGGATGAACGGTTTTATGCCTGCGTGAGCGGGGCCGTTTCGGTGAGCGAGGACAGCAGAAAGCTGAACGAGCTCTGGGGCGTGGCGGCGGAGGCCTTCTTCGAGGGCGGGCCGGAGAACTCGGATGCCGTGCTGCTTGAGCTTGTGCCCGACGAGGCCGAGATCTGGACAGTCGAGGCGAGCGGCACGCAATTCGCAGCCGAGATCGCCCGGGCGGCCGCGGGGCCCAAGGCGCGGCCCGATCTCGGAACGCATGACGTGGTGGCGCTGCCCTGACGGCAGACGCCGCCCCGCGGAAAGCCGGCCAACGTGAGGGAACCGATCGCCCGCTTGGGCGTTTGCCTTGCATGCTGCCCCTTCTCCGCCTGATCCTCCTCTGCGCGGCGGTCCTCGCTATCGGCGGGGCCGCCGCGCAGGATGCGCCCGAGGCATGGTATTCGGCCGAGGCGCTCAACGCGGGGCTGGGCCCTGCTCCCGAAAAGGTAGACCGTTCAACGCCGCGCGCGGCGATGCGGGCCTTCGTGGAACTGGGCCGCGAGGGCCGGTTCGACGCGGCCGCGCATGGGCTGAACCTGAGCGCGATCGACCGAGGCCGACAGGCAGAGGCCGGCCCGCGCATTGCTCGCCAGCTCTACCAGGTGATCGACCGGCGCGTGTGGATCGACTGGTCGGGCCTGCCTTCGCGCCCCGATGCCAAGACCGAACCCGCCGCCGGAGACAGCCAGAGCCCCGGCCAGATGCGTCGCGACCTCGGGATCAAGCTCTTCGAGCTGAACGGGCGGGCCTATGAAATTCGCCTCGCGCGCTACAAGGCCAGCGAGAAAAGCGACGCGCTGTGGCTCTTCACGCCGCAGACGGTGGAAGACACCGCCGCGCTGCACGAGGCCTACGGGCCGCGCGCCTTCGAGCGGTATATCCCGGAACGGATGAAGCAGCAGCTGGGCGGGCTGCGCGTGTGGGAATGGCTGGCCCTGCCGGTGATGCTGGGGCTCTTGCTGGCGATCGGCTGGGCGGTGAACGCGCTCGTCACGCTGCTGTCGCGCAAGGCGCCTTATGGCTTTCTGCAGCACGCATTCGAGCGCGCGGGCGTGCCGCTTGCGCTCTTTTCCGTGGCGGGGCTGGCGCAGGCGGTGCTGAGCCTCGCGGTGTCGTTCTCCGGGCCGGTCACCAGCGTGGTGCAGCCGCTTCTGGTGATCACCATGGCCTCGGGCGTGGGGGTGGCGGCGCTGCGGATCGTCGACGCGATCCTCGACCGTGTCACCCAGCGCTACGTGGGCGATATCGACGATACGCGCAGCCTCGACAAGCGCGAGCTCTACACCTCGATCTATGCGCTCAGGCGGATCATCGTGCTCTTGATGGTGGGATTCGCCACTTTCTACGTGCTGGCGCAGCTCAACCTCTTCCAGTCCATCGGGATGACGCTGCTGGCCTCGGCCGGTGTGCTGACGGTGCTGCTGGGCATCGCCGGGCAGGCTGTGCTGGGCAACATCCTCGCCTCGCTGCAGATCGCGCTGGCCAAGCCGGTGCGGATCGGCGACAGCGTGCTCTTCGAGGGGCGTTGGGCCTATGTGGAGAGCATTTTCTACACCTTCATGCGGCTGCGCACATGGGACGAGCGGCGGATCATCGTGCCGGTGCGCCATTTCGTGTCGAAACCCTTCGAGAACTGGTCGGTGCAGGATGCGCGGATCATGCACACCGTACGGCTCCGTCTGGATCACGACGCGGATGTGGAGGTGCTGCGCGCGCATTTTCTCGAGCTGGCAAGGCAAGACGAGGGGGTGATCGAGCACGACCAGATCTCGTGCTACGTCACCGACCAGAGCGCGCAAGGCGTGGAGATTTCGTTTTATGCCCTCTCGCCCGATCCCTCCACGGGATGGGCCACCGAGATGCGGCTGCGCGAGGGAATGCTGCGCTTCATCCGCGAACGTCACCCCGACTGGTGGCCGCGCGAGCGTTTCGAAGGCGCGGCGGGCACGCCAGAGGCAGAGGGCCGCCGGCTCAGATCAGCGGGCGGGTGACAGGCTCGCTCGCCCCTTCCAGCCCGGCGATCTCGAGGAGCCTTGCGCGGTTGAGAAAGCGCAGCCGGCCGTCGCGCCAGATCGCCACGCGCTCTTCGCGCAACTGCCTCAGCGTCTTGTTGGTGTGCACGAGCGAAAGCCCCAGCGCATCGGCCAGATCCTGCTGGCGATAGGGCATGGGCATCTCGTCGTCCTCCAGCAGGCCGAGCGCGTTGCCGCGCTCATGGAGCCGCACGAAGGCCCGCGCGACCCGCTCGATGCCGCTCATATGGCCCAGCAGCGCCAGCGCCTCGCCGAGGAAATGCTCTTCCACCGCCGCGATCCAGGTGAGATCGTACGCGCGCGCAGGCTGGTCTCGGAAGAGCGACCAGAGCGCGGCCCGGTC
>JAVKDQ010000009.1:0-5809 GCA_040222155.1 Roseovarius sp.
CGGCAACTTCCGCGATGGCTTCTGGGAAGATGACCTTGGGCTCCGGCCCGTCACCCAACCATTGCAGCACGGGTGCGCCGCCCCGCGAGATGCGGCCCTTCTCGTCGAAGGATATCGGCCCCCAGACGGTTTCCACCTCGAGCGATTGCAGCTGTGCGCGCAGCGGATCGGTGGCGAAGGGGTCTGACGGGTCGGCATTCATCAATGCCCGCTCGTAGACGATCGGCACCGAATAGGCCATCGCGGCATGGTATGTGGGCGCGTAGCCATATTCCGCCTCGAAGGCCGCGGCAAAGGCTGCCGGACTTTCGAAGAAAGGGTCGGTATAGCTCAGCTGCGGCAACCAAAGCGTCACGCCGATCACGTCCTTCAGCTTGCCCTGGAGCGTAGCCTTCACTTCCGGGCTTGTCGTCAGGTGGCCGCCCACGAAGGCCTTGGGGTTTACGCCGAGGGCGCTCATCTCTTCCACGAGCTTAATGCAGATGACATCCCAACCGGTGTTATAGATTGCGTCAATCTCGCCTGCGTTCTTCATCTTCAGCACGGTCGGGCGCAGGTCGCGGGTGTCCATGGGAAGCACGTCCTCGAACACGACCTCCATGCCATGCTTCTCGCACTTCTCCTTCACGCCCACCGCCATCTCGCGGTAAACAGGGTCGTCCATCGTCACGAGCGCCACGCGCGTGGGCTTGGGCTCGACCGTGGCGAGGTATTCCATCGCCAGCGCCGGGTAGTCCTTGATATAGCCCACCAGCGTGTAGGTCGTGTGCCCGCCGATCTCCTGATCCACGCGGCTCGAGGCCGCGCCGGCCTGAACCGTCAACTTGTTGTGTTTGCGCGCGATGGCTCCCTGCGCGAGCACCGTATCGGTGCCATAAGTGCCGACGATGAGATCGACACTGTCGTCGCTTATTAGCTTCTCGGTCAGCTGTGCCGTGCGAGAGGCATTGTTCTCATCGTCATAAATCGTCCAGTCGACCTTCCAGTCCTCGCCGGCGACCTTCATCGTTCCGCCAGAGGTCTTCGTCCAGAAGTCATAGGCATCGCGGTAGATCTTCGAGACCTTCTCGTAAGGTCCCGTCAGCGGCAGGGATGCCCCGAGATGAACGGTCTTCTCCTGGGCGAGCGCCGGCGCACCCAGCGCGGCATAGGCACCTGCTGCTGCCGTGCCACCGAGAAACCCACGGCGCGTCGTGCCGATACCCTTGTTGGTCTTGATCGTTTTCATTGCTTCCTCCCTTTGTTTTTCCCTTGGCCCGTCTTCCGAAAGGCCACTCCTCACTGAAAATTCCTGTGCGCCGTTTTCGCCTGTCTTGTGGAAAGCTTAGGTACGGATCACGGCAATCACACTTCCAACCTCGACAGTCTCCCCACTCTCTACGCGAATTTCCTCGAGCACGCCGGCCGCAGGGGCTGGGATTTCGTAGGTTGCCTTGTCGGCCTCCACCGAGGCGATGGTCTCCTCGTGCTCGACCCGGTCACCGACGGACTTCAGCCATTCGGCCACGGTTGCTTCCTCGACAGTTAGCCCGACTTTCGGAACTTTGACGCTTACCTTCACGTTAGCTCTTTCTCCGTTTACCTGCCGGTATATACCGGCGCCCGTTTCTCCAGGAACGCCCGCATCCCCTCCTTTTGGTCCTCGGTCGCGAACAATCGTAGGAATTCGTTTAGTTCATGCTCGATGCCGGTCCGCTGGTCTGCTTCGGCCGCAATGTTGACCGAAGCCTTCGCCGCCGCGAGCGCCAACGGCGCCTTCGAGGCAAGCTCGTCCGCGAGGGCGCGTACCTCCGCCAGAAGGTCGTCCCTGGTCGCGACGCACCTGTTGGCGAGGCCCACGGAAACCGCCTCCGGCCCGGTGAGCGTGCGGCCCAGCATCAGGATTTCCTTCGCCTTGAGCCGCCCCACCCAACGGGTGAGTCGCACGGCCGCCCCCGCTCCTGGAATGACGCCGATATTGATCTCGGCCAGTCCAAAACGGGCGGCCTCGGTGCAGAGCACAAAATCGCAGGCGAGAGACATCTCGGTGCCGCCGCCAGTGGCCCAGCCATGCGCCGCGGCGATCACGGGCTTGCGGATGCCTTCGATGGTTTCGAAAAGTGAAAGCCAGTGCCGGTTATAGTGTTCCATCTCGAGCTGGCCGTAGTCGTGGATCTCAGTGATGTCGGCTCCAGCGGTGAAAGCCCGCTCGCCCGCCCCGACGATCGCCACCACGCGAATTTCCGGATCGGCGTCGAATGCCTCGATGGCGGCCTGCAACTCGCGGATGCATTGCAGGTTCATCGCGTTTAGCACCAACGGCCGGTTCAGCTCGGCCCAGCCGAGATTTCCTGCTACCCGGACGTTGAGAGTTTCGTAGCCGTCCCGCATGCGCGTGCTCATGCGGCCCTCCATCTCAGAACGGGCTCCTGTATCATCGCCGAGACCGTCTCCGCGATGCCTTCGGCTGAAGGCAGGTAAGCCTTTTCGAGGTTCGGGGCGAAAGGGCTCGGGGCGAAGGGCGGCCCCATGCGGCGGGGCCGGCATAGTAGCGTCTCGGGCATCGTCTCGACGGCGCGGGCAAGAATTTCGGCGCCCATGCCGCAAGGCAGATGCGCCTCGTGCACCACCAGAAGTCGCCCTGTCCTTGCGACCGACGCGGCAATTGTTTCGAAGTCGATTGGGTTGACGCAGCGCCCATCGATCACCTCGATCTCCACGCCCGCCTCCTGCAGCTTGGCGCGCGCCTTTAACGCCGGATGCAGGATGGTGCCATAAGTAACCACGGTGCAGTCGCCGCCTTCGGCCACGACATTCGCCCGGTCGAGCGGCAGGACCGCATCCAAATCGGCCTCACCGACGTTGCCCGAGAGGGAGATCAGCTTCTTGCTCATCAGAAGCAGCACCGGGTTGTCGTCGCGGATGGCGGCACGTGTGAGGCCCAGCACATCCGCCGGGGTTGCGGGCATCACTGCCTTCAGGCCGGGCACCTGCGCGAACCACGGCGCGAAGCTCTGGCTGTGCTGTGGCCCGGCATTCAGCCCGCCACCGCCGAAGGTGTAGATGACCATCGGAATGGTCACCTGCCCGCCCAACATGTAGCGCAGCTTGGCAGCTTGGTTAACGAGCGGGTCCATGCAGGCGGTGAAGAAATCCTCGAAACCGATCTCCACGACCGGCCGCAGCCCCGTCATGGCCGCACCCACCGCCGCGGACACGAATCCGTTCTCAGCAATCGGCGTATCGCGCACCCGTTCCGGCCCTATCACCTCGTAGATACCCTTGGTATGTGCGAAGATCCCGCCGGACTGGCCCACATCCTCGCCCATAAGCACGACGCGCGGGTCGCGCTTCATCTCTTCGGTCAAGGCATGGGCAAAGGCTTGGTAATATTTCGTGCGGGTCATGGCTTGGGCCTACGCATAGATATCCTCCAGCATGGAGGCATGGGTCGCTGGTGCTTCCGCCTCAGCGAATTCCAGCGCGGCGGCGATTTCTGCCTCGGCGGCCGCGCAAATGTTTTCGAGATCGGTTTCCGAAAGCCCGCGCAGAGACGCCTCATTGCGTTCGAACCGCGCGACAGGGTCGAAGCTTTCGGGCGAGGCGCGTTCATCGGCGGTCTTGTAGCCCTGCGGGTCGCCTTCATAGTGCCCGTGCCAACGGAAGGCCTTCGCCTCGATGAGACTCGGCCCCTCGCCTGCCCGCGCACGGGTCGCCGCGCGCGCCACGGCATCGTGCACCGCGAAGACGTCCTCGCCATCCACCGTCTCCCCGGGGAAGCCATAGGCCGCCGCGCGGTCGGAGATTCGCTCAAGCGGACAATGCACCTCGTAGGGCGAAAGCTCGGCATAGCGGTTGACTTCGCAGAAGAAGATCACCGGCAGCTTCCAGATCGCAGCCATGTTCATCGCCTCATGCGCGACGCCCGCGCCGGAGGCCCCCTCGCCAAAGAAGGCGAGCGCCACCGCGCCGCTGCCTGTGACCTGTGCGGTCAGCGCGGCCCCAACGGCAAGCGGCATGGATTGCCCGACGATGCCGTTGGCACCGAGCACACCGCGCGACATGTCAGCTATATGCATCGAGCCGCCCCGGCCCTTGCAATACCCGCTAGCGCGGGCGAAGAGCTCGGCCATCATGCGCTTGGGGTCGGCCCCCTTGGCCAAGCAATGGCCGTGGCCGCGATGGGTGCTGGTGATGAAATCCCGCTCTTCGAGCGCCGCACAGGCGCCCGCCGCGCAGGCTTCCTGCCCAATGGACAGGTGGATAAACCCAGGCATGTCGCCGTTGCGATACCGCTCTGAGGCGGCCAGCTCGAAGCGGCGGATCAGAACCATTATGCGATAAAGATCCGCGGCCTGCCGGGTGTTTGATTGCGGATTCTGGGTCATGGCACCGATGCCCGCTCCTCAGCAGCCGAAATGCCGCGCGATGAGAAGGCGCTGGATCTCGTTGGTTCCCTCGCCGATCTCCAGCATCTTGCACTCGCGGAAGTAGCGGTTGACCTTGTAATCGTGCATGAAGCCATAGCCGCCATGAATCTGGAACGCATCGAGGCAGGCCTTAGTTGCCATCTCGGTGGCGAAGGTCTTCGCCATTGCAGCTTCAGCATGGCAATCCTGCCCTTGCTGATGCAAAGAAGCGACGTGATAGGTCAGCCGCCGAGCGGCCTCTGCATGGGTTGCCATGTCGGCAAGCTTCGCCTGGACCAGCTGGAAAGAGGAAATAGGCTGCCCGAATTGCTTGCGATCCTTCGCGTAGGCAACGGACTCGTCGAAACAGGCCTGGATCAGGCCCGCTCCCAGCGCACCGAACACGATCCGGCCGAGGTTGAGGGCGTTGAGGGCCTGCTTGAGGCCTGCCCCCTCTCGCCCGAGGAGGTTTTCCGCCGGTACTTCAGCATCGCGGAACACCAGCTCTCGGTTGTCCATGCCATGCCATGCCATCTTGTCGAAGGATTGGCCCAGCTCGAAACCGGGTGTTCCCTTCGGCACGATGAAACACGAGACGGACGGGCGACCGCCATCGGTGTCGCCGGTCGCGGCCATCAGCACGAGGCCATTACTGATCTCAGTGCCGGCATTGGAAATGAAGACCTTGGTGCCGTTTATAACCCAGCGATCCCGCTTGAGCTCCGCCCGCGTACGAACGCCACCGGCGTCCGAGCCCGCGCCAGGCTCCGTAAGCCCGAACGCCCCGAGGATTTCGCCCGACGCGAATTTCGGCAGCCATTCGTCCTTCTGAGCTTCGCTGCCTAGCAGCTTGTACATGTTTGCCACCAGCACATGGACCTGCCAGATCAGCGCAAAGGTTTGCGAGACGCGTGCGACCTCTTCCATCGCGACTATGTAGGAGACGGAATCGAGGTTCGTTCCGCCGTACTCCTCGGGCAGCAGGATTCCTGCCATGCCGAGCTCGCTCCACTTCCGCCAGCACTCCATTGGGAAGTCGTGGGTCCGGTCCATCTCTTCCTGCGCACGTGCGATCTCGCTCTCAGCGAAAGCGCGGACCATTCCCTGGATCTCGATAGTTTCCGGGCTCATGTAGAATCCGGAGGCTGGCATGTGGTCATATCGCTGATGGGTGTCCATCGTTTCTCCACCTCGGTCGTTACAAGTTGTGGAATGATTATCCTGAGAGACATCGACGGTCAACAAATTTCAAACATACGTTTGTTTTTAAATTAATCGAAGGGTCGTGTCAGAAGAAGACAGCTTGAGACCGGCTGACCTCGCCCCTACCCTGCGCGCATGGCAAAACGCGATCCTTTCAGATACTTCAAATCGAGCCCTGAGATCATCCGCCTGGCGGTGATGCTCTACGTGCGGTTTCC
>JAVKDQ010000010.1:0-11514 GCA_040222155.1 Roseovarius sp.
CCCGTGCGCGGCCCATGCCCGCCCGAAGTCGTCAGCCCCACCACGCGACCCGCCTCCCAGACCGGCTCGTCATGCAGCAGAAGCGGCTGCCCCTCCACCCGGCAGAGCACCAGCCGGCGTTCGAGGCGCTCCCGCTGCGCCATGAGCACATCCCTGCCCGCGAAATCCTTCGCCCAGTCGATCCCGCGCGCAAGCCCCGCCTCCATCGGCGTGATCTCCGGGCCGATATCGTGCCCCCAATGCACGAACCCCTTCTCCAGCCGGCAGCCCTCCAGCGCGTAATGCCCCATCGGGCGCGCCCCCGCCTTACGCAACGCCGCAAAGAGCGCCGGCGCCTCGCCATTGGGCACCCGAAGCTCCCAGCCCAGTTCGCCCACGAAGCTGAGCCGCGTGGCATGGCAGGCGATGCCCGCCAGCACGAGCGGCCCCGAGCGGGCAAACGGCAACTCCTGCCATTCCGCCGCGAGCCCCTGCAACAGCGCCCGGCTCCCCGCCCCCATCACGCCGATCACGCAATCCTCTTCCGTGCGGTCGGCAATCTCCAGCCCCTCGAGCCGCCGCCCGAGCCATGCCAGATCGCGCCAGCGGGTCGCGGCGCCGGTGGTGATGTCGAAGCGCTCCGCGCCGCGCCGGGTCACCGTGGCCTCCATCTCGATGCCGCCGCGCGGGTTGAGAAACTGGGTATAGACGGCGCGGCCCTCGGCCACGTCCAGCCGCGCCGGGCAGAGCGCCTCGAGCTGCGCCAGCGCGCCCGGCCCCGCCACGGAGATCTTGGTGAAGGGCGAGAGATCGAGCAGCACCGCGTCCTCCGCCATCCGGCCCGCCTCACGCGCGGCGATGGGCCACCACGGCTGCGCGCCGGTGGCAAGGGGCAGCGCGCGCTCGGCCGCGCTCTCGGCATACCAGAGCCCGCGCTCCCAGCCCGCCGTCACGCCAAACACCGCGCCCTCGGCCGCCCACATCTCGTGCAGCGCCGAGCGGCGCAGGTCGCGCCCCGCCTTGGGCTGCTTGTAGGGCCAGTGCAGCGCGAAAAGGTCCGAGACGGCCTCGGCCATCCGCGCCTCCATATGCGAGGCGCCGGCCGCGCGCGGGTCGGCCCGGGCCACGTCCACCTCCCACGGGTCCATCGGCGGGTGCCCGTCCACCATCCAGTCGGCCAGAAGCCGCCCCACCCCGGCAGAAGACATCACCCCCACCGAGTTCATCCCCGCCGCCACGAACAGCCCCGCCACCTCCGGCGCCTCGCCGATCAGCGGGCGCGTGTCGGCGGTAAAGCTCTCCGGCCCGTTCATGAAATGCTGCACGCCGGCCCGCTCCAGGCCCGGCACCAGCGCCAGCGCCGCCTCCATGAAGGGGCCGAACTGCTCCCAATCCTCGGCCATCTCCAGAAACGGCCTGTCGCCCTCGGGGCCATCGGGGTTCCAGCACTTGGCATCCGGCTCGAACCCGCCGATCACCAGCTTGCCGGTATCGCCCTTGATGTAGATCCCCCGGTCGAGGTCGCGCAGCACCGGGAAGCCCTCGAATTCGGGCCGTGCCTCGGTGACGATATACATGTGCTCCACCGGCTGCAGCGGCAGCGCGAGCCCCGCCTCCCCCGCCAGCCGGGCCGACCACGCGCCAGTGCAAAGCGCCACCTGCCCGGCGATTATCTCCGTGCCGTCAGCCAGCACCACGCCCGCCGCGCGCCCGCCTTCCGTAACGACACGCGCCACCTCCGCCCCTTCGCGGATCTCCACGCCGCCGGCCCGCGCGCCGCGCGCATAGGCCATCGACAGATCCACCGGGTTCACGCTCGCATCCTCGGCCACCTCCATCACGCCGCAAAGCCCCTCGGGGCTCACCGCGGGCAGCGCGCGGCCCAGCGCCTCGGGGCTCACCATCCGCGGCGACAACCCGAAATGCCGCCCCAGCGCCGCGATGCGATAGAGCTCGTCCATCCGCTCGGGCACCCGCGCCAGCCAGTAGCCGCCGGTCTGCCGGTAGCCGGTCGAAAGCCCCGTCTCCGCCTCGAGCCGCGGAAAGAGCTCGCCCGCATACATCGCGATCCGCGTCATGTTGGGCGTGGCCCGAAGCGGCCCCACGATCCCCGCCGCATGCCACGTGGTGCCCGAGGTGAGGCTGTTGCGCTCCAGCAGAAGCACGTCGCGCATCCCCCGCCCGGCGAGGTGATAGGCCAGCGACAGCCCCACCGCCCCGCCGCCGATGATCACCACATCGCGGCGCTCAGTAGTAATCGGCATCCGCCACCTCCAGCTTGCGCCGCGCGATGTAATCCTTCAGTTCCTCCTCGATCGCCGGGTCCAGCCCCGGATCTTCGTATTCCGCCAGCCGCGCCTTCCAGAGCGCATTGGCACGCTGGGCCATGTCGAGCCCGCCCGCCGATTCCCATTGTTCATAGGAGTTGTTGTCCGGCAGCTCGGGCCGGAAGAGCGCAGAGAGAAAATTGGCCTGCGTGTGCTCGGAGCCCAGAAAATGCTGCCCCGGCCCGGTGGCCGCGATGGCCGCCATCGCCTGCGCGTTCTCCGAAAGGTCGATCCCGTCGAAGAACCGCATGAGCTTGCCGCAGAGATCGGCATCCATCATCGTTTTCTCGTAGCCCGTCACCAGCCCGCCCTCGAGCCAGCCGGTGGCATGGTTCACCACGTTGACCCCCGCGAAGAGCGCCATCATCAGCCCCCATGTCGCCTCCTGCTGGCTCTGCCCGTCGGGCAGCTTCGAGGCCGAGAGCGTGCCCACCGAATGCAGCGGCACGCCGAGCCTGCGCGCCAGCTGCCCCGCGGCCAGCACCATCTTGCCGGCCTCCGGCGTGCCGAAGGTGGGCGCCCCCGATTGCATCGACATGGTCGAGGCGAAGGAGCCCATCAGGCAGGGCGCACCGGGCCGCACGAGCTGCACCAGCGCAAGGCTCGCCAAGGCCTCCGCCAGCACCTGCGCCAGCGTGCCCGCCACCGTCGCGGGGCTCATCGCGCCCGTCAGCGTCCAGGGCGTGCAGGCCACGGGCTGGCCCGCCCGCGCAAAGGGCTTGAGCGCGCCCGACATTTTGGCATCCAGCACCAGCGGCGCATTGGTGTTCGAGACGCAATAGAGCACCGGGTTCTCCGCCACATAGTCTGCGCCGAAGACGATGCGCGCCATGTCGATCGCGTGGCCCGCCCGCTCGGCCCCGATGAAGGCCCCCATGAACGGCCGGTCCGACCAGCGGATATGCGCGAACAGCATGTCGAGATGGCGCTTGTTGGCGGGCAGGTCCACCGGCTCGCACACCACGCCGCCCGAATGGTGCAGCCACGGGATGGTCTGGTGCAGCTTCACGAGATCCACGAAATCTTCGTAGGTCGCATAGCGCCGCCCGCGGTCCATGTCCTGCACGAAGGGCGGCCCCCATGAAGGGCAGAGCACCGAGGCATTGCCGCCGATCTGCACGCTGTTCTCGGGGTTGCGCGCATGCTGGGCAAACGCGGCGGGCGCCGTGGCGCAGATCGTCTTACGGCAGAAACCCGGCGCGAAGCGCACCCGCTCGCCCTCCACCTCGCAGCCCGCGGCGGCGAAGATCTCCAGCACCTCCGGGTCGTCGCGAAACTCCATCCCCGTCTCCGCGAGGATCCGCTCGGCATTGGCCTCGATGATCTCCAGCCCCTCCTCCGAGAGGATCGGCAGCGGCCCCACCTGGCGCAGCAGATACGGCGCCCTCGGCGCCCCGGCCCGCGCCGTCTCCCTGCGTTTGCTGTTCCTGCGTGTCACACGAATTCCTCCTCCGCGCCCGCCGCGAAAGATGGACAAACCCGGCCCGCCGAGGCAATGAGTTTCAGGACAGTATTAGGAAGACTTATGAAGCGCACGGAAATCACCACCCGCCTCGCCTCCGACAAGAACCTGCTCACCGCGCTCGAGGTCTTCGTGGCCATCGCCGAAACCCGGCAGGTCACCCGCGCGGCGCGGCTCATGGGGATGACGCAATCCGCCGCCTCCCAGCAACTCGCCGCGCTCGAGGCCGCCTGCGATGCGCGTCTGGTCGACCGCACGGTGCGCCCCGTCCGGCTCACGCAGGCGGGCGAGCTCTGCCTGCGCCACGCCCAGCGCATCCTCAACTCGGTCGAAGACCTCGCCACCACCATGCGCCACGAGGGCCCGCACCCGATCAGCGTGCTGCGCATCGGCATGCAGGCCTCCATCGCCACCACGCTCACCCCCGCGCTGGTGCGGCTCCTGAAATCCGAGATCGCGGTGGAGGATGTCACGCTGCACGCGGGCCAGAGCGCCGATCACGAAACGCTCCTGCAAACCAAGCGCGCCGATCTGGTGATCACCTCCAACCCGCTCTACGACATCGACGGGCTCGAGCGCCACGAGGTGCTCACCGAGAATTTCCTGCTCGTGCTGCCGCAAAGCTATCGCGGCCCCTCCGCGCAACTCTCCGATATCCTCGCCCACCTGCCGCTGGTGCGCTTCGCCGCCACCACCAGCGTGGGCCGCCGCACCGAGCAGCACCTGCGCCGCCTCAAGCTCACCGTGCCCCGTGTCATCCAGGCCGACCGCTCGAGCATGGTCACCGCCTGCGTGGCCGAGGGGCTCGGCTTCACCATCCTCTCCCCCACCCTGCTGATCGACGGCTTCGTGGAGCGGATGCCGCTCGTCGTGCGCCCCCTGCCCGGCCCCGGCTTCTCGCGCCGGATCACCGTCATCTCCCGCGCCGGCGACCTGCACGACCTCCCCGCCCGCGTCGCCGCCCTCGCGCGCCACGAACTCCTGCGCCAGGTCGACACGCAAATGGGCGCCGTGGGCCGCGCCGCGGTCGCCGCCCCCTCGGCAGAACAGGCCTCCGGCCCCGGCGCAACCGTCACCTGAGGCGGTTGCGCAGCGCCAACCGCTAGAACTCGAGCTCTTCGAGCGTCACCGCGAACGTGCCCGCAACCGTCACCGCCTCCGACAGGTCGATGTCGCGCCCATAATTCTCCGACGTGCCCAGCTGGCCATCCACGCTGCCGGTGAGAGAGAGCGTGGTTCCGCTCATCTCGTGGCTGTCGAGGCTCACGCTGATCGCGCCGTCTTCCTCGTCGCCGCCGCCGAACAGCTTGTAGTCGGCCTGACCATCCGAGTATTTGGTGATCCTCATCTCTTCGCCGCCCGGCACCCAGTTGCCCGCCTCGAAACTCAGCGTCACCACAAGCGGGTCCTCGCCATCCTCGTTGTAGGCGCGGGCGTAGATACTGATCGACGGCCAGTTTGCCGACCCGCTCCAATCGCTCTGCTCCGCCCAGAGCGGGATGATCCGTTCTTCCCCCGCAATCACGAGGCTCAACTCCCCGCTGCCCTCCGCGAAACCCGGAGCGGCGAGACAAAGCAGGGATCCTGCGGCGACAAGAGGGGCGGTTGCTGACAGTCTGAAGGTCACGTGATCTCCTTTTCGTTGCATGCCCCCAGCCTAGAAAAGCCGGGCCGCGCGTTGCAAGCGGCGAAGTGTCCCGACGCTGGAGAGGGCGCGAGAGACAAGCCCAGCCTTGAACCAGACCGCCCTCAAGGCGCCGAAGGCGACATGCCACCGAAGACCAGCGCAGATGAGGGGAAAAACCTTGCCGCAAACCTGTGCTCAAGTAGCGCTCCGCGCGGTGGCACAGGGAAAGATGGTGCGGTCGAGAAGACTCGAACTTCCACGGGAGTTACCCCACAGCGACCTCAACGCTGCGCGTCTACCAATTCCGCCACGACCGCACGTGATCAGGTAGGTGGCGGGCGTATACGCAATCGTCGGGGGGATGTGAAGGGGTAAAATGGCGTTTTTCACGCTTCTTCTCAGCAGGCCGCCGGGCAACGGAAAACGGCCGGGCACAAGGGCCCGGCCGCTCCGCGAAAGAGGCCTGCCCCCGCGAGGGGGCGAGCCCTGCTTATTCGGCCAGCGTGAACACCGGCAGCGCCCCGCTCGTGGCGGTGGGCACGGCAGAGGCGGTCTCGCCCGCAAGCTCCATCGAGGCCTTGCGCAGCACCTCCACGCGCCCGGGCTGGTTGGCGGCGAAGGCGGGCGCCGCGCCGCCGTCGAGCGCCGCGAGGGCCATCTCGTACCAGCCGAGCGCCAGATCGCCGTTGCGCGCCACGCCGAAGCCGCCATGCAGGTGGTGGCCCACCAGCTCGGCCACCGGGCGTTCACCCAGCGCGGTGAGCAGGAGCGCGCTGCCCAGCGCGGCGGTCATCCGGTCGGTCTGGTAGCCGTTCGCCATGCAGATCTGCGCGGTGGTGCGCAGCTGCGCGGGCGTCATGCCGCTGTTCAGCACCAGCGCGCTCACATCCGAAAGCACCGCATTGGCGGGCTTGGTGGCGAGCGCCGCGATATGCGGCTCCATGTTCTTGCCGAAGCCCTCGCATTGCGCCGCGATCTGCTCTTGCGTCGCGCCCTGCACCGAAGCGATGAGCTCCTCGCCCTCGCTCACCGCGTAGGTGCGCGCAAGGCAGAACTGCTCGCTCATGGTGAAATTCGGGTCCGACATGGTGGAGACGGTGGTGAAGCCGCCATTGGCCGAGGTCAGCATGTTGACCTTGGTGCAGAAGGTGTTGAGCGATTTCGGCTTCGGCGCGGTGTTGAACACCGGCACCGAGAAGCCGGTCGTCGCCTGCTGCTGTTGCTCCTGCGCCGGCTGCTGTTGCTGCACCGGCTGCTGGACCGAGGCCAGCTGCGTCTGCCCGGTCTGCTCCTGCGCCTTCACCTGGCAGGTGCCGCCCACGCAGGTAAAGCTCGCCGGCGTCGGGTCGTGCATCAGCATGTCGTTGCGCGTGTAGCCGTTCGCGGTGGAGGCGAAGACCATCGTCTTGCACTGGTTGGCGTTGCACCAGAAGCTGCTGCCCGCCAGCGCGGTGTTGAGGATGTAGTCGTTCTTGCCGTCGCCGTTGAGGTCGGCGAGCTGGATGAAGCCCGAGCGCTGCAGCAGCTGCTCGGCGGAGGGGTCCGAGCTGTCGGCCACCTCGTCCACCGCCTCGGAGACAGCCATCGGCAGGCCCGCATAGCCCACCGTGCGCCGCCCGCCGTCGCGCTGCGCCAGAAGCACCGCGCGCACCCCGTCATTCGATTGCGCGATCATCCGGTTCACCTCGGGCCCGCCCGCGAGCGCCCGCTGGTAGGCGCCGAGCAGGAGCGACTTCTCGTATTCCGAGATCTGCCCGGTGCCCGGATAGCCCATGTAGACCTGGTAGCGCGCCACCGCCGCGCGCGAGTTGCCGCCCATCACCCCGTCGGCCACGCCCGCGTTGAAGCCGAAATAGTTGAGCGAGGTCTGGATCTCGCGGTTCTGCTGGCGCTGCGCCGTGGCCGCCGGGTTCACGTAAACCGTGCGCGTCTGCGTCCGCGTCTGCTGGTTGTTGCGTTGCTGGTTGGCAAGGCTGCTGCCGATCGCCCCGCCGATAAGCCCGCCCACGAGGCCGCCCACGAATTCATCCGCCTGCGCCCGCTGCACCGGCGCCGCCAGCATGGCCGCCGCGGCCGCCGCTCCAATGACATATCTGAAAGCCATACCCTAATCCTCCCGGGCCAAAACAACATCACTGCGGGCATCCTAGCACGGCCCGGCGCGATTGCGGGATAGGGAATTTGCGCGTGATTTTAGACTGCGCGATCAATAGGCTATATCGCGCCCCGCGCCTCCTTGCGCGATTCGCCCGCAGCCCCGCACCCGAAAGGCAGCCCCGTGACAGAGTGGATCACCTCGCCCGGCCTCACCGATTACGCCCTCGCCTGCCGAGAGATGGAGGCCCGCGCCGAGGCCATCGCGCGCGGCGAGGCGGGCGAGGCGGTGTGGTTGCTCGAACATCCGCCGCTCTACACCGCCGGCACCTCCGCCAACCCCGCCGATCTCACCGCGCCCGATCGCTTCCCCGTCTACCAGACGCGCCGGGGCGGCCAATACACCTATCACGGCCCCGGCCAGCGCGTCGTCTACGTGATGCTCGATGTGGGCCGCCGCGGGCGCGACCTGCGCCGCTTCGTCGAGCAGCTCGAGGCCTGGGTCATCGCCACGCTCGACCGCTTCAACGTCAAGGGCGAGATCCGCCCGGGCCGGGTGGGTGTCTGGGTGGTGCGGGGCGACAAGCCGCTCGGTCCAGCGGGCCAGCCCCGCGAGGAGAAGATCGCCGCCATCGGCATCAAGATGCGCAAATGGGTCAGCACCCACGGCATTTCCATCAATGTCGAGCCCGATCTCGAGCATTTCTCCGGCATCGTGCCCTGCGGCATCTCCGAGCACGGCGTCACCTCGCTGGTCGATCTCGGCCTGCCGGTGGAGATGGGCGATGTCGACGTGGCGCTCAAACAGACCTTCCCGCAGGTGTTCCCCTCGCTCGAGCCCGCCTGACGGCCCGCCCTTGCCCCCCAAAAAAGAACCGACCCTTCCGCGCAGAAGCGCGAAAGGGCCGGCAACCTTGAAAAGCAACGGTGTTCAGGGGCCCGTTACTGGCCCTTGCCCTTGGCATCCGCCATCGGGAAGGCTTCCGTCACGGCCATGCCGGGCGAGGCGGTGCAGTCTTCCACCACCTGCACATACATGTCGGGGGCGCTGTTGGCCTCCTCGCGGGCCTCCTCGCGGCCACCATCGGTGCCGTCATCCGTCTTGACGGACACACCTTCGCCCGCATCGTCCGGCGCATCGCTGCGCGCCATCTGGCGTGCCTCGGCGCGGCCCGCGTCAAGGCCCATGATATAGCCCTGCTGGCCGTCCTCGCTCAGCGCGGTGAATTCCTCGCAGTTCATGGCATTCGCGGGCAGGCCCATCGTCAGGGCCACGGCGGCGGCGGCACAGGCCGTGCCGGCTGTTTTCCAATAAGTCATGGTCACTCCTTTCGCATTCAGCTTCCGAGAGCCCAACGCGGCCCCGCCGCGTTGGTTCCGTGCCGGGCTGCCTGACGTCTGGTCAACCGCCGCCACCCGCACCGGGGCCGCCGCGGCCGCCAAACGCAAAGGCCCCCTTGCGGGATCTCCGCAAGGGGGCCCGGGCAGCCCGTGTTGCAAGGCTGCGCCCGCTGGTCTGGGTCAGCTCTCCTTCGAGGC
Organism: Roseovarius sp.; assembly: GCA_040222155.1. Taxonomy (GTDB): domain Bacteria; phylum Pseudomonadota; class Alphaproteobacteria; order Rhodobacterales; family Rhodobacteraceae; genus Roseovarius. The sequence continues at coordinate 9,029 of JAVKDQ010000010.1, forward strand.
CGCCGGCGGCATCGCCTGCTCCACGGCCATCTCGGGGTTCGTCTCGCATTGCTCGACGACCTGAACGTAGAATTCCTGATCGCCACGCGCATATTCGCGCGCCTCTTCGCGGCCGCCGCTCATGTCGTCATCGGCCTGCACCGAAAGCGTGTCCTGCCCGGACTCGCTCTCCGATTGGCCCATGTCGCCGCGCGCCATCTCGCGCGCCTCGGCACGGCCCGAGTCGATCTCGACCATCGTGCTTTCGCGCTGCGTCCTGTCCATCGCGTTGAACTCTTCGCAGGTCACGTCCATGGCGCCTTCCGCCGCCACGGCGCTTGCGCTGGCCATCAGGGCTGTCGTCGCGAGAATACCAAAGCGTTTCATGTCGAACTCCTTTCGTTCGTTCGATTTTCTGCTCCGGCGCGGGGTCTGTGGCAGCGTGGCGCTGCCTTTGGTGCCGCGCCTCTATGCCCCTCCACCTATTCAGGCCCGGCGCCGCAAAAACCCCCAGCCCCCGGTTTCTCACGCCATCGTGAGCCGCACACCCCGCCCCCGCCGCACATCTTGCGGCCGGCCAAGGGTGCGACAATATTCGTTGATTCAGATCAAACTCTCGCATTGCCCCGGCCCGCCTTACATCTTAAAAACGGCATGACTTGCCGGGGCGTGACTCGCCCCCGGTCGCGCCATTTGAAGGACAGCAGGAGGCAGCCAATGGCAGATGCAGCCATTCAAGGCCATGGCCATGAAGACACGCGGGGGTTCTTCACCCGCTGGTTCATGTCCACCAACCACAAAGACATCGGTATTCTCTACCTGATCACCTCGGCCGTCGTCGGCCTGATCTCGGTTCTCTTCACCGTCTACATGCGGATGGAGCTCATGGAACCGGGCGTGCAATACATGTGCCTCGAGGGCGCGCGCTTCACCGCCGCCGCCGCGGGCGAATGCACCCCCAACGGCCACCTCTGGAACGTGATGATCACCTATCACGGCGTCCTGATGATGTTCTTCGTGGTCATCCCGGCGCTCTTCGGCGGCTTCGGCAACTACTTCATGCCGCTGCAGATCGGCGCGCCCGACATGGCGTTCCCGCGGATGAACAACCTGAGCTTCTGGCTCTACGTGGCCGGCACCGCGCTCGGTGTCGCCTCGCTGCTCGCCCCGGGCGGCAACGGCCAGCTGGGCTCGGGCGTGGGCTGGGTGCTCTACCCGCCGCTCTCGGTCAACGAGGCCGGCATGTCGATGGATCTCGCGATCTTCGCGGTCCACGTCTCCGGCGCCTCCTCGATCCTCGGCGCGATCAACATGATCACCACCTTCCTCAACATGCGCGCGCCGGGCATGACGCTCTTCAAGGTGCCGCTCTTCTCGTGGTCGATCTTCGTCACCGCATGGCTCATCCTGCTGGCCCTCCCGGTGCTCGCCGGCGCCATCACCATGCTGCTGACAGACCGTAACTTCGGCACCACCTTCTTCGACCCCGCAGGCGGGGGCGATCCGGTGCTCTACCAGCACATCCTGTGGTTCTTCGGCCACCCGGAAGTCTACATCATCATCCTGCCGGGCTTCGGCATCATCTCCCACGTCATCGCCACCTTCAGCCGCAAGCCCGTCTTCGGCTACCTGCCGATGGTCTGGGCGCTGATCGCCATCGGCTTCCTCGGCTTCGTCGTCTGGGCGCACCACATGTATACCGTGGGCATGTCGCTCACCCAGCAGAGCTACTTCATGCTGGCCACGATGGTGATCGCGGTGCCCACAGGCGTGAAGGTCTTCTCGTGGATCGCCACCATGTGGGGCGGCTCCATCGAGTTCAAGACACCGATGCTCTGGGCCTTCGGCTTCCTCTTCCTCTTCACCGTGGGGGGCGTCACCGGCATCGTGCTCAGCCAGGCGGGCATCGACCGCGCCTATCACGACACCTACTACGTGGTGGCCCACTTCCACTACGTGATGTCGCTCGGCGCCGTCTTCGCCATCTTCGCGGGCATCTACTTCTACTTCCCGAAGATGACGGGCCGCATGTATCCCGAATGGGCAGGCAAGCTGCACTTCTGGGCCATGTTCATCGGGGCCAACCTCACCTTCTTCCCGCAGCACTTCCTGGGCCGCCAGGGCATGCCGCGCCGCTACATCGACTACCCCGAGGCCTTCGCGCTCTGGAACTGGTGGTCGTCGGTCGGTGCGTTCATCTCCTTCGCGTCCTTCATCTTCTTCTTCGGCGTGATCTTCTATTCGCTCTTCCGCGGCGCCAAGGCCACCGAGGCCAACCCGTGGAACGAATATGCCGACACGCTGGAGTGGACGCTGCCCTCGCCCCCGCCGGAGCATACCTTCGAGATCCTTCCCAAGCGGGAAGACTGGGACAAGGGCCACGCCCATTGAGCCAGGGGCGGGTTCCGGCCCGCCCCCGCGCGAGACAAGAAACAGAGAGCCCCGGGCGCAATCCCGGGGCTTTGCTTTGAACCAGATCCGAACCCGAACCCATTTCACCAGTGCAA
>JAVKDQ010000011.1:0-2447 GCA_040222155.1 Roseovarius sp.
CCCGACGACGCCCTCGGCAGCGCCCTGACGAAAGATGCCAGCGGCCAGGCCGCCGTGGTGGTGATGAGCGCCTTCGTTCAGGAGCCCCGCTGACATGTTGTTCTGGGCCGATATCAAGGAGCGCCTCTGCCGCTTCCGCGACGACGAGAAGGGCACGATCCTCGTCGAGACGGTGCTTTCGCTGCCGCTTCTCTTCCTTGCGCTCGCCGCGAGCTACGAGTTCTTCGAGGTGCACCGCTACAAGAGCGCCCGCGAGAAGGCGACCTACACCATCGCCGACATGCTCTCGCGCGAGCAGAACGTGGTGACCGAAACCTATATCGACAACACCAAGACCCTCTTCGACGAGATCTCCAACGACACCGGCACCAACCAGATCCGGGTGAGCATCATCCGCTACAACGCCAGCAGCGACCAATACGAGATCGCATGGTCGCGGGTGCGGGGCACCGGCGGGCTTGCCGCGCTCACCACCGCCGACGTGGCCAACGATCACGATGTGCTGCCGGTGATGGGGGATGGCGAAGAGGTGATCCTCGTGGAAAGCAACTCGTCCTACGAGCCGCTCTTCTCGCTGGTCTACAGCACGAGCATCGGCATCGAGACACGGGTCTTCACCTCGCTGCGCTTCGCCCCGCAGCTCTGCTTCAACTCCTGCTCCTCCTGATCATTCCGCAGGTTCAGCGGGCGCCCTCGTCGCGCTCCTTCAGCATCACCGCGAGAATATCGGCCATCACCTTCGATTGCGCGCCGGGCGTGACGCCGCCGATGCCCACCCGGCGCCCGAACCGCCACCAGAGCCCCGGCGCCCAGCGCCCGGGCGCGCCGGTATTGAGCCGCAGGATGAAGCCGTTCGACGGCTTGAAGACGAACATGCTGCGATCGACCGAGGAGATATGCGCAAGCGGCGCGATGATCTCGCCGGTGGTCACGCGCAAGACCTCGCGGGTGAGTTCGACCCGCGCGGCGGTGGCGCGATACATCCGCTCGGCCCCCCAGAGCGATATGCCGCCGATCGCCAGCAGGAAGATCTGCCAGCCGATCACCGCCGGCGGGCGCACCAGCGCCGTGTAGATCAGCAGCCCGCCCAGCGCCGCCAGCATCGAAACCCCCAGCCAGCGCCGCGGCGTCGAGGCGCTCACCGTCGCCAGAACCTCGTCTTTCATCTGCGCGTCCTTTCGCGTTTTCCTGCCCATATCCCGTCTTCGGCGCGGTGGCGAGACAGATATCGCGAGCACCGCGTGAAGACTGCGCTAATTTGCACAGCGCCCGTTCCCTGCCGGACAAACGGAGCACTGGCGCACGGGCGCGGAACGCCTATGTTCACAGTCGAAGGAGGGCTTTCCCAATGTCCATCAGACCCGTTCTCGAAACGCGCCACGCGCAACCCACGATGGAAGGCGCCGGCGTCCACCTGCACCGCGCCTTCGGCTTCCAGGATCCTTCCGAGCTCGACCCGTTCCTGCTCTTCGACGATGTCCGCAACGACGACCCCGCGAAGTTCCGGCGCGGTTTCCCGTGGCATCCGCACCGGGGCATCGAAACCATCACCTATGTGCTCTCCGGCACCGTCGAGCATGGCGACTCTCTGGGCAACACCGGCACGCTCGGCTCGGGCGATGTGCAATGGATGACCGCCGGATCGGGCATCATGCACCAGGAGATGCCGCAGGGCAACGCGGCGGGCCAGATGCACGGCTTCCAGCTCTGGGCCAACCTGCCCTCCTCGCTGAAGATGACCGCGCCCCGCTACCAGGACGTGAAGGCGCCCGACATCCCCGAGGTGATCGACGACGACGGCACCCGAGTGCGCGTCGTGGTGGGCGAATTCTGGGGCAAGCGCGGCCCGGTCGACGGGATCGCGGCAGACCCGCAATATCTCGACATCTCCGTGCCCGCGGGCGTGAGGAAGACCTTCAAGGTCGATACCTACCGCCAGACCTTCGCCTATGTCTTCGAGGGCGCGGCGGCCTTCGCCGATGCCTCGAAGCCCACGGGCGTGCTGCTCGAGAAGGAAGTGGCGGGCGAAGAGCTCAACATCCGCGACATGTCGGGCAACCGCACGCTCATCCGTTTCGGCACGGGCGACGAGATCACCCTGCAGGCAGGCGAGGAGGGCGTTCGCTTCCTGCTCATCTCCGGCGCGCCCATCCAGGAGCCGGTGGCATGGCACGGCCCCATCGTGATGAACACCCGCGAGGAGCTTCTCACCGCCATGCAGGAGCTGCGCAACGGCACCTTCATCAAGCCCGCGCATTGAGCCTCGAATGGCCCGGCCCCGCTTATCGTGACGGGGCCGGGCAAAAGCCCCGCAACACTCCGGAAAAGAGGCGGTTTTCCACCGATCCGCGGGCTGGTCGCGCCATTTGTCGCCGACGGCGCGACGCCTCGGAATTTCTTGCTGCCAGCCCGGCCCGGATTGGCTAGCGCTTTTGTCACGCGGCGTC
>JAVKDQ010000012.1:0-13118 GCA_040222155.1 Roseovarius sp.
ACCGTCATAGAGATGTAGACGAGAAAGATCACGGCAGCGACGAGGATACCGAACTTCACCCAGAGGGGCTGCTCGAGAAACTCGCGCCCGCCATGGATGCCCACGAGGTAGGAGCCCACCGCGCCCAGCGTTCCCACCAGCAGGATGATCAGCTGCAGATAGGCCAGTTTCGGCGACCAGATCTCGCGTTCGGCCTCCTCGGGCACGAGAAAATAGGCAGCGGCGAAGAAGCCGAGCAGAAGCCAGACGATCAGCGCGTTGGTGTGGATCATCCGGATCACGTTGAAGGGCAGCAATTCCGACAGGAAGTTGGGCGAGACATAGACCCAGCCCGCCAGAAGCCCGCCCAGCACCTGGATGCCGAACAGCGCCAGTGCCGCGAGGATGTACCAGTAAGCCACTTTCTGAGAGTCGTATTTCATGGGTTCGCCTCCTTATCCGGCGTCATTGGGCGGCCAGCCCTGGGTGTCTGTCTGATCGGCCCAGCGCAGGAATTCCGAGAGAGCGCGGATATCCTCGTCGCTGAGGTCGTAGCGCGGCATCTGGCGGCGTCCCTCGATGCCGCTTGGCTGGCTTTCGATCCAGCCCTTGAGCGTCCAGAACGCATCGTCGGGGCTGTCCTGCACCCCCCAGCGGGTTGTGACGTTGCCAAGTTCCGGCGCGAAATAGGCGCCTTCGCCGTGCAGGCTGTGGCAGTTGATGCAGGAGTGTTCCTCCCACACATGCTTGCCGCGGCGCACCTCTTCGCTGAGGGGCATTCCGGCGGTCGAGCTCTGCACAACGTAGCGGTGCGAGTGGACCGTCATCGCCACGAAGACCACGACGAAGAAGATCGAGCCCCCGTAGAAGATGTTTCGCGCCCGGGATTTCGTGAGAATTTCAGCCATTTTCGGGCCTCCTTGAAAGCGGGATGCCCAGACCTAGCCGCGCCCCCGGCAGCGGAGTTTGTGCCAGCGCAAAGTTTGAGGCGATTGGCGCATTAGGGTGAGCGGTGAAAGGAGACACGTGATGCCGCGCGCCCGACTGGACGACCCCGATCTGCCGCTGGCCGACCTGATGACGGCATGGCCGCAGACTATCCCGGTTTTCGTGCGGCACAGGATGCTGTGTGTCGGCTGCGTCATCGGCCCGTTTCACACCGTGGCGGATGCCTGCGCCGAATACGGCCTGGACGAAGACACGTTTCTCGCGGAGCTCAGGCAGGCGGCGAAGAGGGGGTGAGCCGGGTTACTTCTGGCTCAGAACCACGAGCGCATGAGGGTCGCGCACCACGATGCGCTTGCGCCGGCTCTCCACCAGGCCCTGTTTTTCCCAGCCGCTCAGCAACCGGCTGACGGTATGCAGAGTCGTCGCGGTTAGCTCCGAGAGATCCTGCCGCGTGATCGGGAAATCTATCTCGATGCCGTTCTCCACCTTGCGGCCCGTCTGGCTGATCAGCCGCAGAAGCGCGTTGGCGACACGCTGCTCCACCTGTTGCGTCGCCATTTCCACGATCTTGTTCTGCACTTCGCCCAGCCTCTGGCCGAGCGTCTTGTAGCTTTCGGTGGCAAACCCGTCATATTCGGCAACGAAGCTGTCCCACAGGTGCATCGGCCAGCTGAGCGCGAGCGTTTCCGACGCGGTCATCGCGGTCGCGGGATAGGTATCGCGCCCGATCGCCCGGGCGATGCCGATCAGCTGGCCCGGCGGGATGTGCAGCGCGGTGACCTGCTCGCCGGTGGGCGTGATGCGCACGACCCGGACATAGCCGTCGAGCAGCATGAAGAAGCGCTCCGCCGGGTGCTCTTCCCGAAAGATCGCCACGCCCTCCTCGTAGCGCCGAGACGACGCCTGATCGAGGATCGTGCGGATCTGCCGTTTCTCGAGGCGCGAGAACGGCGGCAGATGCGTCAGCAGGCTCTCGTCGAGCCGCGGCAGGGTCTTTCGCGCAGGGGCAGCTGTCATGCCGTGGGTTCTGCCACATTCCGCATCGTCAGACCAACACGATGTTTTCCCGTCATCGCGCCGAAGTTTGTGCCAGAGCAAAAAGCGCCCTGCCCGGCCAAGGTATCTTTCAGTCAACCGAAACAGCGATCTGAAAGGAAGAAACCGATGATCCGCACACTGGCAACCGGCCTGGCACTCGCGGCCCTTATGGGCGGTGCAGCCTTCGCCGAAACATTCGAAGTCAAGATGCTCAACAAGGGCGCCGATGGCGAACGCATGGTGTTCGAGCCGGCCTTCGTGCAGGCGGCAGCAGGCGACACGATCAGGTTCATCCCCACCGACAAGGGCCACAACGCCGAAACCGTGGAAGGCATGATCCCCGAGGGCGCCGAGGGCTTCAGGGGCAAGATCAACGAGGAGATCGAGGTCACGCTCGACACGGAAGGTGTCTACGGCGTGCTCTGCAAGCCGCATTTCGCCATGGGCATGGTGATGACCATCGCCGTCGGCGAGGCGGAGGTGCCCGACGGGTTCCTCGAACGCCGCATGCCGAAGAAGGCCAAGGCCCGCTTCGAAGCACAACTCGAAAAAATGTGACGCATGGGTGCTGCCCGAGAGTTCGGCGCACCCCTTTCCCAGGAGGAAAAAATGACAAACTTCATCAATCCGGGCCTAAAGAAGACCAGCCGCCGCAACGTGTTGCGGGGTTCGATCCTGGCCGGCGCCGCCGCCCTCGGCGGCACGGGCGCACTGGCCGCCCGCCGCCCGCAGCAACCCATCAAGGCCGATGCGGTGTCGCGCAACCTGCACAAGGCCGCCGCCGAAGGCGCTGCCGCCAGCACGGCAAGGCCCGCCGATCTCTCGGGCTACACCCGTGTCAGGCAGGAGCTCGTCGCACCGCCCTTCGCCCCGGAGCACGAGCAGGTCGCCACCGGGGGCCCCAAGATCATCGAGATCACCCTTGTGACCTCAGAACGCCTGATGGTCGTCGACGAGGATACCGGCGCCAGCGTCTGGGCCCTCACCTATAACGGCTCGGTGCCCGGCCCGCTCATCATCTGCCACGAGGGCGACATGGTCGAGCTCACCCTGCGCAACCCGGCGGACTCCATGATGGAGCACAATATCGACTTCCACGCCGCCACGGGCGCGCTTGGCGGCGGTGGCCTCACCCATGTCTACCCGGGCGAGGAATGCGTGCTGCGCTGGAAGGCCACGAAACCGGGCTGCTTCACCTATCACTGCGCGCCCGGCGGCGCGATGATCCCCTATCACGTCACCCACGGGATGAACGGCGCCGTTATGGTGCTGCCGCGCGACGGGCTGAAGGATGCCGGGGGCAATCCGCTGCGCTACGACAGCATCGCCTATATCGGCGAGCAGGATTACTACCTGCCGATGGACGAGACCGGCAATTACAGAACCTATGACGCCGCCGGCGACGACTATGCCGACAGCCTCGAGGCGATGCGGTCGCTCGTGCCGACGCACCAGGTGTTCAACGGCGCGGTCGGCGCCCTGACCGGTGCCAATGCGCTCAAGGCCAAGGTCGGCGAGACGGTCCTAATGGTTCACAACTCATGCAACGTCGACAGCCGCCCGCACCTGATCGGGGGCCACGGCAACCATGTCTGGGAAAGCTCCTTCACCGATGCCCCGCTGAGCGGCATGGAAACCTGGTTCGTTCGCGGCGGCAGCGCGGCGGCGGCGATGTATACCTTCGAGCAGCCGGGCGTCTACGCCTATGTCAACCACAACCTGATCATCGGCGCGATGCTGGGCGCGACCGCGCACTTCGTCGTCGAGGGCGAGTGGGACAACAGCCTGATGGAACAGGTTGTCGCGCCACGATCCGTCGAAACCTGAGCGAAAGGAACGGAAACATGATCGCCGCGAAGACATCAGGGCCCGGCCTGAAGGCGTCCCTTCTTCTGGTTGCGCTGCTGGTCTTCGCGGCGGTTCTTCTCGGCGCCGCGCTGATCCGGCGCGGCGCCGGGCATGATCCGGCGCTGCTGCCGGAAATGGCCGGCAGCCCCGTTACGCTATCCACCGGAGCGCAACTCTTCGTGCAGAAATACGAGGTCAGCGTGGCCGAATGGAACACCTGCCACGATCAGGGCGTCTGCTCCCTGCGCCTACGGGTGCGGCCCGACCAGGACCCGCAGGCGACACCCGCGACCGGACTGAGCCATGTCGATGTCGGCGAATATCTCAGCTGGATCAACGAGGCGACCGGCGCGAGCTTCCGCCTGCCCACCGTAGACGAGTGGACCGAGATGGCCGCTCCCGTCCTGCCGGAAAAGCCCGATCCGATCTTCACCGATCCGGCCCTCACCTGGGCGTCAACCTACCTGACCGAAGGCATCAAACCTCGCGCGCTGAAGCCGCAGGGCAGTTTCTCCACCACTCCCGAGGGCATCGCCGATCTTGATGGAAGCGTATGGGAATGGACACAGGAGTGTTTTGCAGGCGTGTCTGGCGACGCCGATCCGTCACGGTGCCCAGCCTATTACGTCGGCGGCGAGCATGTGGCCGCAATGTCCTACCTCATCCGCGATCCCGCCCGCGGCGGCTGTGCCGTCGGGTCGCCTCCGGCACATCTCGGCATGCGTCTGGTCAGCGACGCGGCACCAGGCCAGAATGAGCAATGATCTAGGTATCATGATCGAGGTCCCGGATGGCGGGGTGATATCCGTATGGCACCCGCTGCAACCTCGCGAGATGAAGACGCTTGGCCAGTTTCGTGAATTCGCGCGCTGACCCTGCACAGCTCTCAGGGCGCGATGAACTCCTCGCCCGAGATCGCGGCGGCCCTACTCCGCGATATCCTCGGCCCAGAGCTCCGGCTTCTCGGCGATGAAACGGCGCATGAGCGCGATGCAATCCGGGTCGTCGGCAATCACCACCTCCACGCCGCGCTCCCGCAGAAACGCCTCGTTGCCGCCGAAATTCACCGTGTCCCCGATCACCACGCGGGGGATGCCGAACTGCACGATGGTGCCCGAGCACATCATGCAGGGCGAGAGCGAGGTGTAGAGCACCGTGTCGCGATAGGTCTTTTGCCGGCCCGCCTTGCGCAGCGCGTCCATCTCGCTATGCGCGATGGGGTCTCCGCCCTGAACGCGCTGATTGCGGCCCTGCGCCACCACCTGGCCGCCCCGCGCCAGCACCGAGCCGATGGGGCAGCCGCCCTCTTCGAAGCCTGCAAGCGCTTCCTCGTAGGTGATGCGCAGGAGGCGCCTGTCATCGTCGGTCATCATGCGCCCCGCGCCTCCCTCAGATCACCCGGATCACGTCCTTGTCGATGGCGAGCATGTAGCCGCGCCGCGCGATGTTCTTCACCAGCAGCTCGCTGATCATCTGGTTCCCGAGCGAATCCCGCAGGCGCTTGATGCGCGTGGCCCCCGCCGCCTCCTCGCAATCCTCCCGCGCCCTGCCGGATATCACCGCCTCGATCTCCGCGCCGGTCAGCACATCGTCATCCATGCGCGCCTCCGCCAGCACCGCCAGCGTCTCCATCGCCGCATCGGTGAGCTTGAAGCCCATGTTGTTGAGATACACCGTGTTCTCGTCGCGGCTAATCAGCAGCGAACTCACCTGTATCCCCGAGCGCTCGATCTGCGCCATGCGCCGGTTGAGCGCGATCAGCATCACCAGAAACACCAGCGAGGCGATCAGCAGCGATGTGGCGAAGACGAGGAGCACGAAGATCACGATGCGATAGCTCGCCAGCGTCTCCGAGAAGGCGGTGCCCGAAAGCGCGAGGATCTCGAGCAGCTTGATCTCGGCATCCGCCGTCAGCGCGTCGTTCTCCACAAAGATCCGCTCAACCTTGGCGTTGAAGGCGCCCGCGTCGGGCAGTTTCAGGAACAGGAATATCGCCGTCAGCGACAGGATCACCACGATGGCCGCAACCCCGGCGATCACCACCCGGTTGCCCGAGCGGCGTGCGTCTGCGGCCAAGCCTCCTTCGTCCAACAAGCGCGGTCTCCCTTGCGGCCCTTAAGGTTACTGATCCTTCACGGAGAGGATCTTGAGAAGCGTCAGCCCCCGGCTGGCGAGCATCGCGCTCACCTGCGCCTGCGCATTGCCCTGCGTGCAGGGCCCGGCGATCTGGGTGACGTTATAGAAGAGCTCAAACGGTTTGTCCCGCTTGGCCTTGTATTCCACCATGCAGGCGGCCTGCGCACCGGCGGCGGTGGCAAGCGTGAGGGCGATGGCGAGCGATATGGTGCGGAGTGTGCGTGTCATGCGGCCAAGATGCGCCAAGGGTGCGGGATATTCAATAACCGCCTAGGCTCAAAGGGCTTTCGCCGGCCTGTTATCCGATAACACCGGGCCGTTATTGCCTGTCACGGGGGCGGGGCGCATCCTTTCCCAATGCAAGGCACAGCCGCCTTTGGCTGGCCTCACCCACAAGCATATGTCTGCCGAAAGGATCTGTTCATGTTTCGCAAGTTGTTCCTCGTCCCGGTGATGGCCGCTGCCGTCGCTTTCACCGGGTTCACCGCCGCGCCCGCCAAGGCCGACAACACCGCCGAGATCATCACCGGCATCGCCGCGCTGGCCATTATCGGCTACGCGATCTCCGAGGCGAACGACAATCGCAACTACTACGTCTCGCGCGACCGCTACTACGGCTACGCCCCGCGCCGCAATTACTACCGCCATCACGGCCACCAGCGGCATCACTACAACGCCTATCGCAAGTACAAGCAGCACCACTACCACCGCCACGATCTTGCGCGCCCCTACGGCAATCGCTGAATACGGCAATCGCTGAATAGCCGCGGCTCCGCCCCTTTCGCCGCGGTTTCCCCCGAGCAGTAGACAGGGGAGAAAGGGAAGGGTCCCCAGCCCTTCCCTTTTGCATTTCCCGGCGGGGCGTGCTTTCTGCGGGCATGAGCACCGGCCCCGGCATCCTCCGTCCCGGCCTCTCCTTCGAGGAAGAGGCGCGCGCCACCGGCGCGCTGCGCATCGCGGGCATCGACGAGGTGGGCCGTGGCCCGCTCGCGGGCCCGGTCACCGCCGCCGCCGTGGTGCTCGATCCCGCCGCCATCCCCGAGGGGCTGAACGACAGCAAGGCTCTCACGCCCGCGCGCCGCGCTGCGCTCTCCGAGATCATCCTCGCCACGGCCGAAGTCTCCATCGCCCATGCCAGTGTCGAGGAGATCGACAGCCTGAACATCCTGCGGGCCTCGCACCTGGCGATGCAGCGCGCCCTCGCCGCCCTGGCGCCCCACCCCGATTTCGCCCTGATCGACGGCAACATGATCCCCGCCGAACTGGGCTGCGGCGCCCGCGCCGTGGTGAAGGGCGACACGCTCTCGCTCTCCATCTGCGCCGCCTCCATCGTGGCAAAAGTGGCGCGTGACAGGATCATGTGGGATTTGGCGCAACAGTTTCCCGGATACGGATGGGAAACCAACGCAGGCTACGGCTCGAAAAGCCACATGGCCGCGCTCCAAAATCTCGGTGTGACCCCTCACCATAGGCGTTCGTTCAAGCCCGTCCACAATATCTTGTATCAAGAGAAATCAATAACCCCCTGATTCAAAAAAGAAATTGACGGCGAATCGGGTTTGACTCATCTTCGAAGCCAACGAACCAGAGCGCAAAAGCGCCGGGGACAGAGGCAGAAGATGACGAAGATGACCAAGGTTGCGAGCGCGCCTGCGCTTCCGCTCAACACGATCCTTGCCGGCGATTGCATCGAGGTGATGAACGGCCTTCCCGAGGCCAGCATCGACCTGATCTTCGCCGACCCGCCCTACAACCTGCAGCTTCGCGGCGATCTGCACCGCCCCGACAACAGCCAGGTGGATGCGGTCGACGACGCATGGGACCAGTTCGCCAGCTTCGAGGCCTATGACACCTTCACCCGAGACTGGCTCGCCGCCGCACGGCGCCTGCTCAAGCCCAATGGCGCGATCTGGGTGATCGGCTCCTATCACAACATCTTCCGCGTGGGCGCGGCGCTCCAGAACGAAGGCTTCTGGATCCTGAACGACGTGATCTGGCGCAAGTCCAACCCGATGCCCAATTTCCGCGGCAAGCGCTTCACCAATGCCCATGAAACGATGATCTGGGCCTCGAAGGAAGAAGGCGCGAAATACACCTTCAACTACGAGGCGCTGAAATCGCTCAACGAGGGCATCCAGATGCGTTCCGACTGGGTGCTGCCGCTCTGCACCGGCCATGAACGCCTGAAGGACGAGAAGGGCGAGAAGGCCCATCCCACGCAAAAGCCCGAAGGCCTTTTGCACCGGGTGCTGGTGGGCTCCACCAACCCCGGCGACGTGGTGCTCGACCCTTTCTTCGGCACTGGCACCACCGGCGCCGTGGCCAAGATGCTGGGGCGCGATTACATCGGCATCGAGCGCGAAGAGGCCTACCGCAAGGTGGCCGAGAAGCGCCTTGCCAACACCCGCCGCTACGACCGCGCATCGCTGGAGGTCACGGCCTCCAAGCGCGCCGAGCCGCGCATCCCCTTCGGCCAGCTCATCGAGCGCGGAATGCTGCGCCCCGGCGAGGAGCTTCATTCGATGAACCAGCGCCACAAGGCCAAGGTGCGCGCCGACGGCACGCTGGTCGGCGACGACGTGAAAGGCTCGATCCACCAGGTCGGCGCCGCGCTCGAGGGCGCGCCCAGCTGCAACGGCTGGACCTACTGGTGCATCAGGCGCGACGGAAAACTGGTGCCGATCGACATCTTCCGCCAGCAGATCAGGGCGGAGATGGCCGAGCGGCCCAACTAGAACCCCACCTGAAAAAGAATACCGCCGGTGCCTGTGGCCTGACATGGGCGCTCACCTTGCCCCCGCCTCCCCAATGGCGGGGGCTTCTTTTTTGGGCAGGGCGGATCGGGGCGCTGCCCCGAACCCCGGAGGTATTTGGGCCAAGAAGAAGCATGAGGGCGCGCGCGAAATGGGGAGGGCGCGCGGGAACAAAAATGAGAATAAGTCGCAACTGCATTGACTTTTTGCGAATGACTCGCATATTCATATGAAGATGCAGCCTGGGAGCGTTTGCAGATGCCGACGACGAGACGACAGTTTCTCTCCTTCACCGCCGCCACGCCGCTGGCGCTGGGCGCGACGCCGCTCTGGGCGCAATCGGCGCCGCTTTCGGTGGTGGCGACCACCGGCATGATCGCCGACGCCGCGCGGCAGATAGGCGGCGAGCACGTGTCGGTGAAGGGGCTGATGGGCCCCGGCGTCGACCCGCATTCCTACCGCCAGACCCGCAGCGACATCGTGGCGCTCACCCGTGCCGACGTGGTGCTCTGGCACGGGCTCTATCTCGAGGCGCAGATGGAAGAGCTTCTGCTCAAGCTCACCGATCGCGGGCGCGTCGTGGCCGTGGGCGAGGCGGTGCCGCAGGCCGAGCGCATCGCACACGAAGATTACGAGGGCCGCTACGACCCGCATGTGTGGATGGTTCCGGAACTCTGGGCGCATGTGGTGCGCGAGGTGACCGCCGCGCTGGTGGCCGCCGCCCCCGACCATGCCGAGACATTCGAGGCCAATGCAGGGCAGCACCTGATCGAGGTGGCTCGGCTTGGCGACTATGCCCGCGGCGTGCTCGAAACCGTGCCCGAACCGGCCCGCGTGCTGCTCACCGCGCATGACGCCTTCGGCTATTTCGGCCGCGCCTATGGCTATGAGGTGGTGGGCATACAGGGCATTTCCACCGAGAGCGAGGCCGGGCTCGACCGCATCCGCACGCTGGTCGACATGCTGGTGAGCCGCGAGATCGGGGCGGTTTTCGTGGAAAGCTCGGTATCGGATCGCAACATCCGCGCGCTTGTCGAGGGGGCCGCGGCCGAGGGCCACGAGGTCAAGATCGGCGGCGAGCTTTTCTCCGACGCGATGGGCGAGCCGGGCACCTACGAGGGCACCTATATCGGCATGATCGACCATAACGCCACCACCATCGCCGGTGCGCTGGGCGGCTCCGTGCCGCCGCGCGGCATGGATGGCCGGCTGGCCGCGGGGAGCTGAGAACATGGCGCTGGAGCTGGCAGCAACCGATGGACGGACGGCGGCGGAGGATCTCTCCGCCCTGCCGCTGGCCATTCGCGGGCTGACCGTGTCCTACGGCGAGAAACCGGCAGTTTTCTCAGTGGATGCGAGTTTCCAGCCCGGCGCCATGACCGCCATCGTCGGCCCCAACGGGGCGGGCAAATCCACCCTGCTCAAGGCCGCGCTCGGCATCGTCACGCCGCTCTCGGGGCAGATCACCTGCTACGGCAGGCCGCTTTCGAAGATGCGCCGCCACGTGGCCTATGTGCCCCAGCGCGCCAGCGTGGATTGGGATTTCCCCACCCGCGTGCTCGACGTGGTGGTGATGGGGCTCTACCGGCAACTGGGCCTGCTGGGCCGGGTGCGCACGCGGCATCTGCAAACCGCGCTCTCCTGCCTCGAACGGGTCGGGATGGAGGGCTTCGCCGACCGGCAGATCGGCCAGCTTTCCGGCGGGCAGCAGCAGCGGGTGTTCCTTGCCCGGGCGCTGGCGCAGGGGGCCGATCTCTACCTGCTCGACGAGCCCTTCGCGGGCGTGGATGCCGCCACCGAGAAGGCGATCATCGCGGTGCTGAAGGAGCTCATCGTGCAGGGCAAGACGGTGGTGGCCGTGCATCACGACCTCTCCACCGTGCCCGAGTATTTCGACCGCGTGTTCCTCATCAACACCACCCGCATCGCCGAAGGCACGGTGGCCGAGGCCTTCACCGAGGCCCACCTGCACGAGGCCTATGGCGGGCGGCTCACCGCGGCGCAGATCAGCGCGGCGGGCTGATGGCCACCCCCCGCTAGCCCCGATGCTGCTCGACGCCCTCACCCTGCAACTCGGCTACAATGCCGCGCTGGTGGCCGTAGGCTCCGCCCTTCTCGGAATCGCGGCGGGGGCCACGGGCACCTTCCTCTTCATCGGCAAGCGCGCGCTGGTGAGCGACGCGATCAGCCATGCCACCCTGCCCGGCGTGGGCCTCGCCTTCATCGTGATGGTGGCGCTCGGGGGCGACGGGCGCGCGCTGCCGGGGCTGCTGCTCGGCTCGGCGCTCTCGGCCTGGGTCGGGCTCCTCTGCGTGAGCTGGCTCACCGCGCGCACCCGGCTCACCGAGGATGCCGCCATCGGCGCGGTGCTCTCGGTGTTCTTCGGTTTCGGCATCGTGCTGCTGACCGTCGTGCAATCCATGAGCGCGGGGCGGCAGGCGGGGCTCGAGACCTTCCTGCTCGGCTCCACGGCGGGGATGCTGCAATCCGATGCGCTCACCATCGCGCTGGGCGGCGCGCTGGTGCTGGCGCTGGTCGTGCTCCTGCGCCGCCCCATGGCGCTGGTGGCCTTCGACGCCGATTATGCCGCCGCGAGCGGGCTTGATGTGCGCCGGGTCGATCTTGCCATGATGGGCCTCGCGCTGGGCATCACCGTGGTGGGGCTCAAGATCGTGGGGCTCATCCTGATCGTGGCGCTGCTCATCATCCCGGCGGTGGCCGCGCGCTTCTGGTCGGAGCGCGTGGGGCAGGTGGTGCTGCTCGCGGGCGTCTTCGGCGGGCTCTCGGGCTATCTGGGCGCCGCGCTTTCGGCCACCGCGCCCAACCTGCCCACCGGGCCGATCATCGTGCTCATCGCCTTCGCGCTCTTCGCGCTTTCGCTGCTCTTCGCGCCGGGGCGCGGCGTGCTGGCGGCGCTGCTGCGCCACCGCCGCCACCGGGCGCGGGTGCATGTGCGACAGGGGCTTCTGGCGCTGGCGCAGGGCCAGCCGATCTACGAGCATCTCACGCTGCGGCTGATGCGCCGGGCGGGGATGATCCGGGCCGATGGCGTGGCCACCGATGCGGGCCGCGCGCAGGCCGCCCGCGCGCTGCTCGACGAACGCCGCTGGCAGCTCCTGCGCGCCGATCCGCGCCACGAGGCCGCCGCCGCCCGCTATGACGGTCTGACGCCCCTCGAAACCCTGCTCACCCCCGACCAGATCGCCGAGCTCGACCGTTCGCTCGGGCCGAGGGTGGCGCCATGATCGGGCTGGAATTCGTCTCGCTCTCGCTGCCACCGCTGCTCATCGGCATCTTCGCCGCCATAGCCTGCGCGCTGCCGGGCAATTTCCTCCTGCTGCGGCGGCAGGCGCTCATCGGCGATGCGATCAGCCACGTGGTGCTTCCGGGCATCGTGGGGGCCTTTCTTGTCACCGGCGCGGTGGCGGCATGGCCGATGATGGCGGGCGCGGGGGTGGCGGCGCTGGTGGCGGTGTTCCTCATCGAGATCATCCGGCGTCTGGGCCGCATCGAGCCGGGGGCCGCGATGGGCGTTGTCTTCACCGCCATGTTCGCGGGGGGCGTGCTGCTTCTGGAGCAGACCGACACATCGGGCGTCCATCTCGACGTGCAGCATGCGCTCTACGGCAATCTCGAGAGCCTGATCTGGCTCGACGGGCTGGGCTGGGCCTCGCTTCTCGACCCCGCAGCGCTCGCGGGGCTGCCGCCCGAACTGCCGCGCATGGCGCTGACGCTGCTCTTCGTCGCCGCCTTCACCCTGATCCTCTGGCGCCCGCTCAAGCTCTCCACCTTCGACGAGGGCTTCGCCCGCACGCTGGGCCTGCCCACCGGGCTCATCGGCCTCTCGCTGGTGGTGGTGGCCGCCATAGCGGCGGTGGCGGCCTTCGACGCGGTGGGCTCGATCATCGTCATCGCCATGTTCATCTGCCCGCCCGCCGCGGCGCGGATGATGACCAACGGGCTCGAGGCGCAGATCTGGTGGTCGGTGGGCTTCGCCACGCTGTCGGCGGTGCTGGGCTATGTGCTGGCGGGCTACGGCCCGCTCTGGCTCGGCTTCGAGAATGCGGTGAGCGCGGCGGGAATGATCGCCACCGTCTCGGGGCTCATCCTTGCCGTGACGGCGCTTTTCGGGCCCTGCCGGGCGCGCGGCGGGGCGCCGGTGGCGGAGTGAGGCTCCCGAAGAGGAGTATTTGACCCAAGAAGAAGCGGAAGGTCAGCCTGCAAGGCCCAAGGCGCGCGCCAGGGCCGCGAGGCCGGGCGCGATCAGGTCCTCGGGCGCGTGGGCGGTGCTGGGCACGCCCTGCAGCGCGAGCGCCGTGGCATGGGCGCCCTGCGCCGGGCCGATCACCGCCACCTGCTGGCCCAGCCAGTAGGCGCGGGCCGCGGCAAGCTCGGCCCCCATGAGGTGCCCGGTGA
>JAVKDQ010000013.1:0-21122 GCA_040222155.1 Roseovarius sp.
GGTCACCTCGGCCTTCGGCACGGTGGGCCTGTCGCGCGGCACCACGGGCGAGCTCGACTGGCTCGGCCGGGCGATCATCATCGCGACCATGTTGATCGCCATAGCCGAGGTCGGTGATGATCTGCCGTGCGAAACGGGCGAAGGCCGCCTGATCGGAGAGCTTGGATTGCAGATCCTCTAGGGTGCCACCGGCATTGTCTTCGATGAAGCCCTGCCAGAGTTCCATCACGTTTCTGGCGCCGGGCGGCAGCTCGCGCCCGGTGGCGAGATGGCGGATGAGATAGCCCGCCGCCACCGGCAGGGGCGCATCCGAGGTGCTGGTGATGCTGTCATAGCCCCGCCGCAGCGCCTCGGCGCCGATCTTGGCATCGATATTGCCGGCCGTCCCGGGCATGTCGCGCGCGCCCATCGCCTCGCAGCGGGCGGTTTCCATCGCATCGTAGAGCTCGCGGGCCATGTCGCCGGCGGGCAGATAACGGGCATTGGTGCCGGCGTCGTGATACTTGTGCTTGAGCGCCAGCGCATCGGCCGTGCCGCGTGCCTGCAGCACCTCTTCGCGGGTCATGCGGCGCGAGACCTGCGGCAGGCGCATCGCGTCGCCCGACATGCCGGAGGGATCGACCGAGTAGGAGATCGTCAGTTCAGGGTCGTCGGCGATGACCTTGGTGGCCTCCGCGAGCGCCTTCTTGAAAGGATCTGCCGGGTTGTCGGACTGCTGTGCCATGCAGAGCGGGCCTCGGAATGCGTGGTTGTTGCGCCGCAAACTAGAGGCAATGCAGGGCAATGACCAGTGCTCCGGCGCGAGTTTCTCGCACTTGTCAGGGGCGCGGGGCTATCCGCGCATGATCATCCGGCGGCAGGTGACGATGCGCGCGGCCATTGCAGCCTCTGCGTGGGCGGCGCGCAGCTCGTCGGGCGTGTATTGCGCGCGGCTCAGGAGCGAGGCGATCTCCACCCAGCCCGAGGCCTGCCAGCGCCGGGCCTCGCCCGGGTCGGTGCCGGCGTCGAGCGCGAAGGGCAGCGTGGCCTCGAGCAGCATCTCGAAATCTCCCTGCAGGGCGCGCGTGGTGCTTGATCTGGGGTCTCGCACGGCGCTTTGCCGCGTGGCCAGCGCCTGCAGCCGCCCGGCGCAGGTCGCGAAGGCCTGGGCCTGCTCGAGGGGAGAAAGCCCCTCCGAGAGGCCGGTGGAATGGGCCGGGGTGATGCCTGCAATCGTCAGCAACGTCACCACTGCCAAGGTGCGCATGTCTTGCATCATGTAACAAATTTATGACTTGTGTATATACACTGTCAATACGAACAATATACGGATTTGTCTAAGGAGGCTTTAACGCAACTCAACCGAGAGGCAGCATGCGCTCTCGCGGCCTCAACCGAGGTAGACTTGGCCGGAGGGATATTTCACCCGAGGTGCGCTTCGGGTCGCAAGGAAGAAGCCCACCGTCAGTGGGCCGACCCGGCCGATGAACATGGTCGCGATGATGATCGCCCGGCCGAGCCAGTCGAGCTCGCCCGTGGTGCCGCGCGACAGGCCCACCGTGCCGAAGGCCGAGGTGACCTCGAAGGCAAGGTCGATGAACTGCCCGTCATGGTTGATCGTCAGGACGAAGATGCCGGTCAGCACGAGCAGCATCGAGATGGTCGTGAGCGCCATCACCTTCATCACCTCCTCCGGCCCCAGGGCGCGCCCGAAGGCATGCAGCGTGGTGCTGCGCCGGAAGAAGGCCGCTGTGGCCAGAAGCAGCACGCAGAGCGTCGTCACCTTGATGCCGCCCGCGGTCGAGGTGCTGCCGCCGCCCACGAGCATCAGGGTCATCGTGAGGATGGTCGTGCTGTCGTGCATCCCGCTTGTGTCGATCGTGTTGAAGCCCGCGGTGCGCGGCGTGACGCCTTGAAACCAGCTCGCCCAGAGCTTCTCGATCATCCCGAGCCCGCCCAGCGTTTCGGGGTTCGTCCATTCGAGGAGGGCGAACATGGTCACACCCCAGACGATCAGCACCGCCGTGCCGACGAGCATCAGCTTCGAATGCAGCGTGAGCTTGTGCCACTTGCGCTGCTGGTAGACATCGACCACCACGATGAAGCCAAGGCCCCCGAGAATGAACAGCGCCGGTATGACGATGTTGATGACAGGGCTCCCGACCCATTGCGAGAGGCTGTCGGGATGAAGGGCGAAGCCCGCGTTGTTGAAGGCCGAGACCGAGTGGAAGACCGCCTGCCAGACGCCGTTCCAACCGTATTCTGGCACGAAGACGAAGGCGAGCAGAACCGCGCCCACGGCCTCGCAGACGAGCGCGATGAGAAAGATGATCTTCGTGAGATAGGTCAGGTTCGAAAGCGAGGTCTGGTTGAGATCCTCGCGCAGGATCAGGCGTTGCGGCGTGCTCACGGGGATGCCGAGCGCCACCAGCACCAGTACGGCAAAGGTCATCAGGCCGAGGCCGCCCAGCTGGATCAGCACGGCGATCACCGCCTGTCCGAACCCGGTGAAGGCGGCGCCGGTATCGGCAAGAACGAGGCCGGTCACGGTGACCGCGGAGGTGGAAGTGAAGATCGCCTTGCCAAGGTCGATCCCGCCGTGATGGGAGATCGGCAGCCAGAGCAGGAGGGCGCCAACACTGATAAAGACCGCGTAGAAGATCACCAGCAGCGCGGGCGGCGGCAGGCGGAGCAGTTTCCTGCCACGGCCGAGGCTGATTGGCGCTGCGGGCACGCTCAGAGGCTCGCGGCGAAATCGCGCAGGTCGGCGCGCTGACCCAGAAGCAGCAGCAGATCATCGCTCTGCAGGCGGCATTCGCTGTCGTCACGGCCCAAGAACTGGGTGCCGCGCATGACCCCGATGCAGCGCAGGTTGAACTTCTCGCGATGCGGCAATTCGGCGAGGCTCTTGCCCTCGAGGCTTTCGGGGATGCGGAAATTGACCACGTGATAGCCGTTGCCAAGGCTCACGTAATCGCGCACCAGCGGGTTGTGCAGAACCTGCGCGATATGCTGACCCACCTCCACCTCGGGGTGGATGATCCGATCGACGCCGAGCTTGCTCAGAATTCGGTGATGCGTGCGGGTCGTGGCCTTCGCCCAAACAACCGGCACGCCGACGAGCTTGAGGTTGATCGCCGCGAGGATGCTGGCCTCGAGATCCGAGCCCATCGCCACAAGGCCGATCTCGCAATCCCCGAGCCCGGCCTCGCGCAGCGCGGCATCGTCGCGGGCGTCCACGATCATTGCCTGCGAGAGCGTGTCGGCCAGACTGGCTACGCGGGTCTCGGAAATGTCGATCCCGATCACATGGTTGCCGAAGCGCTGCAACTCCTTGGCGACGGTCGCGCCGAAGTTGCCGAGCCCGACCACCCCGAAGGTTCGCTTGCCGCGCGTCTTCTTCCTGTCACCCAAAGCTCATCCTCCAGACCGGTTCGCCTACGCGCCCCGCGGCGCCATGCCGCGCGCCGGGTCGCGCTGCCGCGCCGCCAGAAGCCTCGCTCCGAAAAGCTCAGCGCATGCTGACGGAAGCGGCGCTCTCGGGCAGTTCCTCGTCGAAGCAGCGCTGGTAGAACTCGGCCACCGTCTGCCGCTCGAGCTCGTCGCACTTGTTCAGGAAGCTCAGGCGGAACGCGTAGCCCACATCGCGGAAGATATGCGTGTTCTGCGCCCAGTTGATCACCGTGCGGGGGCTCATCACCGTCGACAGGTCGCCATTCATGAATGCGGTGCGGGTGAGGTCGGCCACGGTCACCATCTGGCTCACCTGCTGGCGGCCCTCCTTGGTGTTGAAGAGCGGGTTCTTGGCCAGCACGATGGCGGTTTCGGCGTCGTGGCTGAGATAGTTCAGCGTGGCCACCATCGACCAGCGGTCCATCTGCGCCTGGTTGATCTGCTGAACACCGTGATAGAGCCCGGTCGTGTCGCCGAGGCCAACGGTGTTCGACGTGGCGAAGAGCCGGAAGCAGGGATGCGGCGTGATGATCTCGTTCTGGTCGAGCAGGGTGAGCTTGCCGTCATGCTCCAGCACCCGCTGGATAACGAACATCACATCGGCACGGCCGGCATCGTATTCGTCGAACACGATGGCCACGGGGTTGCGGAGCGCCCAGGGCAGGATGCCCTCGTGAAACTCCGTAACCTGCTTGCCGTCGCGCAGCTTGATCGCGTCCTTGCCGATCAGGTCGATCCGGCTGATATGGCTGTCGAGATTCACCCGCACCGCAGGCCAGTTGAGGCGCGCCGCCACCTGTTCGATATGGGTGGATTTGCCTGTGCCGTGATAGCCTTGGATCATCACCCGGCGGTTATGCGAGAAGCCGGCGAGGATCGCGAGCGTCGTGTCAGGGTCGAACTTGTAGGTCGAATCGAGTTCCGGCACCCGGTCGGTGCGCTCGGAGAAGCCCTTCACGATCATGTCCGTGTCGATGCCGAAGACATCGCGGACCGAGATTTCTTCGGTGGGCTTGGCGTTCCTGTCGATGGTTCCATCCGCCATGGGGTCGTCCTTCAGGTGCGTCTTGTCGATTTGGCTCGTGGTGCAACATAAAGCCGGAAAGGGCAAGGGCCAGAGCCACAGAATTGACCGCACTGCATCCGGACTGACCTAAAAGCATTGGACCTGCAGCCCATCTCGCCTAGGGTTGCAGCGTAACGAGTCGGAGCGTGATGACAGAGCTTCAGGAAATCGAGAATCTGATCGCGCGTGTCGCGATGGGCGATCGCGAGGCCTTCCGGCGGATATATTCCCGTACATCGGCGAAACTCTTTGGTGTCGTGCTGCGTGTCTTGAACGACCGGGCCGAAGCGGAAGACGTGCTGCAGGATGTCTACGTCAAGATCTGGAACAACGCGGGCCGATACCGCGCCAACGGGCTGAGCCCGATGACCTGGCTGATCACGATCGCGCGCAACGCGGCCATCGACCGCAAACGCCGTCAGCGTGCGGCAACCGTTGGAGACGTGTTGACCGAAACTCTGGCCGATCCGTCTCCGGGGCCGGAGGGGCAGGCCATCGCCGCCTCCGACAGCGCCCGGCTCGAAGGATGTTTCGGAGAGCTTGACGGAGCCCACGCCGAAGCTGTCCGCCGCGCCTATCTCGAGGGCGAGAGCTATGCCGAACTGGCGGCGCATTTCGATGTGCCGCTCAACACGATGCGAACCTGGCTGCGCCGCAGCCTGCTGAAACTGAGAGAGTGCCTGTCCAGATGACCGGCGAGATGCCAGAAAGGGACGATGACATCGTCCGCGCAGGGGAATACGCCCTGAGCCTTCTGCCTCCCGACGAGGCCGAAGCTTTCGAGGCGCGCCTGGCGTCGGAGCCCGAGTTGCGACGCATTTACGCGGCCTGGGTGGAAGACCTCACGCTGCTCTCCGAGGATGTCGCCCCCGTGGCGCCCCCGGCGGCGGTGCTGGCGAAAGTGCAGGCGCGTCTCTTCGCCGAGGCGCCGCGCCCGAACCCCGCAACCCTGCTCTGGCGCCGCGCGCTCATGGCGGGGCTGGCGGTGACTGTTCTGGCGGTGGGCGTCTTTCTCTCTGCCGATCTCCTGCGGCAGGGCCCCGTGGCCCCGCAAGACCCGGCCTACACCGCCGAAGTGGCCGCCGAGGATGGCAGCCTCGTGGTGGCCGCGGCCTACGATGCCGAGGCCGCGCAGCTCTACCTCGAGCGCCGCGAAGGCGCGGCCGCGCCAGGCCGGTCGCTCGAGCTCTGGCTGATCTCGGGCGAGGATGCGCCGGTGTCTCTCGGCGTGCTGCCCGAGGCGCCACGCACCGCGCTCGTGATCGCGCCCGCGCTGCGCGAGAAACTCGCGGGCGGCCTCCTCGCGATCTCCGACGAACCGGAGGGCGGCTCGCCCACCGGTGCGCCCACTGGCGCCGTGCTTGCCGCGGGCCCGCTCACGGATACGTGACCTTTCGCGAGAATTTCCTCTGAAACTCTCCGCCGCGGCCCGCCGTGGCTTCGTGCACAATCCGGGCAATACCGCCCGGAGCGAACAGAGGAGAGTTATCACAATGACTGCCAAGACGTTTCTCGCCACCGCCACCGCCGCAGCCGTAACCGCCGTGGCGGCCTTCGCCGCAAACCCGATGGTTGGCGGCGCGCCGATGTATGCCGACAAGAACATCGTCGAGAACGCCGTGAACTCGGCCGATCACACCACGCTGGTGGCCGCCGTCAAGCAGGCGGGCCTTGTCGACACCCTCGCCAGCAAGGGCCCCTTCACCGTTTTCGCGCCCACCAACGCGGCCTTCGACAAGCTGCCCGCGGATACCGTGAGCGCGCTCATGACCGACGAGTACAAGGACAAGCTCACCCAGATCCTCACCTGCCACGTGGTCGCCGCCGACGCGATGTCGATGGCGATCAAGGGCATGATCGACGACGATGGCGGCATGCATATCGTGCCGACCGTCGGCGGCTGTGAACTCGAAGCCCGCTACAACGGTGACAAGATCATGCTGACCGACGAACGCGGTCAGACGATCAACGTGACCATCGCCGACGTCGATCAGTCGAACGGCGTGATCCACGTGGTCGACACGGTGATCCTGCCGGGCATGGAGTAACACTCCTCACCGGATTGTGCAGGGCGGCGGGCTTGCTCCGCCGCCCTCTCGCCCGCATCTTCGATGCATCCCCGGCTGAAAGAGGAGACAGCCATGCAAAGACGCACCTTCATAACCACGGCCCTTCTGGGCGGTACCGCCATATCACTGGTGCGTGCGGGCCTCGTTCAGGCTGGCGAGAGCTTCGAAGTGACCCGCACAGAGGCAGAGTGGCGCGCGATGCTTACGCCCGCCCAGTTCAAGGTGATGCGCAAGGAGGGCACCGAGCCCGCCGGCTCCTCGCCGCTCGACAAGACATATGCCAAGGGCACCTACCATTGTCGCGGCTGCGACCTGCCGCTCTATTCTTCGGAAACCAAGTATGACAGCGGCACCGGCTGGCCCAGCTTCTGGCAGGCCTTGCCCAACGCGGTTGGCACGAAGAAAGACTTCAAACTGATCTACCCGCGCACAGAGGTGCATTGCCGCCGCTGCGGCAGCCATCTGGGCCATATCTTCAACGATGGCCCGCAACCCACCGGCAAGCGCCATTGCCTCAACGGGGTGAGCCTCGTCTTCAAACCCGCCTGACAGAGCCAGGCGGCGGGCGCTGAACAGGTATTTTGAGCAAGAAGAAGCCCGGGTATGGCCCGGCCCGGGCTTCTTCTTGTTTCAAATACCTCTCGCCGGGCCTCGAGATCTTTACCGCAATCCGGTCATTTGAAGTTCCGGCTGGGTTTGATCTGGTCCCAAGCCCAGACGACCTGTTGCAGCTGCTCCTCCTGGCTCCGGTCGCCGCCGTTGATGTCGGGATGCAGCACCTTGATCAGCGCCTTGTAGGACTTGCGGATCTCGGCCTTGCTCCACGTATCCTCGGCCTCGAGGATCTCGAGCGCGCGACGTTCGGTGGGCGGCAGCTTGCGTTGGCCATTGCGCGCCTTGCCGGGGTTCTGCGTGGCATTGCCGCCCAGCACCTGGTGCGGATCCTCGATGCCGAGCCGCGCCCATGCGCGCGCCTCGGGGTCGCTGAAGGATTTGGTCTGCCGTTCCCACACCTTGTCGCGCGACATCTGGGCGTTCATCTCGGCTTCGGTGGTGCCGTCGAAGAAGTTCCACTTGAGATTGTACTCGCGCACATGCTCCTTGCAGAACCAGTAGAAATCGTCGAGCACATCCGGCGCTTTCGGGGCGCGATACTTTCCGGGTTCCTCGCAGCCCTCGTGCTCGCACACCCGCGTAGAGGTTTCCTGCGCGCCCGACATGCCGCGCCGGCCGCGCGGATTCTTCTTCTTCGAGGCGCTGACGGAGATGTCGAATCCGAAGGGATCTCTTTTGCTCATAGCTCAAACCTCTGCGAGTCGGAGACGAGAGTGTAGATTACTGGGCGCCAAATAGAAGGGGCCAGTTTGTAAATTTTAGGTCACAGGGCGGGGTCGCGCCGATGCGTCGCGCCGAGGCGTCCGTGCCTCCACGCGGCTGTCAGGCTTTCGGCGTGTCCTCGTCGGGCTCTGGCGTTTCCGGCGTGTCGTCATGGGGCTCTGGCACGTCTTCCGTGGGGTCTTCCGCAGTGGCGAGGCGCTCTTCGAAGTGAGTGTCGGAGGGATCCTCGGCCTCGGTTGCAGAGTCCGGCCCGCCGGCGTCTTCAGCCTCGGCTGCCGGGGTGTCGACGACGCTCAGCCGCGCGCCGCGCGTGGCGGTGAGAGGCGGGGGCGTACGGCGCCGAAAACTTGGTGCCGGGTCTTCCGGAGATCGTTCCTCGCGGGGGATCTCGACCGGCGTTTCCTCTGGCACCTCGCGCGGCGTCTCGCCGGGTTCCTCCGGTTCGTGAGGCGGGGGCACGACGGGGGCGGGCACTGTTGGTGCGTCGGGCCGGTTCACGCGCGCCGCTTGAGCCTCGCGGCGAAAGACGAGCACGCTGCGATAGACCGTTTGCGTGGAGGTCAACCCCTGGCGCTCTTCGCTCGGCAGGATATCGGCGCGCAGATATTCCCAGCCTTCGGCCGCCATCTCGTTCATCACGGCTTCCAGCCCGTGGGCGAAGCGCGCCTCCGCGCCTTTCACACCCGGCGCCTTTCGGCCCTTGGCCGGGGCCGGAACGACCTTGTAGGTATAGTGAGTCATGATGTGGCCCGCGCCTCCTCAGATGCGGGCCGCATCCTAACTGCGTGACGCCTCAACGCAAGCCTTACTCGGCGGGCTGGGCGAAGGGTTGCAGATTGCGCCCACCGAGCACCCGATGCGCCGCCAGCGCCCCGGTCGCGATGGCGCCGAGCGCGAGAATCGCGGCAAGCGAGAGCGTCGGCACACCCGCAAGCCCCGCGCCCACGGTGCAGCCCCCCGCCAGCACCCCACCGAAGCCCATCAGCGCGCCACCGGCCAGGTAACGCCCGGTTTCGGCGGGCGATCCGAAGCTCTGCCAGCGGAAGCCGCCCGAGAGCAGCGCAGCCGCCAACGCACCCATCACGACACCACCCACGAGGCCGGTGCCGAAGCCGGGAGAGACGGCGGTGGAGGCCACGGTGAAGAAAAGCGCATCGGCCATCGGCGCGGTGAAGGAGAGCGATTCCATCGCGATCGGGTCGAAATCGTCGTAGAGCACGAGCCCTGTGCCCACCCAGCCGAGCGGCACAAGCAGGCCGATCAGCCCAGCCAGCGCCAGCATGTGCCAGCGGTTGCCCGACCGCAGCGCGAAGGCCAGCGCCGCCATGGCGATCAGCCCGGACCAGAGAAGAGCATTGCCCGGAAGCGCAGCGCTTTCGAGCGGCAGCGTGATCGAGCCAGCGGCTACGCGCACTGGTGCCAGCACCCCCTTGAGCGTGGCATGGGCCACGATGGCGAAGACAACGATCACGGTCAGCGCGCGCAGGTTGCCCGCGCCTGTCAGCACCGTCAGCCGTGAGATGCAGCCGCGCGTCAGCACCATGCCGGTGCCGAAGAGCAGCCCGCCCGCGATGATCGCGAGGGCCGGCAGGTCGCCCGCCATGAACCGGTGATCCGAGAAGGAGATCCAGCCCATGTGCACCGCGGCTTGCGTGCCGAGCACCGCCACGGCGAGCGCGGTGAGCCAAATGCCCGCCGCCTGCCGCCGGTCTTCGCCCACGAGCGCACGGCGCAGGCAGAAGCGTGTGACCTGCGCAAGCGCGCCGAACAACGCGCCCAATCCCAGTGCGAACCAGAGCGCCGCCTGCGGGGCGGTGAGGGTTTCGAAACCGAGCGTCTCGAACATGGGGGTTTCTCCCGAAAAGAGGAAATTTTCCCTGATCTGGCGCAGAAATTGCCGGGATTCAAGCATTCGGACCCCTGAATATGGGCCGGGCGATGGAAAGTCTTTCCGGTAGCTTGATGTGGTCGGGAAATCGTTTCGAGATGGGCGCGAATGGCGGAAGATCTGCCTGTCACGGCAGCGGCGCAGCCTGAAAAACGTCCTATTTTCGGGAGAGACATGGGGCGCGGCGAACGCGGAAAGTTTGAAACTTTCCGGGTCGATTTCTTTGGAAGAAATCGGTTGCGCTGCGTGTCAGCGGCCCCGCAGGCGGGGGTCGAGCGCATCGCGCAGCCCGTCGCCGATGTAATTCACGCTGAGGACGGTCAGTGAGATCATCAGGCCCGGCCAGAAGGCGCGCGCGGGATAGTCGCCGATGTATTGCGTGGCATCGTTCAGAAGCCGCCCCCATGTGGCGAAATCGGGGGGGAAGCCAAGGCCGAGGAAGGAGAGCGCGCTTTCGGTGATGATCGCGTTGGCGATGCCGAGCGTGGCGGATACCATGATGGGCGAGAGCACGTTGGGCAGGATATGGCGCAGGATCAGCATCGCTTGCGAGGTGCCGATGGAGCGTGCGGCCAGGATGAACTCGCGTTCCCTGAGCGCCAGCACCTCGCCGCGCACCACCCGTGCGGTGGGCATCCAACTGGTAATGCCGATGGCGATGACGATGAGCAGGAAGATGCCCGCCTCGGGCCCCAAGGCACCGCTCAGCGCCTCGCGGAAGAGCATCACCATGACCAGCAAGAGGGGCAGGAGCGGGAGAGACAGGAAGAGATCGGTTAGGCGCATGAGCGGCCCGTCGAGCCAGCGGAATGTGCCTGCGAGCACACCGATCAGCGTGCCGAGCCCAAGCGAGAGCAGCATCGCCACGAGCCCGACCGCGAGCGAGATCCGCCCGCCCGCCAGCACCCGCGCGAAGGTGTCGCGCCCCAGCTGATCGGTGCCGAAAGGGTGGGCGAAGCTGGGGCCCTGGTTGCGCACGGCGGTGTCGATGAACTCGGGTGCGATGGGCCAGAGGAGGGGGCCGAGCGTCACCGCGAGCAGGATGAGCGCGAAGAGAATACCGCCCGCGAGCGCGCCGCGGTGGCGGGCAAACTGCCGCCAGACGGCGCGGCCGCGCCCCGGAGAGGGTGGCGAGGGCGCGCGCTCAGTCATAGCGGATTCTCGGATCGAGCCAGCCGTAAAGCAGGTCTGCCAGCAGGTTGCAGAAGACGATGAGCGCGGCGAGCATGAAGGTGACGGTTTGCACCATGGGCAGATCGTTGGCCTGGATCGAGGTGATGAGCAGCTGGCCCAGCCCGTTCACCTTGAAGATCTGCTCGGTGATGATCGCCCCGCCGAAGACCTGCGGCAGCCCGAGCGCGATTACCGTCACCACCGGGATCAGCGAGTTGCGCAGCACATGCACCAGCACCACCACCCGCTCGGGCGCGCCTTTTGCGCGGGCGGTGCGCACATAATCCTGCCGGAGGTTGTCGAGCATCGAGGCGCGCATGAAGCGGCTGATCTGCGCGGTGGTCTGCAGGGCCAGCACCATCACCGGCATCACCATCTGCCGGATCTGCACCTTGAGGCTCTCCCAATCGGTCACCTCATGCGTGGTGTCGTAGATCGAGGGCAGCCAGCCCAGCTCGACCGAGAAGAGCAGGATCACCAGCACACCCGAGAAGAAGGGCGGCACCGAGTAGCCCACCATGGTGACGAATGTGCCCATCTGGTCGAAGAGCGAGTATTGCCGGTAGGCCGAGTAGATGCCGATGGGCAGCGCGATGAGGATGCCCACGAGGTAGGCCATGCCCACCACCCAGAGCGTCTGCGGCAGGCGCTCGACGACGATATCCATCACCGGCGAACGTGTCTGCCAGCTGATCACCCGCTGGCTGCCCTCGCTGAAGCCGGTGCCGAGGAGGTGGTCGACGAGCACGGCGGGCTCGACGACGAAGAACTGCCACAGCCAGAGCCCGAAGCGAATATGCACGGGCTCGCCCAGCCCGAGCGCCTCGCGCATCTGCGCCTTCACCTCGGGCGGCACGGTGAGTGGCACCTGCGCCATAGGGTCACCCGGCGCCAGCTCCAGCAGCAGGAAGATGACGAGCGATATGAAGAGCAGCGCGGGCACCGACAGGACGAGGCGGCGAAGCGTGTAGGTCAGCATCTGCGGAACACCCGGCTGTGGCCTGTTACCGGCCCGGGGCGGAAGCCAAGGCGGCCTCCGGGGAAAGGCGCCGTCTCACTCGCCCAGCCGGTGCCAATCCGCGGCGTTCCAGAGCTCGCTGTCCCAGGTGTTCAGCACCACGCCGCCGAGGCTGAGGGCATGGGCCGATACCCGGCCCCGATCGACGAGCGGCA
Organism: Roseovarius sp.; assembly: GCA_040222155.1. Classification (GTDB taxonomy): domain Bacteria; phylum Pseudomonadota; class Alphaproteobacteria; order Rhodobacterales; family Rhodobacteraceae; genus Roseovarius. The sequence continues at coordinate 12,140 of JAVKDQ010000013.1, forward strand.
ACATCACGTAGCCCTGCATCAGCATGTCATTCATCTCCTTCGCGATCTGCGCGCGCTTCTCGATCTCGCCGGTGCGCTGCATCTCGGTGACCAGCGCGTCGTAGGCCGGGTCGCAATGGCGTGGAATGTTGGCGCCTTGCCACTGGTTCTCCGGCGCGGGGATCTTGTCGCAATGCCAGCTGGCCATGTAGGATTCCGGGTCGGTTCCGTCGAAATTGCCGGCGAACATCTGCACGTCGGCATAGAATTTCTGAAACGTGTCGGGGCTTCCCGGATCGCCGCCGAAGAACACGCTCGCGTCGATGTTGCGCAACTCCGTCTCGACTCCGATCTCCGACCACCATTGCTTGATCAGCGCCTGAAAGTCCTGCCGCACCGCGTTTGTGGAGGTCTGGAAGAGAAGCGAGAGCCTCACCCCGTCCTTCTCGCGGATGCCGTCGCCATCGGCATCCGTCCAGCCGGCGTCCTCGAGGAGCGCGCGGGCGCCCTCGAGATCCTGCGTCTTGCAGGCCTCATTGGCGGTGGAGGCATAGATCTCCGGGGCGGGCAGGATGTTGCAGGTAACCCGGCCCGCGTCGCCGTAGCCGATCTCCACCAGCAACTCCCGGTCGATCGCCATGGAAAGCGCCTGCCGCACCGCCTTGTCGGTGAGGAAAGGGTGCGGATGGTCACGCGTGGACCGCCGCTCGCCATGTTCCGACGAGGGATCGGTGAGGTTGATCATGATCCGTTCCACCAGCGTGCCGAAGCCCGAGACGACGCGCCCCTTGCCGGCGCTCTCCATGTTGGCAAGCACATCCGGCGCAAGCTGCAGGTTCCACGCGTAATCGAATTCGCCCGTCTCGAGGACCGCGCGGCCCGCGGCGGTGGCATCGCCCCCGCCCTTGAGCAACGCGGTGGCAAAGGCGGGCTTCTCGGGGTCGCGATAGGCCTCGTTGGCGGCGAAGACCACCACGTCATTGGGGCGGAACTCCGTCACCGTGAAGGGGCCGGTGCCGATCGGGGCGAAATTGGCCTCGGTGCATTCGGGCGCCTTGGGCCCCAGACATTCGGCGAATTGCGCCTGCTGCAGGATCGGCGCCTGCGCGCCAACGAAGGCGGTGTAGGGGAAGGGCTTTGGCCCATCGAAACGGATCACAACCGTGCGCGCATCGGGCGTCTCGATGCTCTCGATCCCGCCGTATTTCTCCACCTGTGCGCAGCCGCCGCCCTCGGCGGTGCAATATTCCCAGGTAAATTTCACATCCGCCGAGGTGAGCGCCGTGCCGTCGGACCATGTGAGCCCCTCGGAGAGACGCCATGTGATCGAGGTGAGGTCTTCGGCCACGCCGCCATTCTCGACGGTGGGGATCTCGTCGACCAGCCAGGGCAGCATCTTGCCGGTCTCGTCGTAGCGCGCCAGCGGCTCCAGCACGAGGCTCGCCGCCTCGATATCCTTGGTGCCGCCGGAGAGGTAGGGATTGAGGATCGAGGGCGCCTGCCAGTAGAGGATGTTCACCTGCCCGTCGGCGCCGCGCTCGGCCAGCGCCGCATTGCCACCCGTCGCCGCGAGTGCGGTGGCGAGCACGCCTCCGGTGGCTCTTGTCCATCTGTCCATGCTGTCCTCCCTTCGGCGCGACGCAGGTGCGCCTGCCGGTTTTTTACCCCGGATTCGGGCCCGGAGCGACCTTGTGGTGTTTGGCCCAATTCTCGCGTCTGGGGGTCTCAGGTCAAGCGCGCGGCGCGGAACGGGCTCCGGAATCACCCGTGTTGTGCCGCCCGGGCCCAAAAGAAAAGCGCCGACCCCTCGCTTGCGCGGTGCCGGCGCCTGTCTGTCTTGCGTGTCTTCGGCCTGGCCGTTCAGGTGGCCTCGTCGTTACTTGCCCGCGGGCGCGATGATCATGATCATCTGGCGGCCTTCCATCTTGGGCATGTTCTCGATCTTGCCCACGCCTTCCACGTCGCCCGCCACGCGCTGCAGCAGGTCGCGGCCAAGGTCCTGGTGGGCCATCTCGCGGCCCCGGAAGCGCAGCGTGACCTTCACCTTGTCGCCGCCTTCGAGAAACCGCATCACGTTGCGCATCTTCACGTCATAGTCATGCGTGTCGGTGTTGGGGCGAAACTTCACCTCCTTCACCTCGATGACCTTCTGCTTCTTGCGCGCCTCGGATTCGCGCTTCTGCTGTTCGTACTTGTACTTCCCGTAATCCATGATCTTGGCCACGGGCGGGTTCGCGTTGGGAGAAATTTCAACCAGGTCGAGTTCGGCCTCTTCGGCCAGATCCATAGCCTTTTCGGGAGACATCACGCCCAGATTTTCGCCCTCGGGGCCGATGAGCCGGATTTCGGGTGCGCGGATGCGGTCGTTGACGCGGGGGCCGGTGTCGCGCGTCGGAGGCGCGTTGTGCGGTCTGCGGGCTATGGCTTTGTTCCTTCGGTTGTTGCAAGAGTTTGAGCACGGAACGTAACCTTAGCCAAAAGGCGTTTCAAGCTGCAAATCAGCGGGGTTGAGCCGATTCCACACTGATTTTCGCTTGTCTCTTTCCACGTCCGTCGCCATGTGGTGAGTGGAACTGCCGCAGGCTTTTCGCGGCATCGCAAATTTGGGGAAACCGATATGAAGAACGTGCTTTGGATACTGGTTGCCGTGATCGTTCTGGTCGGGGGCTATCTGCTCTTCAGCGGCAAGACGATCGACGAGCTGACCGGCGGCCAGGCGCCCGCCGAGGCCGAGACCGCCACGACGGATGAGCAACCGGCCGAGGAGGAAGCCGCCGCCGGGGAGGCCGCCGAAGAAGTTGCAGAGGAGGCCGCTTCGGAGGCGGAGACGGTCGCCGAGCAGGCCGAAGAGATGGTCGAGGATGCAACCGAAGCCGCCGAACAGGCCGCCGAAGAAGCCGCGGCCGAGGCCGAACAGGCGGCGAGCGAAGCGGAAGAGGCTGCCGAAAGCGCGGTCGAGGCCGCAGGCGAGGCCGCTTCTGAGGCCGCCGATGCCGCCTCGGATGCCGCGAATTCCGCGGTGGAAGCAGCCGAGGATGCCGCGAATGACACGATGCAGGCCGCCGAAGATGCCGTGGGCAATGCCGTAGAGGCGCTGACCGGAGGGTCGGATGCCGCCGAGGCCACCACCGAACCGGCGACGGAGGCCACCACGGCAGAGACCGAAGCGGCACCGGAAGCCACTGCCGATGGCAACACCGACGCAACGCAAGTCGACAGCACCGCCGACGGTGCCACCGAGGAAGCGGCACCGGAAGCCACCGCCGACGGCACTACCGAAGAAGCCGCGCCCGAGGCTACCGCCGATGGCAATACCGACGCCAGCGCGCCAGAAGGAACGGCGGACGGCGCCACCGAGGAAACGGCACCGGAGGGCACGGCCGATGGCGATGCCGCGGCCGAGGAAACCACTGAGGCAACCACCGAGGAAGTGACCGAGCAGAGCGCCGCGGAAACCGGCAGCGCGGTTGAAGGCGGCATGGCAGGCGATGCGGAAACGCCCTCGCTCGACACGCTGCTGACGGTGGAGAATTTCGACCTGCCCGCCGCGCGCGAGGCGATCCGCGCCAGCGATCTGAGCGAGGCCGACAAGGATGCGCTGATCAATTCGCTCTCGGATGCCGCGGGCGACCCGGCGCAACTGGCCAACGCGATCGCGGCCGCGCGGGTGGTGCTGGGCCTCTGATCCGCGCCGCCTGACAAGGAAAAAGCCCCCCATCCGGTTGCTGTCGAATGGGGGGCTTTTTTGTGCCCGGGCTGCGCCAGCGTGCGGGCGCTTCAGTCCAGGAAGGCCTTCTCGACCACGTATTCCTTGGGGTCGGAATTGGCCCCTTCGCGCAGCCCGTATTCCTCGAGCATCGCTTTCAGTTCGAGGTTGAAGGCGAGGTTGCCGCAAACCATCGCGCGGTCTGTTTCGGGGCTGAGCGGCTCCACGCCGAGGTCGGCGAAAACCTCGCCCTTGCGCATCAGGTCGGTGATGCGGCCCATCTTCGGGCTCTCCTCGCGGGTGGTGGTGGGGTAGTAGCGCAGCTTCTCGTGAAAGCCCTCGCCGATCAGTTCTTCCAGCATCTCGTCGGCGCGGATGCTCTCGATCAGCTCGCGCCCGTATTGCAGCTCGCCCACCTCGCGGCAGGTATGGGTGATGATCACCTCGTCGTAATCGTGATAGGTCTGCGGGTCTCTCAGCAGCGAGGCGAAGGGGGCAAACCCGGTGCCCGTGGCGAAGAACCAGATGCGCTTGCCGGGCAGGAGCGCGTCATGCACCAGCGTGCCAACGGGCTTTGGGCGCAGGATGATCTCGTCGCCGGGCTCGATGTGCTGAAGCCGCGAGGTGAGCGGGCCGTCGGGCACCTTGATCGAGTAGAACTCCAGCTCATCGTCCCACGAGGGCGAGGCGATCGAATAGGCGCGCAGGAGCGGTTTCTCGCGGCCGGTCTTCTCGTCGGTCTGCATCAGGCCGATCATCACGAACTCGCCCGAGCGGAAGCGCAGGCTCGCGGGCCGGGTCACCCGGAAGGAAAAGAGCCGGTCCGTCCAGTGGGTTACTTGCGTCACGGTCTGGGCGTCGGGCAGGGTGGGGGCCTTCACGGGCTTGGCTTCGGTCACTGTCACTGTCTCGTTCATGGCGTCACTGCCGGTTCTGGGTAAACCGACATCTCCTGTTAATCTTTGATCCACGTCAGGTGAAGGGGGTCTCTTGCCGCAAGGCCTAGCCGCGCAGGCGGCTCTGGTAGTCATGCGCCCGCCAGTTGGCCCGGAAAAGCCATTGGTCTTCCGGCTGCCGGGCGGCGATTTCTTCTGATATTTCAACCTCATCGAAGCCCGAGCGGCGGGCCATGGCGTATTGGTCGGCGATGATGTGGCCCTTGGCGCGGAGGCGGCCCTCGTAGCCCATCAGGCGCAATTGGCGTGCGATGGTGAAGCCGCGGCCATCGGCGAAGCTGGGGAAATCGACGCGGATGCGCTCGATGCCCTCGAGCCTCCCCATGAGCGTTGCGGGGTCGGTATCGGAGGGCAGATCCATCGCGGTGTTGGCCTCGGTCCAGTCGCCCCGCGCAAAACCCTCATCGGTCGCGATCACACTCATGCGTTTACTCCTGTCTTCACCAGCTTGACATTCACGAAATGGATGCCGCATTCCGATTTTTCCTCGCCACGCCAACGGCCTGCGCGAAGATCCTCACCTTTTTTCACGGGCGAGGTGCAGGGCATGCAACCGATCGAGGGGTAACCTTTCGCCACCAGCGGATGACGTGGCAGGCGGTTTTCTTCCATGTAATCCTGCACGTCCTCCCGGCGCCAATGGGCCAGCGGGTTGACCTTGATGCGGCCCGTTCCGGGCTCGACCTCGAAGAAGTCGAGCGCCTCGCGGCCATGCCCCTGGAACCGTTTTCGCCCGGTGATCCAGCCGTCGAAACCCGCAAGCGCGCGCTGTAGCGGCCGTGTCTTGCGAAGGGCGCAGCAGGCGTCGGTATCACGTCGGTATAACGTCTGTAACGCGTCGGTGCGGCGGAGCTCTTCCGGGTCGGGGTGGATCACGCGCAGATCGGTCAGCCCGAGCCGCTCGCTCACCTCCTGCTGGTAGGCGAGCGTCTCGGCGAAGAGCAGCTCGGTGTCGAGGAAGATCACCGGCGTGTCGCGCCGCGCGACCGAGACCATGTGCAGAAGCACCACCGATTCGGCGCCGAAGCTCGAGACGAGCGCCAGCGCGCCCGCATCGGGGTCGCGCAGCGCGTGGCCCAGCACCGAGGTGGCCGAGTGGTGGCGGTAGCGCGCGTTGAGCTCCGCCACGCGGGTTTCGAGATCATTCAGCGGCATAGGCTTCTTTCTTCTCGTAGAGGGCGGCCTTGAAGGGGGCCATGCCCACGCGCCGGTAGGCGGCGAGGAAGGTCTCTTCCGGCCCCTCGCGCAGGTCGAGATAGGCGTAGACGAGGCGCTCGACCGCCGGGATGATCTCCTCGGCGGAGAAACCCGGCCCGGTGCGCTCGCCGATGGCGGCCTCCTGCGTGTGGTCGCCGCCGAGCGTGATCTGGTAGTTTTCCACGCCCGCCCGGTCGAGGCCGAGGATGCCGATATGGCCCACATGGTGGTGCCCGCAGGCATTGATGCAGCCGGAAATCTTGATCTTCATCCCGCCGATCTCGTGCTCGAGCTTCAACTCGTCGAAGCGCTCCGCGATCTGTTGGGCGATGGGAATGGAACGGGCCGTGGCCAGCGCGCAGTAATCCATGCCGGGGCAGGCGATGATATCGGAGATGAGGCCGATATTGGCGGTGGCGAGCCCGTGTTTCTTGAGCGTGGCATGGATGCCCGGCAGGTCGGACTTGTGGACATGCGGCAGGATCACGTTCTGCTCGTGGCTGATGCGCAGCTCGTCATGCCCGTAGCGCTCGGCCAGGTCGGCCAGCACGCGCATCTGCTCGGCGGTCGCATCGCCGGGGGTCGCGCCATGCGCCTTGAGGCTCACCTGCACGATGGCATGGCCGGGCGCGCGGTGCTCCGCGAGGTTGGTATCGGCCCATGCGCGGAAGATCGGATCGGTCTTGTAGGCGGTCTCGTAAACGGCGGTGCTGGCCTCGCGGAAGGCGGACGGCGCGAAGGCGGCCTTGATCTCCTCGAAGAGCACGGTGTCGATGCCGCTGAAGGTGGGGCGGATGAGCGCGAAACGCTCCTCCACGCGGGCCTTTATCTCTTCGATTCCATGTTCGTGCACGGTGATCTTGATGCGGGATTTATACTTGTTGTCGCGCCGTCCGAGCAGGTTCCAGACGCTGACCACGGCCTCGACATAAGGCAGCAGATCGGCTTGCGGGACGAAATCCGAGAGCACCTTGCCGATCATCGGCGTGCGGCCAAGCCCGCCGCCGACGATCACGCGGTAGCCGATTTCGCCGTCGCGCTCGACGATCTGGAGGCCGATGTCATGGGCGCGGATCACCGCGCGGTCATTCTCCGCGCCCGTCACCGCGATCTTGAACTTGCGGGGCAGGAACTGGAACTCGGGGTGATCGGTGGACCATTGCCGCAGCAGTTCGGCCACGGGGCGCGGGTCTGCCACCTCGTCGGCGGCGGCACCGGCGAAATGGTCGGCGGTGACGTTGCGGATGGTGTTGCCGGAGGTCTGGATGGCGTGCATCTCCACCTCGGCCAGCGCATCGAGCATGTCGGGCACATCGGGCAGTTTGGGCCAGTTGAACTGGATGTTCTGGCGGGTGGTGAAATGGCCATAGCCCTTGTCCCAGCGCTCGGCGATCATGGCGAGCTGGCGCATCTGGCGGCTGTTCAGAGTGCCGTAGGGGATGGCCACGCGCAGCATGTAGGCGTGAAGCTGGAGGTAGAGGCCGTTCATCAGGCGGAGCGGCTTGAACTCCTCCTCGGTGAGGTGGCCCGCCACGCGGCGCTCGACCTGCGCGCGGAACTGGCGGTTGCGCTCGGCGACGAAACCGGCGTCGAACTCGGAGTAGCTATACATCGTGAAGCTCCGCTTGCTTGCCGTGGAAGTAGTTGGAGGGGCCGGTGCGCCGGAAATCCTCTCGGAAATGGGTGGGTTCGGGGCCGCTTTCGCCGGGGATGGCCTCGGCGAGGTAGACGCCCACGACCGTCTCCGTCTGGGCGGAGGCGAAGAGGAGGCGCTCGTCGGCGATGGCCTCGTCCTCGATCAGCTCGGCTAGGGTGAGATCGCGCGTCCAGCGGTCACCTTCGGTGAGGTAGACGACATCGCCCTCGATGAGGGCATTGGCGGTGACGACCTTGGGGGTGAATGGTTTGGCCATGTCACGCAAGCTCCTCTTTTGCCTGGGGAATCTCGGCTTCTGCCTCGCGGGGGGCGAGCCCGTAGAAGGTGAGCGCGGGGCCGGTGACATCGGCCTCGGCCAGCGCCTGCGGGAGGCGTTCGAGCGTGGTGGAGAGGATGCGCTGATCGGGGCGGGAGGCGTTCTCGACCAAGGTCACGGGGGTGGTGCGGGCGGCGCCGTGCATGAGGAGCCTGCCTTGAATGAAGCGGGCGGATTTCTTGCCCATGTAGATCGCGGCCACCTCGTTCGGGCGGGCCAGCGCGCGCCAGTCGTGATCGGCGAAGCCCTGCATGTCATGCCCGGTGAGGAGGCGGAGGGAGGAGTTGCGCCCGCGCCTGGTGAGGCTCTGCCCGATGGCGGCGACGGAGGCGGAGGCGGCGGTGATGCCGGGGACGATGTGCCAGGTGATGCCGGCCTGCGCGACCGCGTCGATCTCTTCGTCGAGCCGCCCGAAGACGGTGGGATCGCCGCCCTTGAGGCGGACGACCTGCGCGCCGGTTTGCGCGTGGGTGACGATGAGGGCGTTGATTTCGTCTTGCGTCATGGAGGGGCCGAAGCCCTCTTTCCCGGCGTCGATGAGGAGGGCCTCGCGGCGGGCGAGCTCGAGGATCTCTGGGGTGACGAGGCGGTCATGGATCACCACGTCGGCCGTGTCGAGCGCCTTGCGGGCCTTGAGGGTGAGCAGCTCCGGATCGCCTGGGCCGGCGCCGACGAAGGCCACGTGGCCTTCACGGTCGGGGGTGGATTCGTATTTGGTGAGAAGGGCTTGCAATGCGGTCTTCACCTCGGCCTCGCCGCCTTGGTCCATCGCGCGGGGGCCGGCGGTGAAGTAATACTCCGCCCAGAAATCGCGGCGGCGGCGGCCCATGGGGAGCACCTCCACCGCGCGGCGGAAGGCCTTGCCGAGGCGCGCGAGCGGGCCCAGCGTGGCGGGCAGGCGCGCCTCGAGATCGGCCTTGATGGCGCGGGCGAGCACGGGGGCGGCGCCCTCGGTGCCGATCGCCACGGTCACCGGGTCGCGGTCGACGATGGCGGCGGTGATGCCGGGGACGATGTGCCAGGTGATGCCGGCCTGCGCGACCGCGTCGATCTCTTCGTCGAGCCGCCCGAAGACGCTGGGCCCGCTCGCGCGCCTCGGCAAGGCCTTCCGCCGCGCGGTGGAGGTGCTCCCCATGGGCCGCCGCCGCCGCGATTTCTGGGCGGAGTATTAC
>JAVKDQ010000014.1:0-6992 GCA_040222155.1 Roseovarius sp.
CCAACGAGGTGCAGCGGCAGATCATTTCCAAGACCATTCTGGAGCTCTGAGATGAATTTCGACCTCACCGAAACCCGCCAGATGCTGCAGGACGGCCTGCGCCGCTACCTCTCCGACACCGTCACGCCCGAGGCCATCGCGGCAGGCACCGACAGCCCCTCGGGGCTCGTCGAGGGCCTCTGGGAGGGACTGACGGAGATGGGCGTGCCGGGCGCCATGTTCAGCGAAGCCATGGGCGGCTTCGGGGGCATGGGCTTCGACATCATGGTGGTGGCCGAGGAGCTGGGCCGCGCCGGCGCCCCCTCCCCGCTCATCGAATCCGCCATCATGGCGGGCGGCGTGCTGGCCGAGGCGGGCCGCGAAGACCTCGTGGAAGAGATCATCGGCGGAAGCATCCTCGGTTTCGCCCATGCCGAACCCGCCAGCCGCTACGAGATGGCCCATGTCGAGGCCCGGGCCGAGCGCAAGGGCGCGGGCTGGCACCTCGTCGGCGCCAAGGCGGTGGTGCAGCACGCGCCCGCCGCAAGCGCCTTCGTGGTGAGCGCCCGCACCGAAGGCGCGGCCACCGACGACGCCGGCCTCTCGCTCTTCCTCCTGCCCGCCGAGGCCGTGCACTTGCGCGACTACCCCCTCAACGGCGGCGGGCGCGCGGCGGAGATGACATTCGACTGCGACCTGCCCGCCGAGGCGCTGATCGGCGAGGCGGGCTGCGCCTTTCCCTTCATCGAGGCCGCCCATGCCCGCGCCATCGCCGCGCTTTCCGCCGAGGCGCTGGGGATGATGGAAACCATCAAGGCCCTCACCGTCGATTACCTGCGCCAGCGCCGGCAATTCGGCCAGCCCATCGGCAAGTTCCAGGCGCTGCAACACCGCATGGCCGACATGCTCGTCGAGATCGAGCAGGCGCGCTCGGCGGTCATCAACCTCTGCGGCCACCTCGAGGCGGATCGGGCCACCCGCGAGCTGCATGTCTCCGCCACCAAGAACCTCGTGGGCCGCATCGCGCGCCTCGTGGTGGAGGAATCGATCCAGATGCATGGCGGCATCGGCATGACGCAGGAATACGCGCTGGGGCATTTCGCCAAGCGCCTCTCCATGGTCGATCACCGTTTCGGCGATACCGACCACCACCTCGAGCGCTTCATCCGGCTGGCCGCGGCATGAACCGGACAATCGCGGGAGAAACCGGCGCGCAGCGCAGCCTCGGCTACACCATCGAGATCGGCCATGCCGACAAGGGCGCCCGCTGCCATCTCGACGTGACCGAGGCCCATGCCAACCGCCACAACGTGCTGCATGGCGGCATCGCGGCCACGCTGCTCGACAACGCGATGGGCGCCACCTCCTCGCTCACGGTCGACCCCTCGGGGCGCATGCCCTTTCTCACCGTGTCGATGGCCACGCAGTTTCTCGCCCCCGCCTTTGTGGGCTCCCGCGTCACGGCCACGGCGCGGGTCACGGGCGGCGGCAAATCGCTGCTCTTTCTCGAGGCGCAACTCGCCGACGAGGCGGGCCGGCTCATCGCCACGGGCAACGGCGTCTTCAAGCGCGCGCGCATGGACAAGGGAGGCGACGCATGAGCTTCACCCGTATTCACCACCTCGTCGAGCAGCATCTCGGCTCCCGCCCCGACGCCCCCGCGATCAAGGATTGCGATGCCAGGATCGTGAGCTGGGCGGCCTATGCCGCGCTCATCGACGAGGCCGAGGCGCTTCTGGCAAGGCAGGGCGCGGCCCCCGGCGAACGGGTGATGGTGGTGGCCGAGAACTGCCTTGCGCTCGCCGTGCTGATGATGGCGGCCTCCCGGCTCGGCGCCTGGGCCGTGCCCGTCAACGCGCGGATGTCGGAGGGCGAGATCGCCCGCATCGCCGCCCATGCAACGCCCCGCCTCACCTTCTACACCTCCCATGTCTCGCCCGAGGCCGCCGCCCATGCCGGCGATGCCGAGCGGGTTGAAACCGGCTTCGGCACGCTCCAGCTCAGCCACGGCACGCCCGACCCCGAGCCGGTAGACCAGAGCCCCGACACGCCCGCCATCCTGCTCTACACCACCGGCACCACGGGCGACCCCAAGGGCGTGATGCTCAGCCATGCCAACCTGATCTTCGCCGCCGGCGCCTCGGCGGGTCTGCGCGGGCTCCACGCGGGCGATCACGTCTATGGCGCACTGCCGCTCACCCATGTCTTCGGCGTGGCCTCCATGCTCATGGCCTCGGCGCTCGCGGGCGCGATGGTGGAGCTTGCGCAGCGCTTCGACCCCGCGGCGCTTTTCGAGGCGCTCAAGGGCGGCGCCACCGTGATGCCCGCCGTGCCGCAGATGCATGCCCGCCTCATGGCCCATGCCGAGAGCCGGGGCGTCGAGCTTCTGGGCTCGGAGACGCTGCGCTACGTCTCCTCCGGCGCCGCCCCGCTCGACCCGGCATGGAAGCGCAAGGCCGAGCGCTTCTACGGCCTGCCGATGCAGAACGGCTATGGCATGACCGAAAGCACCGCCGGCGTCTCCGGCACGCGCAACCCGATAGGCGACCCCGATACCAGTGTCGGCCCGCCGCTGCCGGGCGTCGAGATCTCGCTCGATCTCGCGGTCGGCGCCGATGACGACGTGGGCGAGGTGCTCACCCGCGGCCCGCATGTGATGAAGGGCTATTTCCGCAATCCCGAGGCCACCGCCCGCACCATCACCCCCGAGGGCTGGCTGCGCACCGGCGATCTGGGCCGGATCGACGCCGAAGGCAGGCTCCACATCGTGGGCCGCGCGAAGGAGCTCATCATCCGCTCGGGCTTCAACGTCTACCCGCCCGAGGTGGAGGCCGCGCTCAACGATCACCCCGCGGTGGTGCAGACAGCCGTGATCGGGCGGCAGGTGGCGGGCGACGAGGAGGTGCTGGCCTTCGTGCAGCTCATCGCGCCCGATGCCGCCACGGCGGACGAGCTCAAGCGCTTCGCCGCCGAGCGCCTCGCGGGCTACAAACGCCCGGCACGCATCTTCATCGTCGAGAGCCTGCCGGCGGCCGCCACCGGCAAGATCCTCAAGCACCGCTTCGCCGAGCACTTCGCCGATCTGCTGGCTAAGGCCTAGAGCCCGGTGGGATAGAGGCTGAGCCCCGCCATCTCCCACGCGTGGATGCCGCCGCGATACCAGTAGACGTTCTGGTAGCCCGCCGCGATCACCCGCAGGCTGCCGTTGTAGCTCAGCCAGCACATCGGATCGCTGCAATAGACGACGATCGGGTAGCTCATGTCGCCGCCGGTGAGGTTGCGCAGCCACGCCTCGGCCTGCTGCTGCGTCCGGTCGCCGAAGGTTCCGGGCGAGGAGAGGTTGGGCGCCGCATAGGCGTCGGGCAGGCCGTAACTGTCTCCCAGAACGTCGATCACGATCATCTCCACCCCGGCGAGGTAGGCATCGACAAGCCCCTGCGTCGAGACGATCACCCCCCCGGGAAGCTCCAGCGGTGTGGGTGCGTGAAACTGCCCGTTGCGCAGAACGCTCTGCCCGGGCACGCCGTAATCGCGGGTCTCGTAGGCGTAGATCTGCGGGTCGATCTCGAGCGTCGGGGTGCTTTCCGTCTCGGTGTCCGGCTGGGCGGCAGCGGTATCGGCCTCGGGCTCCGGTTCGGGCGCGGGCTGCGCCGCGGGCTGTATCCCCGGAGGCTCCGAGCCGCTCTCCTCGAAGGAGCCCGTCTCGAATCCGTCATCCGCCACCGTCTCCTGTGCCGCGGTCTCGGCCTCCTCGGCCTCCGTCTCGCCGCCCTCGTCGCCGAAGCTGCCCTCCTCGAAACTGCCGTTCTCGAAGCCGGTGGGCGTGCTGCCGCCCGGATCGGGCGCCGTGTCGGGCGCCTCCTCCGCATCCGAGAAGCTGCTCTCCTCGAAGCTGCCACCCGCGAAATCATCCGCGAGCGCCGGCGCGAAGGAGAGCATCGTTCCGGCCGCGAGCGCCGCGAGGCCGGTCTGCCATGTTCTATCCGTCAAACTCATCTGCTGATCTCCCTCGCGCGCCTCAGTTCGAGCGGATCGTCTGGCCGATCCAGTCGTAATAATGCGACACGCGCGTATAGACCCCGAAGAGCTCGGGATAGCCGCAGATGCCCGGGTTGAGTTTCTTCAGCAGCAGCGTGCCGCCCCAGCTCACCACGCCCGCCTGCACCCAGCGCCCGTCCTCGCGCTGGATCATCAGCGGCCCGCCGCTGTCGCCGTGGCACGAATCACGCTCTCCCGAGGGGATCCCGGCACAGACCATCGACTCGGTCACATGCGGCTCGATGCTCGTGGAGAGGATCGCATAGGCCTCCTCCAGCTTCGCGAGCGGAATGGTCTCGCCCACGAGCAACAGCATCTCGCGCAGTTCGAACCGCACCTGCTCGGCGAAACTCTTGTTGCAGGTCTCGTTCGAGACAATATCGATATCTGTTTCCATCAGTACGCCCGGAAACTCGTTTTCCTGCGTGAGGCCCCAGCCCACCACCGTGGCGTTCCGGCCCTCGAGCGGCTCGTCCTTCTCGAGCACCGGGATCGCACCCACCGGCAGGGCGCTGTTCTGGATCGGCTGGGCGAGCTTCACCACCGCGATATCGTTGATAAGCTGCAGCGCATCGTATTCCGGATGCGGGATCACCGCCGCCACCTCCCGAAAATCGCCCTCCCAAAGCTCAACATGCCCGGTGCGGATCAGGAGCTCCTCGGGTTTGCGCGCCAGCCCCTCCTCGTTCACCACGCAATGCGCCGCCGTCAGCACCCATTGCCGGGTGATCAGCGTGCCGCCGCAGAATTGCGAACGGAAGCGGCTCTCCGGGTCTTCGCCGGTATTCTCGCGCGAATGCAGGCTCACCTGCGCGGGCCATGCCCCCTGCTCGGCGGGCCTGCCGCCGTAAACGCGCGTGCTGGGCTCGGTGATCATCCGCGCGGTCTTCTTCTTCTCGAAGACGTGGTTCATGATGTCGCTGCTGCCTACGGGCCGCGCCACATCGGTGAGCGAGGCCTCCATCTGCGCCGCGGCCCCGCCCGCGAACACCACGAGCGAGAGCGCCGCCGCGGTGAGCATTCTGAAATTCGTCATGTCATCTATCCTCGTTTGACCATTCACATGCACCGCATCGAGGCCGGCATCACGCAAAGAGGCGTGCCAAACGCGCGCACCGGCCCTGCAAGCCTACCTGTCGTGAATTGCCCCCCGGCTTTTCGGTATCGTTGACTGAAAATTCTGAAACCGCTTGCCCGAAGCGTATCAGCACTTCCCGAAAAAGCAAAAGTTTTGACACCTGAAGCCTCGTGACAAGCCCCCGCGGAATGCTACCCTTGCGCATCGCCGGGGCCGCTGCGGCCAGAACCGGCCGGAACGGGGGCAAACGGCAACATGCGGGTCTTACTGTCTTGGGTTCTGCTGACGCTCGCCTGCGCGCTGCCCGCGCCGGCCTCCGCCGAAACCCGCGCCTTGCTGATCGGCGTATCGGATTACGACGAGACGATCGGGCTGGCCGATCTCAGGGGCCCCGCCAACGATGTGCGCCTCCTCGCCGACACCCTGCGCGGGCGCGGCATCACGGATATAGCGCTGCTGGCCGACGGGCTAGAGGGTGCCGCCCGGCCAACGCGCGCGGCCATTCTCGAGGCCTTCTCCACGCTCGCCCGCACGGCACAGCCCGGCGATTTCATCTACATCCACATGAGCGGCCACGGCACCCGCCAGTCAGACCCGGAAGGCGACGAAACCGATGCGCTCGACGAGGTCTTCCTGCCCGCCGATACCGCCCGCGCCGAAGCGGGCAGCAACGCGATCCCCAATGCCATCGTCGACGACGAGATCGGCCGCGCGCTGGCCGCGATCCGCCGCACCGGCGCCGATGTCTGGCTGGTGCTCGACAGCTGCCATTCCGGCTCCGGCACCCGCGCGGGCTCGCCCCGCACCGCCGTGCGTTTCGTCGACCCCGCGCTTCTGGGCATCGTGGCCCCGGTGAAGCCACGCGCCGAGGCGGCCGTGCTCGACCCCACGCCAGAAGACCTGCCCGGCGGGTTTCTGGCCTTCTACTCCGCCCAGTCCAACGAGCTTGCCCGCGAGGTCGATTTCGGCACCGGCGAGGGCGGTGAGGCGTGGTATGGGCTCTTCACCGCCAAGCTGGCCGCGCGGCTGCAATCGAGCGAGGGCCTGAGCTTCCGGCAGCTTTTCCAGGCCGTCCTGAGCGACATGAACGACACCACCGTGCCCGGCGGCGCGCGCCTTCAGACCCCGCTCTGGGAGGGCAACCTGATCGACGCGGCGGTTTTCGGCGGGCGCGACACGGCGGGCCTCCGCCGCTTCGCCCTCGCGGGCGATACGCTGCAGGCCGGCCTCGTGCATGGCATCGCCGAGGGCACGCTTCTGGGCCTCGTCGCCGATCCGGCAGACCCCGCGCAGGCGGTCATCGCCCATGCGCAGGCCGTGGGCGTGACGGCCCGCGAGGCCGGGCTGCGCGCCGTCACCGAGGCGTGCGTTCCCCGCGCCGAGGCCCCTTGCGAGGCCGGCCCGCCCCTGCCCGCCACGGCCCGCTTCGCGCAGGTCATCGGCCAGCCGCTCGATACGGTCATCCGCTTCGCCCATCCGCGCGATTTCGCCTCCGGCGCGCTTCTGCCCGAGACAGACCCGCTGGCGGCCGCACTGCGAAGCGCCGTGGAATCGCTCAGTGGCACCGCCATGGCCCCTACCCCGGATGCCTTCGACATCGAGGTGGTGGCAGACGCGGGTGCGCTCTGGTTCGGCGCGCAGCAGAGCCTTGGCACGCAGCCCACCGGCCTCTCGTGGCGGCCCGATGGCACCGCCGATCTCGCCGCGCTGCTCACCCGCATCGCCGAGGCCGAAACGCTGGCGCGCGTGCTGATGAATGTCAGCGAAAGCGGCTCATTGCTCAACCCCAGCCCGATCACCGTCGAGGCGCTGCGCTTCTCCGCCCCCATCGAGGCCCTTGCCACGCCCGGCGCGCAAGTATCCCCGCGCAGCGAATGCCGGCAAGCGCTCGCGACGC